>NZ_CP115671.1:2433832-2738061 GCF_027886425.1 Brevundimonas vesicularis | reverse complement strand
CGACATGGGAGAGGAGACAGCAGGCTTTACGCCGCCTCGATGCGGTAGCTTTCGATCACCGTGTTGGCGAGCAGCTGCTCGCACATCTTCTTGGCTTCGCCTTGCGGGTCTTCGGCGCCGGCGAGGTCGAACTCGATCAGCTTGCCGACGCGGGCGTTGGAAACGCCCGACCAACCCAGGCCTTGCAATGCGCCTTCGACGGCCTTGCCCTGCACATCCAGGACGCCCGGCTTGAGGAAGACGTGAACCTTGACCTTGCTTGAAGCGGTTGGGGCCATCAGTGCAGTCCTCCCTGAATCACCGTCGGCATGCCTTTCATGATGCCCAGGCGACGCGCGACTTCGGTATAGCTTTCAATCACATTGCCCAGATCGCGGCGGAAGCGGTCCTTGTCCAGCTTCTCGCCGGTCGAGGCGTCCCACAGGCGGCAGCTGTCGGGGCTGATCTCGTCGGCCAGCAGGACGCGGCTGAAGTCGTTTTCCCACACCCGGCCGAACTCGATCTTGAAGTCGACCAGGGTGATGCCGACGGCGCTGAACATGCCGGAAAGATAGTCGTTCACCCGCACCGTCATCGCCAGCATATCGTCCAGCTCCTGGGTCGAGGCCCAGTTGAAGGCGGTGATGTGCTCTTCGGTGACCATCGGGTCGTTGAGCTCATCCTTCTTGTAATAGAACTCGATGATCGAGCGGGGCAGGGGCGTGCCTTCCTCGATGCCAAGGCGCTGGCTCATCGAGCCGGCGACGATGTTGCGGCACACGACTTCCAGCGGAATGATCTCGACTTCGCGGATCAGCTGCTCGCGCAGGTTCAGACGCTTGATGAAATGGTTGGTCACGCCGATGCCGTTCAGGCGCGACATTATGAACTCGCTGATCTGGTTGTTCACCACGCCCTTGCCTTCGAGAACGGCCTTCTTCTGCGCATTGAAGGCGGTGGCGTCGTCCTTGAAGTACTGGATCAGGGTGCCGGGCTCGGGTCCTTCGTACAGGATCTTGGCCTTGCCTTCGTAGATCTTCTTGCGCTTGCTGTTCATGGTCCGGTCCCGGCTTACGGGCGCCCTCCAGAAACAAAAATCGCGCGGCCATATGTGGAGGGGGAAGACCCGGTCCTGGCGGCGCGTTTCGGAATCGTTCGGGCAGTCAATCTCGTTCGGGGTCTCCTTAGCCGAAGGCGGCCCTCGATACAAATGAGGATGGCCGGCGCCGCAATCATTGGGGACAGGATGTCCATGCGACGGAAGTCAGGTTGCGTTCGCGGGCGGGCGGTCTATAGACGGCGCTTGCCCCGACGTTAGCGGGGTGGACGGAGCTTTGCTGAGCGAAATGACGACCTTCGACGATCGGGAAAAGGCCTTCGAAGCCAAATACGCCCTCGATCAGGAGCAGGAGTTCAAGGCCATCGCCCGGCGCAACCGGATGCTGGGCCTTTGGGCTGCGGAAAAGATGGGCTTGTCGAGCGAAAGCGCGGACCAGTACGCCGCCGCCGTAGTGCGCGCCGATTTCGAACAGCCGGGAGACGAGGACGTGTTCCGCAAGGTTGCCGGCGACTTCAAGGCCTCGGGCCTGTCGGTGTCGGAGGGCGAGATTCGCTCCAAGATCGACGAACTGGCCTCGATCGCCCGCGAGCAGATTCGCGCCGGCGAGTAATTGCCTCGGTCTTTGGACTGATCTGAGAATTCGAAAGGGCCGCACCCGGGGGAAAGTGCGGCCCTTTCTTCTTGCCGGGGACGTTGGGGGGATGTCTCACCCGGCGTACTGTGCGTCTCGCGCCCCTGAAGAACACCAGGGCCGAGATTTGGTTTCAGGCGTCGCCGCCCAAAACCAAATATTTTTACGGCATCAGAACCGTGTCGACGACGTGGACGACGCCGTTCGATTGGCCCACGTCGGCTTGGGTGATCGTGGACTTGCCGCCCTTGGCGTCGGTTATGACCCAGGTGTTGTTCGGGCCGGCCGAAACCTTCAGTTCTTCGCCCTGAACCGTCTTCAGCGTGGCGGTGCCGCCGTTGGCCTCGGCCTGGGCTGCGATATCGGCGGCCGTCAGACGACCGGCGACCACGTGGTAGGTCAGGATCTTGGTCAGATCAGCCTTCATCGCCGGCTGCATCAGGCTGGTGCGCGTCGCCTCGGGGATCTTGTCGAAGGCGGCGTTGTCAGGGGCGAAGACCGTGAACGGACCCGCGCCTTGCAGGGTGTCGACCAGGCCGGCGGCCTTCACGGCGGCGACCAGGGTGGTCAGGTTGGAGGCTTTGGAGGCGTTGGCGACGATCGTTTCGTTCGGGCTCATGGCAGCGCCGCCCACCATCGGGTCGGTCGCGGGGGCCATGGCGGCGCCGTCGGCCGGAGCCATGGCGGTCGATTCCGCCGGAGTCGTGGCGGCCGGCTCGTTGCCGCAGGCGCCGAGCGCCATCAGCGCGCCGCCGGAGACGGCGACGAGCATAAGATTGCGAAGTTTGGTCATGTGTTTCGTTCCCTTTGGGCCGCTCTCAAGGCGGTAACGGGAACGTTACGCACGACACCGCACAATGGATGCATGCCGCGCGACAAGACATCGCAGCTTCACCATTCAGTTTTCGCGCGCATTTCTATGCTGCTTCGCAGCAAGAGACCTATCACTCTACCAGATCAGTCAACGAATTCCAGCTGTTCGCCTTGCTTGGCAGTGGAATCGCATGAGCGGGGCTGGATGAGGGTAGGTCGATAAGGCGAACGCCTGCGACGTCGCCGATAATGCGCCGTCCCAACTTGGCCGCCAGCTTGCCGTTGAAGGCGACCGCTCTCAGCCGCGGCAAGCTGCCGATCAGGCCGCGCAGATCAGCCGCCTCCGGCGAGCGGATCGCGGCATCCAAACTGCCCGACCTTTCCGCCGACGCAATCACATCCCACAGGCCCACGCCGCGCGCCGTCAATCGATCCAGCCGCTGCTCATAGCGAAGGGTTACAAGGTCCTCGCCCAACACACCGCCGATCAGGGGCCAAAAGGCGTTGCGCGGATGGGCGTAGTATTGCGCCGCCTTCAGCGAGGCGTCGCCGGGCAAACTGCCCAGGATCAACAATCGGGTTTCCGCATCGACGACGGGTGCGAACCCCAGCCTGCGATCGCCCGTGTGATCCGTCACTTGACCGGCGGGTCGTCGCGCAGCCAGCCGGTGATCGAGCGGCGCTTGCCGCCGGCGTAGGCGGCGACCGGCGCGACGGAGTGCTGGCGGGGCGTCTTGAACACCGTCCAGACGTTGAAGCCCGGCTTGAACCCGCGCTCGATATCGCCGTTGGCGTCGTGAAACAGCAACTGGCCGCCCCAATCTGGCCGCCAATCGCGCGACAGACCCAGCGTATAGGCCGCCCGTCGCTCGCCCACGCCCGTGTCGTCGTGCTGGGTCAGGAAGTCGCCGGGCCGGAACCAGGTGGCTTGCGCGTCGATCTTGGTCACGCTGGCTTCGCCGGTCACCGCCTTGGCGAATGTGGTGAAGGGCGTGTCGTTGAAGAACTGCACCAGGGCGTGCGTCGCATGGCCCTCGTCCTTGCCGGTGAGCAAGGTCGTGATGATCGGATAAGCCAGATAGATGAAGGAGAAACCGTCGCGACCCTCCCCCAGCGCGCGCTGCATCTGGGCGCCGATAGCATCTCTGCCCATGGCCTGCATGTCTTGCGGCGACAGCAGCTTGCCGCCTTCCGGCGTCTTCAAGGACAGATGCCAAGCCGTGTCGTGTTCGAGCGCAAGCTCCAACCATTCGGCGCTGACCTCATCCAGCAGATCGGGCACCTGCACCATGCCGTCGCGCGCATAGGCCGCCGCATAGTCGCGGGGATCGAGCCGGGGATTGAGCCGGATCGTGCGCTCGCTCATGACGTCAGTCTCCGAACACCCGCTTGAACACCACGTCCACGTTCTTGGTGTGGTAGCCGAGGTCGAACAGGGCTTCGAGCTGGTCGGCGGGCAGGGTGACGCGGTCGTCGGCCTTCAGGAAATCCAGGAAGGCGCCTTCGCCGCGCCAGACCTTCATGGCGTTCTCCTGAACGGCGGCATAGGCGTCTTCGCGCGACACGCCGGCCTGGGTCAGGGCCAGCATCACCCGCTGCGAGTGCACCAGACCGCCCAGGCGGTCGATGTTCTTCTGCATATTCTCTGGGTAGACGTTCAGCCGCTCGACCACATTCGCCAGACGGTGCAGGGCGAAGTCCAGGTGGATGGTGGCGTCCGGGCCGATGCCGCGTTCGACCGAGGAGTGGCTGATGTCCCGCTCATGCCACAGGGCGACGTTCTCCATCGCGGGCGTCACGGCAGAACGGACCAGACGGGCCAGGCCGGTCAGGTTCTCGGTCAGTATCGGGTTGCGCTTGTGCGGCATCGCCGACGAGCCCTTTTGACCCTTGTCGAAGAACTCCTCGGCTTCGAGGACTTCGGTGCGTTGCAGGTGGCGGATCTCGACGGCGAGACGTTCGACCGAGCTGGCGACGACGCCCAGGGCGGCGAAGAAAGCGGCGTGGCGGTCGCGCGGGATGACCTGGGTCGAGACCGGCTCGACCGTCAGGCCCATCTGGTCGGCGACATACTGTTCGACCGCCGGATCGACGTTGGCGAAGGTGCCGACGGCGCCCGAAATGGCGCAGGTGGCGATCTCTTCCTTGGCGGTGATCAGGCGGCGTTTGGCGCGCTGGAACTCGGCGTGATAGCCGGCCAGCTTCAGGCCGAAGGTGACGGGCTCGGCGTGGATGCCGTGCGAACGGCCCACGGTCGGGGTGTATTTATGCTCCTTAGCGCGGGTCTCCAGCGCGGCCAGAACCCGATCAACGCCCTCGATCAGCAGGTCCGAAGAGCGCGCCAGCTGAACCGCGAAACAGGTGTCCAGCACGTCCGAAGAGGTCATGCCCTGGTGCAGGAAACGGGCTTCTTCGCCGACGATCTCGGCGACGTGCGTCAGGAAGGCGATGACGTCGTGTTTGGTGGTGCGTTCGATCTCGTCGATGCGGTCGGCGTCGAAGGTCGCATCCTTGCCCTTGGCCCAGATGGCGTCGGCCGATTCCTTGGGGATCACGCCCAGCTCGGCCATCTTCGTGGCGGCGTGGGCCTCGATCTCGAACCAGATCTTGTACTTGGTTTCCTGGGACCAGATGGCGGCGGCGACGGGGCGGGAGTAGCGCGTGATCATGGGCGGGTCGTGTCGGTCGTGGGGGGCGCGGAGTCAAGGTTTGCGGGACGGCGCGGTTGACTTTGGAGGCCGTTGTCCCAGATTCAGCGCGCTTTCAGGAGGACGACCTCCCCCACATGGGACCAACGCCGGGACGACCCGACGCCATGCAGGGAGAATGTCATGGCCTGGGTATTCCTTGTTTTCGCCGGCCTGCTCGAAGTCGTCTGGGCGTTTCTGATGAAGGCGTCGGCCGGCTTCACGCGACCGTGGCCGACGGTGGGGATGATCGTCTTCATGATCGGTTCGTTCGGTCTGCTGTCGCTGGCGATGAAGACCCTGCCGCTGGGCACGGCCTACGCCATCTGGACCGGCATCGGCGCGGTCGGCGCCTTTGTGGCGGGCGCGGTCTTTCTGGGCGAGCCGCTGACGCCGCTCAGGATCGCGGGCGTCGCCCTGGTCGCATCGGGCCTGGTTGTGCTGAAGCTGGCGGCGAGCCATTGATGGCGGCGACAGGAGACGCGTGATGGAACTGGTGATCGGCGACAAAGCCTATTCGACGTGGTCGTTGCGGCCGTGGCTGGTGCTGAAACATTGCGGCGCGGCCTTCGACGAGATCATCGTGCCGCTGAACCAGCCCGACACCGATCAGCGCATCCGTGAGCATTCGCCGTCCGGCCTTGTCCCGGTGTTGAAGGTCGAAGGCGAGGTGATCTGGGATTCGATGGCCATCGCCGTCTGGGCGGCCGAACGCTATCCGCAAGCCCGCCTCTGGCCGTCAGACGCCCATGCGCGCTGGCTGGCGCGTTCGGCGGCGTGCGAGATGCACGGCGGCTTCACCGCCTTGCGCACGGCCTGTTCGACCGGCCCGGATCACTGGATGATCGGCCCCAGTCGCGCATCCGCGCCGGACCATCCGGGACTGGCCAAGGATTTGCGCCGGATCGTCGAACTGTGGCGGAGCCTGCGTGAGCGGTTCGGCGCGGGCGGGCCGTATCTGTTCGGCGACTGGTCCGTGCCGGACGCCTTCTTCACGCCGGTCGCCGCCCGCATCCGCCATTTCCAGCTGGACCTCTCAGCCCATGGAGACGACGGTACGGCCCGGACCTATGCCGAGACCTTGCTGGCCCATCCGCATTTTCTTGAGTGGGAAGCCGACGCGCTGGGCTTAACGCACGACAACCATCCCGGCTGACGCAGCGTTAAGCGGACGCTGTTATCTCGATGGGGATGACGAGCCCGATCCTGCCCAGCCCTCCGACCCAAGCCGCTGAGCGCGGCCTCAATCCGGTTATGGCCTATGGGCTTGCGGCCCTGGTCGGGGCGGCGTTTTGGGCCAGCCTGCTGTTCGCGGTCTTCTGAGAGGTCAGCGCGCGCCGGCGATGGGCGTGGTCTCGGCGATCAGGACCGGCTCGGCCTGCGGAGGCGGGGCGACGTAATCCAGCGCCATCGGAACGGCGCGCGCGCCCGACGCGACGGCGTCCAGTGTCTTTAGTGGGCCGCCGAACAGCCGCTGATAGATCCAGTAGCTGGCCATAACCTTTTCGACGTAGTCGCGCGCTTGGGGCACGTCGATCGTCTCGATCAGCAGCAGGGGGTCGGCGTCCGCGCCCAACTTCCTGACCGCCGCCAGCATCGGCCCAGGCCCGGCGTTGTAGGAGGCCACGGCCCGCAGCAGATCGCCCTGGAAGGCCGGCAGGGCCAGCATCTTGTTGATATAGGCCTGGCCCAGACGCATGTTTACCGCCGGAACCAGAAGCTTGGTCGGGTCCGAGACGAAGGTGCGATCGCCGGTCATTTCGGCCGCCGTCGTCGGCATGACCTGCATCAGCCCATAGGCGCCGACGCTGGACCGGGCGTTGGGATTGAAGTCGGTCTCCTTGCGCGCCAGGGCATAGACCAGCGCCCGCTCGATGACGAAGCCGCCTTCGGGCGCCAGGTCCGGCATCGGATAGCGGTTCGCATCGATGCGCGTGGCGTCGCCGTTGTTGACCGGCAGGATGGCGCGCGCCAGGGCCGTCCACATCTTGGCCGCATCGCCCACGGCGGTGCGCAGCCCCGACCGCAGCTCGGTCTCGGCGTCGGCGTTGCGCCCGACCTCATAGAAGGCGACGGTGCGTTTGGCGCGGGCGTCGGCCTGGACGAAGGCTTCCAGGGCGGTCGGTTCGACGGCGGCGCTCTGGGGCACATAGGCGGCGCGGCGCAGGCGTGGCTCGGCTTCGTAGGGGCGGGGGCCCATGTTCTCGATCGTCGGCTCTTCTCCGAGCTGACGCAGGGCGATCTGGCCATAGAAGGTGGCGGGCCACTGGGCCGACAGGCGCAGATAGTCTGTGACGCGATCCTGGCGACCGGACTGGGCGGCGGCGCGCGCGGTCCAGAAGGCGGCGCCGGCGCGGACCCAGGCGTCCTCGGTTGGATCGTTGGCGACGCGTTCGAAGGCGGCGAAGGATTCGTGGAACTGGCCCAGGCGCCATTCCGCCAGGCCGACCGTCCACCAGTCGCCGATCTGGCGCCCCAGGGCCGAGGCGCCGGTCAGGTCGTCATTGTTGTAGGCGACGCGCGCCGCCTTGGCCGGATCGGTCACGCCGCCGTCGCCGGACACGGCGCTGACCAGACTGTTCCAAGTGCGGCCCAGCACGCCGCCAGGACGCACCGGCTCGGGCGCGCCGTCGGGGCGACGACGCAGCGCCAGCGTATAGACTCGGTCTGCGCACGGCAGATCCGAATAGGTCTCAAGCCAGGCCGTCAGCTCTTCATAGGTGGCGACATGGTCGGGATGAAACAGGCTCTCGAACTCGACCTGACCCAGCAACACGCGGTCCTGCGCCTGACGGGCCGCCATTCGGGCCGTCTCGATATCGCCGCGGCGCAGGGCGTCAAAGGCGGTGGTGTAGGAGATTCTGTCGGCCGAGCTCAGCGCGGTGGGACGTCCGGAACCGGCACTGGCCTCGGCGGTTGACCCGTAGGGCGTCTCGGCGGTCGCCGCCGTCGTGGCGGCGCAGAACGCAAGGACAAGCGTCGACGCGAGTATCGCGCGGCGGAACAGAAACATAAGCGGCGGCCCCCTCGTTGGCGACGCGCGTAAGCTACGGGCGCGTGTATGGCGATCGGTCGTCAGCATGCGAACATGCCGCGATTAGCCTTGTTCTTCAACCGAGTCCGTTTCAAGGCGAACGGCCAGCGAAAGCAGGTCGCTCCACACCTGTCGTTTCGCTTGTGGCTGACGGAGCAGAAAGGCGGGATGCAGGGTCGGCATAACGGGCGCCGACACCGCCCCTTCCAGCAGGCGCCATTCCTTCCAGTTGCCGCGCAGCTTCATGATGCCTTCCTCGGCGCCGAGCACCGACTTGGCCGAGGCTGCGCCCAGAAGCAGCACGGCCTTGGGCTTCAGCAGGGCGAAGGCGCGCTCGACGAAGGGCGCGCACACCGCCTGTTCCTGCGGGCTGGGGGTGCGGTTGCCGGGCGGACGCCAGAAGACCGTGTTGGTGATGAACACCTTGTCAGTCAGGCCCGCCGCCGCCAGCATCCGGTCCAGCAACTGCCCGGCCTTGCCCACGAAGGGTTGCCCCGCCCGATCCTCATCGCCGCCGGGACCTTCGCCGACGATCAGAACCGAGGCGTTGGGGTTGCCGCGTCCGAACACCGATTGCGTTGCGCCCATGCCGCGCAGCGGACAGCCCTCAAACGCCGCGACCGCCGCCGCCAGATCCTGAAGCGTCGCGGCGCCTGCGGCCAGCCGCCGCGCCTCGGCGAGGGCGTCATCGGCGTTGACGCCGGCCAGGGGCATGACGACCGAGGCCGTCGCCCTCTGCACCGCCTTTACGGCCGGCGGCGGGGCGACATGGGTGTGATCGACGGGCGCATCGCCATAGCAGGCGTCGACCCCCGCATCCCGCCAGAAGGCGAGCAGGCTTTCGACTGCAGCGATGTCATGGGGTTGCGCGTTCATGTGTCGGACCACCGATAAGCCTTGACCGCCCTCGCGTCACCTTCCGATAAGCGGCATAACCACACAGATAACCGGGATTCAGGGGAAACCATGGCTGAAGACGCCATCGAAGGCGGTGCGGAAAACGCCCGTCAGGACGCCATCATCGACAATCTGCCGCCGCTGGAGGCGCTGAACGGCGTCGAGCGCGAGATCATGGAATATGATGTCGTGATCGTCGGCGGCGGCCCGGCCGGCCTGTCGGCGGCCATCCGCCTGAAGCAGCGCGCGGAAAAGGACGGCAAGGAGATCACCGTCGCCGTTCTGGAAAAGGCGGCCGAGGTCGGCGGCCACATCCTGTCGGGCGCGGTCATCGATCCCAAGGCGCTGAACGAGCTGTTCCCCGACTGGAAGGAACGCGGCGCGCCGCTGGAGACGCCGGTCACGAAGGACAAGTTCCTGCTGCTGGGCCCGCAGGGGTCGGCGTCGCTGCCGATGCCGCTGATGCCGCCCTTCATGCACAATCACGGCTGCTACATCGCCTCGTTGGGCAACGTCACGCGCTGGCTGGGCGAGCAGGCCGAGGCCCTGGGCGTCGAGGTCTATCCCGGCATGGCCGCCAGCCACGTCGTCTGGGAAGAAGAGACGGGTCAGGTGAAGGGCGTCGTCGCCGGCGTCTTCGGCATCGACCGCGAGGGCAAGCCGACCGGCGACTTCCAGCCCGGCATCGAACTGCACGGCAAATACGTCTTCATCGCCGAGGGCGTGCGCGGCTCCCTGGCCAAGACCATCATCGCCAAGCACAAGCTTCAGAACGGCAAGTCGCCCCAGAAATACGGGATCGGCCTGAAGGAGTTGTGGCAGGTGCCGGCCGACAAGCACCAGCCCGGCCTGGCCCAGCACACCACCGGCTGGCCGCTGGACGAACACACCGGCGGCGGCAGCTTCCTGTATCACTTCGGCGATCGCTACGTGGCCGTCGGCTACGTGGTTCACCTGAACTACAAGAACCCGTTCCTGTCGCCGTTCGACGAGTTCCAGCGCTTCAAGCACCACCCCGAGATCGCTCAGCACCTGGAGGGCGGAACACGCATCTCCTACGGCGCGCGCGCCATCACCGAAGGCGGCCTGCAGTCGATCCCGAAGCTGAGCTTCCCCGGCGGCGTGCTGATCGGCTGTTCGGCCGGCTTCGTGAACGTGCCCCGCATCAAGGGCAGCCACAATGCCATGAAGACCGGCATGCTGGCCGCCGACGCCGCTTACGAGGCGGTTCAGGCCGGGCGCGCGGGCGACGAACTGGTCGAATACCAGACCGCCTTCGAAAAGAGCTGGGTTTATAAGGAGCTGTCGGTCGTCCGCAACGCCAAGCCCCTGCTGTCCAAGTTCGGCACGACGCTGGGCGGGGCGCTGGGCATGTTCGACATGTGGTGCCGCACCCTGTTCGGCGGCCTGTCGCCGATCCCGACGCTGAAGCACGAAAAGACCGACGCCGCCTCGACCGGCCTGGCCGCCGACCACAAGGCGATCGCCTATCCGAAGCCGGACGGCAAGCTGTCGTTCGACAAGCTGTCTTCGGTGTTCATCTCCAACACCAACCATGCCGAGGACCAGCCGGCCCACCTGAAGCTGCTGGATCCGTCGATCCCGATCCGCGTCAACCTGCCCAAGTACGGCGAGCCGGCGCGGCTTTACTGCCCGGCCGGCGTGTACGAGGTCGTCTATGGCGACGAGGCGGCCAAGGCTGATCCGCGCTTCGTCATCAACGCCCAGAACTGCGTCCACTGCAAAACCTGCGACATCAAGGATCCGTCGCAGAACATCGTCTGGACCACGCCCGAGGGCGGCGGCGGTCCGAACTATCCGAACATGTGACGGAACGGGGCAGGGCGGCGTTCCGCCCTTGCCCGCCGCCGCAAAAGCGTGAAGGGTCCGGGCATGATCGCCTTCCGTTCTCGCGTGTTCGCCGCCTCCCTGACCGTCCTCGCCGTGGCGCTTGCCGGCCATGCCTCGGCGCAGCAAACGACCCCGCCCGCCCCGACGCCGGACACCCATCCGCCGGCCGTCATCCCGGAGCCGGGCCAGACGGCGCCGGCTCAGGCGCCGACCGAGGCCGCGCCCGATCCTCACATCATCATCACCGACACGCCCGCGACGCCGGCGATCCCGGCCGTCTGGGCGCCGATCCCGACGAACGCCGAGGGCCGCAGCGCCTATGGTCTGTATCTGGCGGGCAAGCTGGCCCTGATGCAGGGCGAGGGGGCGACGGGCTCGGACTACCTGGCCCAGGCGGAACGACTGACGCCGGAACAGCCGCGCGTGCGCGAACAGGCCTTCACCTCCGCCCTGCTGACCGGCGATCTGGATGTGGCGGCCGCCCTGGCCCCGACCGATGCGACCGCGTCTCCGGCGTTCGTTGAGGGCGGGCGGCTGGTGCGTCTGGTTCAGGACTTCGTGCGCGGCGACGCCAGGACGCCGAACGCCGAACTGGGCCGTCAGCCCATCGGCGCCCCGCACGCGCGCGCCGGTCTGCTGGTTGCGCCGTGGATCGCCGCCGCAGCCGGCGACTGGACTCGGGCGCTTCAGCCGGTCCCGACCGCCGGCGATCCCCTGACCCTGGCCTTCGCCCGCATCAATCGCGCCGCCCTGCTGGAGAAGCGACGTGACTATGCCGGGGCCGAGGTCGAGTTGAAGACCGCTTCCGAAGTCGCCGGCGTCGGCGCCCTCTTCAAACGCCCTTATGGCGAGTTTCTGGAACGGCGCGGACGCCGCGACGACGCCGTCGCCCTGTATGAAGCCGCCATGGCGGTCCAGCCCTTCGATCCGGGCGTGGCCCGCGCGTTGCAACGGCTGAAGGACGGCGCCCGCCCGCCCGCCCTGCCCGACTTCCGCGAAGGCGCCGCCCAAGGCCTGATCACCGCCGCCGCCCAGGCTTCGGCCGAGCGCGGCAACGAGTTCGCCGCCGTCTATCTGCGCCTCGCCCAGAACCTGCACGACGATGACGAGACGGAATATCAGCTGGCCCAGGTGCTTTCCCGCGCCGGGCTGAAATCCGCCGCCCGCAACGCCCTGTCGCGGGTCGGGACCGCCGATCCGCAGCTCTACGCCGCCGCCCGCGCTCAGCTGGCCGTGGCGCTGGAGGAAGACGGCCAGTCGCAGGACGCGCTCACCGAACTGCGCCGCGCCGCCGCGGCCAACCCCGACGATCGGCAGATCGCCTTGGTCTTGGCCGGTCAGCTGATGCAGCTAAAACAGCATGACGAGGCGCTGACCCTGCTGGACGGGCCGCTTCTGAACACCGCTGATCAGGGCGCCAGCGTCCACTTCCTGCGCGGCGCCGCCTATGAGGCGCTGGGTCGTGTTCCCGAGGCCGAGGCCGAACTGTGGGCCGCGCTTCAGACCGCGCCGAACGACGCCGATATGCTGAACTACCTCGGCTATCTCTGGGTCGATAAGGGGCTGCGCGTCCAGGAAGGCGCCGAAATGATCGCCCGCGCTCATGCGCTGGAGCCCGACAACGGCAACATCCAGGATTCGCTGGGCTGGGCGCAGTTCAAACAGGGCCAGTACGAAACCGCCGTCAATACGCTGGAAGAGGCTGTCGACAAGGAACCGTCCAACGCCGAGATCAATGATCACCTCGGCGACGCCTATTGGAAGGTCGGCCGTCAACGCGAAGCCGTCTGGCTGTGGAATCGCGTCCTGGTGCTGGAGCCTGAACCCGAACGTCGGGCCGAGGTCGAACGCAAGATCGCCAATGGGCTGGACGGCGCGCCGAGCGCTCAGGGCGTCGCGCAATAGGTCATGCCTGCCCTGACCGCCTTGGCGCCGGCCAAGATCAATCTGTTCCTACACGTCGGCGCGGTGGACGCTGACGGCTATCATCCGCTGTCCAGCCTGGTCGCCTTCGCCGATGTCGGGGATCGCGTGTCGGTCGAGCCGGCGGATCGCCTGTCGCTGACGGTCGACGGGCCCTTCGGCGGCGGGCTGGGCGCGACGGACGACAATCTGATCCTGCGCGCGCTGCGTCAGCTGGGCGAGGCCTGCGGCATCGGAGAGCCGAAACTGAAGGTCACGCTGGACAAGCGCCTGCCCATCGCGGCGGGGCTGGGTGGCGGATCGTCCGATGCGGGCGCGGCGCTGAAGCTGGCGCGCGACGTCCTTGCGCTCGATCTCGACGACCACGCGCTTGAGGCGGTTGCGGGCGTCGTCGGCGCGGACGGGCCGATGTGTCTGCGGATGCGCACGGCCTGGGCCGAGGGGAGGGGAGACGTGCTGACCGACGAACCCCGACTGCCGCCGCTGCCGACCGTGCTGTTCAATCCCGGCGTCCCATCGCCGACCGGCGCCGTCTATCGCGCCTATGATCAAGGGCGGGTGCAGGCCGCCGACAGACCCACGCCGCCCCAGGACTGGTCAATCGCCGCTGTCATCAAATGGCTGTCGGCCCAGCGCAACGATCTTGAAGCGCCTGCACTGTCCCTGACGCCGGCGATCGACGCGGCCCTGTCGGCGGTGGCGGTGACGGACCAGATCGCCCTGACGCGAATGTCCGGCTCAGGCGCGACGGTGTTCGGTTTGTATCCCAGCGACGACGCGGCCCAATCTGCTTCGCGCGCATTGTCCGCCGCACATCCCAAGGCCTGGGTCAAAGCAACGCAGCTGTCCGTACAGCAACGCTAAAGCTTTGTGGCCGAATACCGGCCATCAGACTGCAAAACCGGCGATTTCGCCCAGGTCTCGCCCAGATCATCACAAACGTTACGCATTGTTTCGAAATCTCGGAACCAGATCACGGCGTTCTGATTTGAGTCGGCAGTTCCGATGTCTGGAACGGGTCGCCGTCTCCCCCGTGGCGATCCTCAAACAGGAAAAAGGAAATCGCCATGCTTCGTGCAAAACTGCTTGCCGCTACCGCCGTCGTCAGCCTGATGGCCGCCCCAGCATTCGCTCAGGACATGACCGCCCCGGCGACCACGACCACGCCCGCCCCGGCGACCATGCCGCAAACCGATCCGGCCATGCCAGCCACGCCGCAGACGCCGGCTCCGACGGCTGAGGCCGCCGCGACCACGACCACGACTGCAGAGGCGACCACGCCCGTCGCCGGCGAAACCGTCGTCGACAAGCTGAAGGCCAGCGGTCAGTTCACCACCTTGCTGGCCGCGCTGGACGCCGCCCAGCTGACCGACACCCTGGCCAGCCGCCCGGCCATCTCGATCTTCGCCCCGACCGACGCCGCCTTCGCCGCCGTGCCCGAGGCCGAGCGTACCCGTCTGATGGACCCGGCAAACGCCGCCGAACTGCGCCAGCTGCTGCTGTATCACGTCATCGTCGCCGACGTGACGCCCGACCAGATCATGGGCAAGAAGGGCGGCGTAGAGACGGCCGCCGAGAGCCAGGTCCTGCTGGACGGCACCGGTTCGGCCATCAAGGCTGACGGCGCGACCGTGGTCAGCGCAGAATTGGACGCCTCGAACGGCGCCATTTTCCCGATCGACAAGGTCCTGAACCCGGCGAATTCCATGGCCGCCATGGGCGATGAAGAGGCCGCCGCGCCCGCCGAAGCCGCCGCTCCGGCCGCTGAGGCGACGCCGGATGCTGAAGCGACGCCGGCCCCGACCGCGCCGAACGGCCAGCCCGCCGCGATGACGACCACCACGTCCTCGTCGCCGGTCGTCAATCCGACTGACGGTCAGGTCGACACCCCGGCCACGCCGCCGGTTGATGCGGCTGATCCCGCCGCCGACGGCGCGGCCGAAGCCAAGCCGACCCCGAACTGATCAGGGTCATCCACGCGCTCGCTCGGTAGCGTGTTGAAGCGGAAGGCGGCGGGCCCTATGGTCCGCCGTCTTTTTTGCAGCCCCTCCCCAAGAGCCCGATTTGACCACCTCGACCGAGCCGCTCGCGTTTCAGGACCTGATCCTGACTCTCCACCGCTATTGGGGCGAGCAGGGCTGCGCCATTCTGCAACCCTATGACATCGAGGTCGGGGCCGGCACGCTGCATCCCGCCACCGTCCTGCGCGCGCTCGGCTCCAAGCCGTGGAAGGCCGCCTATGTCCAGCCCAGCCGCCGTCCCGGCGACGGCCGCTATGGCGAAAACCCCAATCGCCTCCAACACTATTACCAATACCAGGTCATCCTGAAGCCGAACCCGGACAACCTTCAGGAGCTGTATCTGGGGTCGCTGGCGGCCATCGGCATCGATCCGAAACTGCACGACATTCGCTTCGTCGAGGACGACTGGGAGAACCCCACCGTCGGCGCCTGGGGTCTGGGCTGGGAGGTCTGGTGCGACGGGATGGAGGTGACGCAGTTCACCTATTTCCAGGGCGTCGGCGGCATCGAGGTCGATGTGGTGTCGGGCGAGCTGACCTACGGGCTGGAGCGTCTGGCCATGTATGTGCAGGGCGTGGACAACGTCTATGATCTGAAGTTCACCAAGGAGGGCCTGACCTATGGCGAGGTCTTCCTGGAGAACGAGCGGCAACAGTCGGAAGCCAACTTCCACGGCTATGACGTCGACGGGCTGAAGCGCCGGTTCGAGGATATGGTGGGCGAGGTCCAGCGCCTGCTCGACATGCGCGGCCCGCAGGATCAGCCGCTGGTCCTGCCCGCCTACGACCAGGTTCTGAAGGCCAGTCACCTGTTCAACCTGATGGACGCCCGCGGCGCCATCGCCGTCGCCGAACGCCAGAGCTACATCGGCCGCATCCGCGAACTCTGCAAAGCCTGCGCCCTCGCCTATGTCGAACAAGAGCGGAAAACCGCCTGATGCCCCAACTTCTTCTCGAAATCTTCTCTGAAGAAATCCCCGCCCGGATGCAGCAGGGCGCCGCGCGCGACCTCGACCGCATGGTGTCCGACCGGCTGAAGGCTGCCGGCCTGACGTGGGACGCGCTGACGACCTATGCCGGTCCGCGCCGCCTGACGCTGGTCATCGACGGCTTGCCCACGGCCACGCCGGACCGCGAGGAAGAGGTCAAGGGCCCGCGCGCCTCGGCCCCGGAACAGGCGCTGGAAGGCTTCCTGCGCAAGACCGGCCTGACGCGCGATCAACTGACCGAGCGCGACGGCGTCCTGTTCGCCGTCCTGTCGTCCAAGGGCCGGGCCACGACGGACCTGGTCGCCGAAACGGTGGATCAGGTCGTCCGCACCTTCCCCTGGCCCAAGTCGATGCGCTGGGGGTCCGGCACGCTGCGCTGGGTGCGTCCGATCAAGCGCATCCTGTGCCTGTTCGATGGCAAGGTGGTCCCGTTCGAGATCGACGGGATTCAGAGCGACGCGATCACCGAGGGCCACCGCTTCCTGGGTTCCGGCGAGCTGCTGCGCGTCAGCGACTTCGTCGATTACCGCACCCAACTGGAAAAGAACTTCGTCCTGCTGGACGTCGCCGATCGCAAGCTGCGCATTCTGGAACAGGCCAAGGCCGCCTGCACCGCGCGCGGCCTCGCCCTGGTCGATGACGACGGCCTGCTGGACGAGGTGGCGGGTCTGGCGGAATGGCCGACCCCGATCCTGGGCGACATGGACCCGCAGTTCCTGGCCCTGCCGCCCGAGGTCGTGCGCCTGTCGATGAAGGTGCACCAGAAGTATTTCGCCGTTCGCGATCCGTCCAAGGATGGCCTGGCGCCCAATTTCCTCGTCGTCGCCAATGTCGAGGCGACCGACGGCGGCAAGGCCCTGGCCGCCGGCAACAGCCGCGTCCTGTCCGCCCGCCTGAACGACGCCCGCTTCTTCTGGGACGAGGATCAGAAGGTCGGCTTCGACGCCTGGAACGCCAAACTGTCCGGCGTCACCTTCCACGCCAAACTGGGCACCCTGGCCGAGCGCGTCGAGCGCATCGCCGCCCTGGCCCGCGAGATCGCCCCGCTGGTCGGCGCCGACGCCGACGAGGCCGAAACCGCCGCCCGCCTGTCCAAGGCCGATCTGCTGTCGGGCATGGTCAGCGAATTCCCGGAACTGCAGGGGATCATGGGCGGCTACTACGCCCGTCTCGCCGGCCATTCCGACGCCGTCGCCGACGCCGTCCGCGACCACTACAAACCCCAAGGCCCCGCCGACACGGTCCCGACCGCGCCCGTCACGGTCGCCGTCGCCCTGGCCGACAAGCTGGACACCCTGGTCGGCTTCTTCGCCATCGACGAGAAGCCCACAGGATCGAAGGATCCGTTCGCGCTTCGGAGAGCGGCGCTGGGCGTGATCCGGCTGGTGCTGGAGAATGAGGTGCGTGGATCGTTGGCGGGTATAATGAAGCCGGCCGGCACGATGATAATCACCGGCCGTAAGCTAGGCGCAGACACCAGTTATTCAGCCGATCTCCTAGCGTTTTTTGTTGACCGCCTGACCGTGCTCCTGCGCGACCAAGGCCAACGCCACGACCTCGTCGCCGCCGTCTTCGCTCTGGGCGACGATGACCTTGTCCGCATCGTGCGTCGGGTGGAGGCGCTGGCCGCCTTCCTCGCCACGGACGACGGGGCCAATCTGCTGGCCGGCTACAAGCGCGCCTCCAACATCCTGCGCGCCGAGGAGAAGAAGGGGCCCGTGCCCACCGGCATGGTTCAGACCGGCTTGCCGAACCAGCCCGAGGCCGAGACCACCCTGGCCTTCGCCGTCGGCGCCGCCCGCACCTTCGTCGAGGCCGCGCTGGGGACCGAGGACTTCGCCGCCGCCATGACGGCCCTGGCGCGCCTGCGCGCGCCCGTGGACCGCTTCTTCGACGACGTTCTGGTCAACTCCGACGTCCCCGAAGAACGCGAAAACCGCCTGAAGCTCCTGGGCCAGGTCCGCGACGTCATGGGTCAGGTCGCCGACTTCGGCCAGATCGCGGGGTAGGGGCCGCATTGTCTCCTCCCCACTTGTGGGGAGGGGGACCACGAAGTGGTGGAGGGGCTCTTGACGTCCCACGGCTGCGATGCGGTGAAGAACCCCTCCGTCCCGGCGCAAGCGCGCCGCGCCACCTCCCCATTTCATGGGGAGGAGACGGGGTGTTTCAGCTTCGGATTCGGTCTCTCGCCCTGTCGGCGATGAAATCGAGCACGTCGCCCAGGTCCAACCGCATTTGTTCGGCCGAGACGCGGATGACGGCAATGCCCTGGGTCGCAAGCCAGCGCGTGCGTCGAGCGTCGTGTTCGCCTCGGCCTTCGTGGCTTTCGCCATCGACCTCGACCGCCAGCATCGCCTCGGCGCAATAAAAGTCGAGCACATAGACGCCCGCCGGATGCTGGCGACGGAATTTCAGACCGTCCAGCGTGCGGCGGCGCAAGTGAACCCACAGTCGCGCTTCGGGCGGGGTCAGGGCGCGGCGCAGGATGCGGGCGCGGGAGACGGAGCCTTCGTGCGTCAAGAACCCCTCCACCGCTTCGCGGTCCCCCTCCCATTTCATGGGGAGGAGACGATGACGTCAAGGTTGTGCGCGCGCGTCGCTAGGAAACCGCCCACCCCCTCACGCATTGTTACATCCGCAATGGTCAAGGCCGCTCTCACGCGCTAGATCATGTTGCATGTGCGAGCGGGGCCAACCCGCCGGACGATCCGAAATGCTCAGGGACTGCATGATGACTCAGTGGGTGTACGGCTTCGGCGGAGGCTCCGCCGACGGCGACGCGTCGATGAAGAACCTTCTCGGCGGCAAGGGCGCCAATCTGGCGGAAATGTCGTCGCTGGGTCTGCCGGTTCCCCCGGGCTTCACCGTCACCACCGAGGTCTGCACCCACTATTACGCCAACAACGAGACCTATCCGGCCGATCTGGACGCCCAGGTCCAGGCCGCCCTGGCCAAGGTCGAGGGCGTGGTCGGCAAGACGTTCGGCGATGTCGAAAACCCGCTGCTGGTCTCGGTGCGGTCCGGCGCGCGCGCGTCCATGCCAGGCATGATGGACACGGTGCTGAACCTGGGCCTGAACGACCAGACGGTCGAAGGCTTGGCCAAGCTGTCGGGCGACCGTCGCTTCGCCTTCGACAGCTATCGCCGCTTCATCACCATGTATTCCAACGTCGTGCTGGGCCTCAGCCACGACGACTTCGAAGAGGTGCTGGACCAGCACAAGGATCGCCTGGGCGTCACGGTCGATACCGACCTGACCGCCGCCGATTGGGAGAAGGTGGTCGCCGACTACAAGGCCGTGGTCGAGCGCGAACTGGGTCACGCCTTCCCGCAGGATCCCAAGGACCAGCTGTGGGGCGCCGTGGGCGCCGTGTTCGAAAGCTGGATGAACGACCGGGCGAAATTCTATCGCCGCATGCACGACATCCCCGAAAGCTGGGGCACGGCCGTCAACGTCCAGTCGATGGTGTTCGGCAATATGGGCGAGACGTCGGCGACCGGCGTGGCCTTCACCCGCAACCCCTCGACCGGCGAGGCGCGCCTGTACGGCGAGTTCCTGATCAACGCCCAGGGCGAAGACGTGGTCGCCGGCATCCGCACGCCGCAGTCCCTGACCAAGATCGGCCGCGAGGAGATGGGCGAGACCGCCCCCTCGATGGAAGAGGCCATGCCCGAGGTGTTCGCCCAGTTCGTCGATGTCGTCGGCAAGCTGGAAAGCCACTACCGCGACATGCAGGACATCGAGTTCACGGTCGAACAGGGCCGTCTATGGATGCTGCAGACCCGCAACGGCAAGCGCACCGCCAAGTCGGCGCTGAAGGTCGCCGTGGACCTCGCCGCCGAGGGCGTTATCTCTCAGGAAGAGGCCATCAGCCGGGTCGAGCCGTCGGCGTTGGACCAGCTGCTGCACCCGACGCTGGACCCCAATGCGGCGCGCACCGTGGTCGCCGCCGGCCTGCCGGCCTCGCCCGGCGCCGCGACGGGCAAGATCGTCTTCGACGCCGACGAGGCCGAGCGCATGTCGGGTCTGGGCGAGGCGGTCATCCTGGTGCGCGAAGAGACAAGCCCCGAAGACATCCACGGCATGCATGCGGCGCGCGGCATCGTCACCGCCCGCGGCGGCATGACCAGCCACGCCGCTGTCGTCGCGCGCGGCATGGGCCGGGCCTGCGTCTCCGGGGCTGGCGAGATCCATATCGACGAGGCCAAGGGCACGTTCACCGCGCGCGGCCGCACCTTCAAGGCCGGCGAGGTCATCACCATCGACGGCTCCAAGGGCGAAGTGCTGGACGGCGCCGTGCCGATGATCGAGCCCGAACTGACCGGCGATTTCCAGACCCTGATGGGCTGGGCCGACAAGGTGCGCCGCCTGAAGGTCCGCGCCAACGCCGAGACCCCGCTGGACGCCAAGACCGCGCGCGGCTTCGGCGCCGAGGGCATCGGCCTGTGCCGCACCGAGCACATGTTCTTCGACGACACCCGGATCGCCGCCGTGCGCGAGATGATCCTGGCCGACGACGAGAAGGGCCGTCGCGCGGCGCTGGCCAAGATCGCGCCGTTCCAGAAGTCGGACTTCGTCGAACTGTTCGAGATCATGGCCGGCCTGCCGGTGACGGTGCGCCTGCTGGACCCGCCTCTTCACGAGTTCATCCCCCACACCGAGGAAGACATCGACGCCCTGGCCGGTTCGTCCGGCATCGACGCCGAGAAGCTCAAGCGCCGCGCCAAGGAACTGCACGAGACCAACCCGATGCTGGGCCACCGCGGCTGCCGGCTGGGCGTCGCCTATCCCGAAATCTACGAGATGCAGGTCCGCGCCATCATCGAGGCGGCGCTGGAGGTCAAGCAGAAGTCGGGCGCCGCGCCCCTGCCGGAGATCATGCACCCGCTGGTCGCCCTGGGCCTGGAGATGAAATATCTGCGCGAGCTGACCGACCGCACGGCCAAGGCCGTGTTCGAGGAGACGGGCCAGAGCATCGACTATCTGGTCGGCACGATGATCGAACTGCCGCGCGCCGCCATCCGCGCCGGGGACCTGGCCAAATACGCCCAGTTCTTCAGCTTCGGCACCAATGACCTGACCCAGACGACGTTCGGCATTTCGCGTGACGATTCCGGCCGGTTCCTGCAGGCCTATCTGGACAAGGGCATCTTCGAGACCGATCCCTTCGTGCGGCTGGACCAGGACGGCGTGGGCGGCCTGATCGAGATCGCCGCCGAGCGTGGGCGCAAGGTGCGGCCCGAGGTCAAGCTGGGCATCTGCGGCGAACATGGCGGCGACCCGTCGTCGATCGCCTTCTGCGAACAGGCCGGGCTGGATTACGTCTCCTGCTCGCCCTACCGCGTGCCGATCGCCCGTCTGGCGGCGGCCCAAGCCGCGCTAAACGTGGAGCGCGAGAAGGACCGCTAGGCCTCCTCAGCAGGAAGAACCCAAGAAGGGCGGTCTCGATCGAGGCCGCCCTTTTTGCTGCGGCGCCATAAAGTCGCCGATCTTGACGGAACGTTGTATGTGTCCCTGCGTCCACAGGCATTCGTCGTGTTTTTGCGCCCCTGGAACAGATGACGCCGTGACCTATTTAAGCACTCGCTGGATGGGGCTGATGATCGGCTCGGTCATCACATCTAGGAGTTAATAAGAAACAATGCGTAACATTCTTCTCGCTGCTGTCGCCGTTTCCGCAATCGCCGCTCCGGCCTTTGCTCAAACCAATCCTGAACCGCGTGGTTACGGCTCGCTAGGCTACACTCATCTTGAAGGCGACAATGCAACGACGGGCGCCGTCACCGGTCGTCTTGGCGTCAACCTCAACCGTTACATCGCTGTGGAAACCGAAGCCTCGGTCGGCGTGAAGCATGACGACTTCACTGTCGCGGGCGTGGATGGCGAGATCAAACACGAGTGGGACGCCGCCGGTTACGTGGTCGGCAAGGTGCCGGTCTCTGACAAGCTGGAACTGTTCGCACGCGGCGGCTACGGCCACACCGAGCTGAAGCAGGAGTTCCCGGGCGCCAACACCGACGTGGGCGGCGACAGCTGGAACTACGGCGCCGGCGCCAACTACTACCTCGACGGCGTCAACGGCGTGCGCGCCGACTGGACCCGTCGCGACTACCGCGACAACGGTGGTGAAGCCGACGCCTATTCGGTCAGCTACATCCGTCGCTTCTGATCTGATCGATCAGTCCTAACGACGAAGGCGCGCTCCGCAGGGAGCGCGCCTTTTTCGTTCAGGACAGCGAAATCAGCCGAAGTCGCCAGCCAGGGCCCAACGCTGCGAGCCTTCGCCGAACGGGCGAACGAACCAGTCGCGATAGTATTCAAAGGTCTCGATGATCTTTTGTCGAAGATCGGGCGGGTTGACCGCCTCGCCGCGCTGGCGCTTCATCGCCGCCACGCAATCGACCACCATGTTCTGATGCGCCGAGCCACCCATGCTCTTCAACACGGTGGCGATATCATGAGCCAAGCTTTCCAGGACCTGCTTGGGCGTCTTGTGAGCCATCTGGGACATCCCCTGTTCTCGACAGGAGAATGCGTGACAAAAAGTCGTGAAAGATTCAAGCGTGGCCGGGCGAGAATCATCATGGATGCGAATTAACCTGACATAACGCGGGTCGCGCGGTTTGGTTCTCTCAAGGGAGAAAACCATGACGAATTTCGATCCGGCGGCCGCGACGGCCCAATGGCTGGCGACCTTGTCGCCCCAAGAAACGGCCCGCGCGATCGCCTATACCCACGGTTCGCATTGGCTGATCCTGTGGAGCTTCCTGGTTTCGGCCCTAGTCGCCTGGATCATCGTGCGCACCGGCCTGCTGGTCGTGATCCGCAGCCGGATCGAACGTCGCCGCCGTCGTCCGATCCTGGCCAGTTTCGTCGTCGCCCTGGTCTATTCGGCCATTAGTTGGGCGCTGACCCTGCCGTGGGCGATCTATCAGGGCTGGTGGCGAGAGAAACAGTATGGACTGACCAGCCAGGCCCTGGGCGGCTGGCTGGGCGAGGCCGTGATCGGCGCAGCCATCTCGGTCGTGGCGACGTCACTGCTGCTGGCGGCGATCTATGCCCTGATCCGACGTGCGCGTCGGTTCTGGTGGGCCTGGGCGGCCGGCGTGACGGCGGCCTTCATCGTCATCGGCCTGGTGCTCGCGCCTTTGGTGATCGAACCAATTTTCAACACCTATGCGCCCGCGCCGAACGGGCCGGTGCGCGACGCCGTCGTGACCCTGGCCAAACAGACCGGCACGCCGTCGGACAAAATCTTCATCTACAACGGCTCCAAACAGTCCGACCGCTACACCGCCAATGTCTCGGGCCTGTTCGGTACGGCGCGGGTCGCGATGAGCGACACCATGTTCAAACAGGGCGCGGATCTGGCCGAGGTGCGTGGCGTGGTCGGCCACGAGATGGGCCACTATGTCCGGGCGCACATTCTGTGGACCGTCGGCATCCTGGTCCTCCTGTCGGTGCTGGCCTTCTGGCTGACCGACCGGCTGTATCCGGTGGCGCATCGTCTGCTGAGGGCGGATCGCGTGGGCGACATCTCCGACCCTGCGGGCCTGCCGGTCGTGGCCTTGGTGCTGGCTTTCCTGGGCGTGCTTGGCACCCCGGTCTTCGCCACCATGACCCGCACGATGGAGGAGGACGCCGACCACTTTTCGCTGGTTCACGCCAATGCGCCGGACGGTCTGTCCAAAGCCCTGATCAAGACCGCCGAATACCGCGCCCCGTCGCCATCGGCGATCGAGGAGTTCCTGTTCTACGATCACCCCAGCGTGGAGAACCGCATCCGCCGCGCCATGGAATGGAAGGCGACGCATCCCGCCCAAGCCTCGGCAGAGCAACCGACGCGTCGCTAGGGCATTGAAGGCTTCGCCATTCCAAGCGGAGCCTTCGCCCATGATCGACCTCTATCGCGGCCTCGGCCTGGGCGTTCCGGCCCTGATGGACATCGCGCCCCTGATCGCGCGGGTCGTGGTCGGGGGAATGTTCTTCCTGTCCGGCTTCTACAAACTGTTCACCCCGGCCCAGGCCGAGAAGATGAGCAAGACGATGGTCGAGGCCGGCATCGCGGCGCCGCGCCAGACCGCCAAGTTCGTCTCGATGTGCGAGTTCGCCTTCGGCGCCCTGCTGATCATGGGCCTGTTCACCAGCCTGGCGGCCCTGGTGCTGCTGATCATCAGCCTGGTCGCCCTGGTGACCGTGGCGTCAAACTCGGTGGAGGGGACCAGCCTCGGCTATCGCCTCTCCAGCTATTTCGACCTGCCGGAGACCTTGCTGATGGTCATCCTGATCTGGCTGATCGCCAATGGACCGGGGCTGTGGAGCCTGGACTTCGTCCTGTTCCTGCCCCGGCTTTAGGGCTTCAGGCGGCGCGCTTCCTGACGAACACCGTCCCGGCCGAATAGCCGGCGCCAAAGCTGCAGATCAGGCCCGTATCGCCCGCCTCGAACCCGTCGTTGTGCAGGTGGAAGGCGATGATCGACCCGGCCGAAGAGGTGTTGGCGTATTCGTCCAGGATGATGACGTTCTCATCGGCCGAGGGCTCGCGACCCAGCACCTTCTTGCCGATCATCGTGTTCATATTGATGTTGGCCTGGTGCAGCCACAGCCGCTTCAGATCGTGCGGATCCAGGCCCAGTTCGCCGGCGTGATCCACGATCATGTCCGACACCATCGGCACAACGTCGCGGAAGACCTTGCGGCCCTGCTGGATGAACAGCTTGTCGTTCTGGACGCTGTCGTCGGCCGCCGGGCTGTCCAGATGCGCGGTGTCGCGCGCATTGCGGTTCAGGAAGCCGAAGTTGTTGCGGATATTGTTGGAGAAGGTCGTCTTCAGCCGCGTGCCCAGCACGTCCCAGCCGCCCGGTCCCGCCGTATCCGACGACTCCACGATCACCGCGGTGGCCACGTCGCCGAAGATGAAATGGCTGTCGCGATCGGTGAAGTTCAGGTGCGCCGAACAGACCTCCGGGTTGACCATCAGCACCGCCTTGACCGAGCCGCCGGCGATGAAGTCCGCCGCCGTCTTGATGCCGAAGGTCGCCGAGCTGCACGCCACATTCATGTCGAAGGCGAAGCCCTCGATGCCCAGCGCCTGCTGCACTTCGATGGCCATGGCCGGATAGGCGCGCTGCATGTTCGACGCGGCGCACAGGACGGCGCCGATTTCCGAAACCGGCTTGCCCCACGCCTCGATCGCCTGACGCGCCGCCTTGACCGCCATCTCGGCCAGGATCGAGATTTCGTCATTGGAGCGTTCGGCCAGGTTCGGCGCCATCCGCTCGGGATCGATGATCCCGGCCTTGTCCAGCACGAACCGGCTCTTGATGCCCGACGCCTTCTCGATGAACTCGGGCGAGGAGTGCGACTTGGCCTCCAACTCGCCGGCCTCGATCTGGGCGGCGTGGCGTGCGTTCCAGCCGTCGGCCCAGGTGTTGTAGCTCTCGACCAGTTCGGCGTTCGAGACCGACTGTTCGGGGGTGAAGAGGCCGGTGGCGGCGATCACTGCATTCGACACTTTTTTGTTCCTATCGCTCAACGCGCGGCGTCTCGCTGCTTGAGGAGTGTGTTCCTATCGCTCGGCCCGCGGGACCTAGCTGCTTGAGGACAGTCCGTTTCCTATCAGAACGCGTCAATAGGACGGCGGCGGCTTGCGGTCGAGACTGGCGATGATACCGGCGGCCCAGCGCTGCACCTGGCCGCGCGGCGCCTTGGGCGTCGGCTGGTTGCGCGCGGCGATCAGCCGGTCCACCAGATCCTCGGCCTCGCAGGGCCAGCCCTCGGGCGTGACATAGAGGGGATAGGCGATCAGGGCGGCGTGGACCAGGTGATCGACGCCGGCGCGGCGGCTGCGGCGCTCGAAGGTCAGCCGATCGTCGGTCAGTCCCCATCCGGCATAGAAAGGCCGGCCATAGACAGACACCGCCTTGCCCCGCATCAGGGCCTCGTACCCGGTCAGGGAGGTCAGGGTCGCCACCCGCCGACAGGCGTTCAGACAGTCGACGATATCCAGCCCGTCGCCCACGGCGTCGACCGAGGCCATGGCCCCGGCGTCCAGCCGCCCCGGCCGGTTGCCCGCCAGCACGTCGGGGTGATTGCGATAGACCAGAAAGGCGTCCGGATGGTCGCGCCGCGCCGCCTCCACCAGCGCCGAATTGGTGTTCAGATCCGGTGCACAGCCCAGCAGGATCGACTTGTCGTTCTCGACCTGACCGACGACCAGCAGGATGTCGCGATCAACAGGCCAATCCGTCGGCGCCTGACCCCTCAGATTGTATTTCGACAGGCCGGCATCGACCACGCGCGTCCGCAAGGCGGCGGCCCGCGCCAGCTGCACCGGCGACAGGTCCGAGGTCTCGATCAGGGTCTCCAGCCGCGAGGGCCGCGACGGATCGTAATAGACGCCCTGATCGTCAAGGGCGACCGACAGGGCGCCGACGAAGTCGGACCCCAGGCCCCGCGAACGGATGAAGCCGTCCTCCATCCGCACCGTCGGGCCGCTGAACGCGGCCGCAGCCTGGCGCGTCGCCTCGCTCTCCTTGCCCGCCCACCAGATCAGCCGCCCATCGGTCGCCTTGGCATGGGCGGCGGCGCGCGACGGCGACATGAAATAGCGCATCGACGCCTTGGGCGAGTTCAGCAGGCGGCGCACCGGCGGACGCTTGGCGGGCGCAAACCCCACCGCCGACCACGAGCCCGCCAGCCGGTCGGCCCGGTCGCGCAGCGCGATCAATCGCTCCAGCGCCTGTTCGGCCTCGCATCGCTCGCCCGTCACTGGATCGACATAGCGGCTGTAGGCGATCAGGGCGGCGGCGGCGACCTGTTCGATCGACCGCGCGACGCCGCGCCGCCCCGTCTGGACTGCATCGGTCGTCAGACCCCAGCCGGAATAGAAGGGCGCACCGAAGCACCGCACCGGCAGCCCTCGCAACAGGGCCTCGAACCCCAGCGCCGAGGTGACGCAATAGACCGCATCCACCGCCGCCAGCAGGTCGGCTGGCCGCACATCTGCGTCCACCAGGGTGACGCCCGTCAGGTCCGTCACACATCCGCGCTTCCGGCCTGCCGCCACGGCTGGGTGGCGTTTCACGATCAACTGGGCGTCCGGCTCGTCGCGGCGGGCGGCCGCGATCATCTCGTCAAAGCTCCGGGCCGTCGCGAGGCCATAGGCGATTGAGGCGTCGCCGAACGTCTGGTCCACGATCAGCACGCGGCGGCCGGGCTTCAGCAGGCCCGGATCCAGCGGCCCGCCCATATTGGTCTTGGACACGCCCGAAGCCACGATCCGGTCGATCAGCCCGCGCGCCCGCCCGATCATGGCCGCGTCGCACCAGTCGTCCGCCGTCTGGATCAGATGCTCCAGCCGGCTGGCCCGCGTCGCATCATAATAGACGCCCAGGTCATCGACGATCAGGCTGAGGCTCGTCGCGCCCGCCTCGCCGATGCCGACCGAACGCAAAAACCCATCCTCCAGCGCCCCATAGGGCCGCCCGTTCTTCTCGGCCCACCGTCGCCCCGCCGCCGCCGTCGGCTTCATCCCCCAGCCCAGCACCGCCTGCACATCGTCGCTCGGCAACCGACGCAGGTCGTAGTCGGCCAGAAACACGTCGAGGAACGGGACCTTCAGCACGCCGGGCGCGCAGACCCAGGCCGGGATTTTCGAAGGCGTGTCGGAGGGTAGGGGCAAGGCGGGTCCGCTGAGGTTCGAGGCGAGCTTTACGGCGGTTGCGTCGACGCGACTAGGCCCGATCCGCCCGCGCCAGCAAGGCCTTCGCCTGCTCCAGATGCAGTCGTTCGACCATCGCCCCGTTCACGCGGATCGCCCCCCGCCCCTCGGCGTCTGGTGCGTCGAAGGCGGCGACGATCGCTCGCGCATCGGCGATCTCGGCTTCGGACGGCGAGAAGGCGGCGTTGGCGGCCGCGATCTGCGACGGGTGGATCAGGCTCTTGCCGTCGAACCCGTACAGTCGCCCCTGCAATGCCTCGGCCGCCAGGCCTTCAGCATCGTCGATCCGGTTGAACACGCCGTCGATGGCCAGCAGTCCGTTGGCCCGCGCGGCGGCGACCAGCATGGCCAGCCACGGTTTGAACGGTTCGCGATCCGGCGACGCCCCCGTCCCCAACGCCTTGGCGAGGTCGTTGACCCCCAGCATCAGCCCGTCCAGCGCCCCATCCGACGTGGCGATGTCGGCCAGGGCCATCAGCGCGCGCGGCGTCTCGATCATGGCCCACAGGGCGCAGCCCTTGGCCAAGCCGGCGGACAGGGCGTGCACGGCCTCGGGCCTCTCCACCTTGGGCGCGACGACCAGCGTGGCCCCCGCCGCCTTCATCGCCGCCAGATCGTCCAGCCCCCAGTCGGTGTCCAGACCGTTGATCCGCACGCCCAGGCGCGGCCCGAATCCACCGCTGCGAACCGCCGCGACGGCGGCTTCGCGGGCGTCAGCCTTGGCCTCAGGCGCCACGGCGTCTTCCAGGTCCAGCACGGCGACATCGCAATCCAGCGTCCGCGCCTTCTCAATCGCCCGCGCATTCGAGGCCGGCAGATAAAGGACGCTGCGGACCCGGTGGCTGCGCATCAGACGCGGCCCGTAACGGGCACCAGGGCGCCGGTCATGGCGCGGCTGTTGGGCGAGGCCAGGAACAGGATCACCGCCGCCAGATCGGCTGGCGCGACCCAGGTGGCCGGATCGGCGTCGGGCATGTCCTTGCGGTTCGCTGGCGTATCGATGATCGACGGCAGGACGGCGTTGACCGTTACCTTTGTCGTCTTCAGCTCCTCGGCCAGCGCCTGGGTCAGGGCGTGGACCCCGGCCTTGGCTGCGCCATAGGCCCCCATGCCGGCCCCGGCCTTCAGCGCGGCGGCCGAGCCGACATTGACGATCCGACCCTCGGGCGAGGCCTTCAGCGCATCCAGCGCCGCGCGGCTGGCGTTCACGGCGGTGGTGACGTTCAGCGCGTGCATCCGGTCCCAGGCCGGTTCCGCATCGTCGGTCGTCTGCCAGACGAAGCCGCCGGCGATGTTCAACAGGGCGTCCAGCCGCCCGAACCGCGCGATCACCGCATCGACGGCCTTCTGCGCCTGGCCGGCGTCCGTCAGATCGACCCCGCCGACCTCCAGCACGCCGTCGGGCGCGGCATGGCCCGAGGCATGGTCGATGACCGCAACCTGCCAACCGGCTTTCAGCGCCGCCTCCAGCACCGCCCGGCCCAGGACGCCGTGTCCGCCCGTGATTGCGACTGTCCGCTGCATCATCCGCTCCTCCATGTCGCCGGGGACCATAGAGCCGGCTGCGGCCGGATCAACCGGCCCGATCAAGCGTCGGCGAACACCTTCGCCATCAACCGCTCCAGCGCCTCCTGATCGTCCGTATCGAAGGCGGCCGGCGTCGTCGCATCCACGTCGAACACCGCGATCAGAGCGCCGGATGCGTCGCGCACGGGCACCACGATCTCGCTGGCCGAACGGCTGTCGCAGGCGATATGGCCGGGGAAGGCGTGCACGTCCTCGACCAACTGCGTCTGGCCGGTCGCTGCGGCCGCGCCGCACACCCCGCGCCCGAACGCGATGCGCAGGCACCCCAGCGTCCCCTGGTAAGGCCCGACCACCAGTTCGTCCGCCTTGTCCGGCGCCACGACATAGAAGCCGGTCCAGAAATAGTGCTCGAACGCATCGGCCAGCATCGACGCCACCGTCGCCATTCGCGCCGTCACATTCGGCTCGCCGTCCAGCACGGCCAGGACTTCCGCCTCGACCTCCAGATAGCGCGCCGCCTTGTCGGCGGGACGATCGTTGCGGGCGACATAGGCCATGGGAAAACTCCGGAGCGGGACAGGCTGGCGATATAGGCGAGCGGCCGGCCGAAGGGGAGGGGCGCCGTCATTCGCCGCCGTCTCGCCGGGAACGGTTCCGTGCGCCCCCGTGTTGGCGCTGGGAGACAACGACGGAGGCTCGCGTGACATCAACTCCTTCACGATCGCTCAGCCTGATCGCCGCCCTGATGCTGTCGGCCGCTGCGGCGGCCTGTGGTCAGGACGCCGGCGCGCCTCGGCCAGCTGACGCGACGCAGACCCCCGCGCCGTCCGCACCAGAGCCGACAGCACCGCCTGCGGACCCGGCGAAGACAGGCTCCAGCCCCGCCACGTCGTCGTCGGCATCCGCGACGCCTGCGGCGTCGCGCAAGTCCTGCTATCTCTCGGTCGACGGCAAGGTTCTGCTCGACGAGCCGTGCCTCGTCTATCCGTTCGGCGACGGCGGCTACACGATGAACGCCTGGTCCGAGGGCAAGCCCAAGAACTCGCATTTCGCCGTCGTCGTCCTGATGGCCGACGGCTCGGCCGACGCCACCTGGAACGCCGACCCCGACGACGACAAGGCCGGCGACCGCCTTGGAACGGTCCGCCTGGACGGCGACTGCTGGATCAACGATCGCGCGCGCATCTGTGTAAAGTGAGCGGCGTGTGTTGAGAACGCGTCGAGGTCTAGCTTCTCCGGCTCAGCCAATGATCAAGGCTGATCGGCCCGGCACCGAACCTGATGATGTGGAGCAGCACCGTCGCCCAGAGCAGGTGGGTCGGCCAACCGAGGGGGTAGACGAAAACCTCGATCACTATGGTCATGCCCAGAAGCGCGAGCGCGGCGAAGCGGGCGCCGAGGCCGAGCACCAGCAGGATCGGGAACAGATGTTCTGAATAGGTCGCCAGGTGGGCGGCGATATCGCTGGGGATCAAAGGCAGTCGGTATTCCTCGGCGAACAGAGCATAGGTGCTGTCGGTGACGGTCAGCAGGCCCTCCACCTTTGTCCGGCCGGAGAGGAAAAAGACCGCCGCGATCGATACACGCGCGATCAGGCTGAGCACCGACAGGGGGATCGCAGCCTGGGCCAGGCGTGGGAGGACCGCCAAGGAGGGACGCGGCGACGATACGGCGGTCAGCTCGGTCATTGTGGCGCTCCGGTTTCGATACGGGTGAAGGCGCCGCTCAGAAGCAGATCTCTGAACAGCTCGGACAGATTGGCTGCGGGATCGGCGGCGAGGGCGGCGAGCGCCGCCGCTCCGATGGTGTGGACGTGTCGGCAGGCGTCGAGGAAGGCGAACTGGGGCCGGTTCAACCGATGGGTCTGGACCTCCATTTCCGGACGCACGATCAACACGCCCTCGGGGGACTGGTCCCACACCATGTCGTCCGGAGGCGTAGCCAGGCGATTGGCCAGCCAGATTGATGGCGCGGTCCAGTCGAACCAAAAGACTTGCGCAGACGGATGCAGGACCGCGTAGCCAGCGTTGAGAGCAGCGTGTGACAGGGCGGCGACCGTCCCAAGGGGCAGGGTCGGTGCGTCAGCGGCGCGGTGCGCGCGGCTCCATGCGCGATCAAGACGGGCGACAGGCGGCAGAAACTGAAATTCAAACGCGGGCGGAAACGTCGCCAGCCACTCCGGGAAGCCCTCGCCATAGGCATCGAGAACCGGGGATGAGGGAGGCGCGCTGTTGGCGTAGATCAGAGCGGCGTCGCGAAACCAGTCCAGACCGACCAACCGTTCGACAGTCGGATAGAGACCCGCCAGGGCGTCGGCCCGCCCCTTGGCCACCGTGTTTCGATAAACCGCCAGTCCGGGCGCATTTGGATCCGCCAGCCACGGTGTGAGCACGGAGCCCTGCCCCTGCAGGGCCAGGGAGAAGCTCGCATGAAACGACAGCATCTGATCGTCACGCGGCGCACTGGACATGGCAGGCCTCCATTATGGCGACGGCTTGATCGCGTTCGGCGATCAGCTCGGCGAAGTCGGGAATGTTGTCGTCGCGCTCGATCAGCGTGGGACGCGGCCCGATCCGCATAAGTGTCTCGGCATAGAGGGACCAGACGGCGTCGCTGACCGGCGCGTCGTGGGTGTCGATCAACAGCGCCTCTGCGTGGACGGGATCGGGCGCAAAGCCGGCCAGATGGATTTCGCCGATGAGATCGGCCGGAACGGCCGCCAGATAGTCCCGCGGGTCGGCGCCGAGATTGTTGGCGCTGACGTGCACATTGTTGAGATCAAGCAGCAGGCCACAGCCTGTTGCGGCGGCCAGTGCGACCAGAAAATCGACTTCCCCCATCTCGTGGCCTTTCAGGTCGAGGTACAGGGACGGATTCTCGATCAGCAGGGCTCGGCCCAGCGCGTCCTGCGCTCGCGCGACGTTGTCGCTGACCTGCTTCAACAACTGTCGGGTGCGCGGAAACGGCAGCAGATCTGGATGATAGACGCCGCCGCCCCGCGACCAGGCCAGATGCTCGGACATCAGAAACGGCTCGAACCGGTCAGCGAGCGTCTTGAGCCGCGCCAGATGCTCCGGGTCCGGCGCCTCGTCTCCGCCGAGCGACAAGCCGACACCGTGCAGCGACAGAGGCTTTTCTCGACGGATGGCCTCCAGCCATTTCAAGCGAGGGCCGCCATCGACCATATAGTTCTCAGGATGGACCTCAAACCACAGACCGGCCGCCGCAGACGCCAGAGCCTCGTCGTAATGGCGGGCCTTGAGGCCCAGTCCCACAGTGGGGACAGGCGTCGTGGCGGTCGATCCATGGTTCATCAGTCCAGTTCCGATCAGCGCGAGACGGGCGTCAGCGAGCCGTTGCCGCGCGGTGTGCGGATGCTGGTGCAGGTGCCGGCGGGCGTGTGCTTCCAGGCGTTGCCCTGATAGTCGCGCACCGAGGTGCCGGCGCAGGTCGTGCCGGGGCCGGCGGCGCAGTCGTTCTTGCCGGCCAGAGCGATGCCGTAGCATTTTTCCATGGCGGCCGGTTTGGCCTCGGCGTTCCTGGTCGATTGGGCGTGCGCCATGCCGGCGCCGGCGGTCAAGGCGACTAGGGTGGCGGCGGCGATCTTGGTGCGGGTCATGCAAGAGGTCCTTCTCAAAAGGCACGGCCGTTCGTGGCCGCTGAATCCGCCTTTCGCCGAGGACCCGCCGCGCGTTACATTTTCGAGCCAACTATTTTTCGTGCATCATTTTGCGAGACGCCATGTAACCGTCGCGGTCTCCGCAGCGTAGGTCGCAGTCGCACGTGCTTGACCGGGAATCACAACTCAAAGCCTTGATGCTCAAAGGCCTGGACGGTGACGCGCAGGCTTGGCGCGTGCTGCTGTCGGACCTGGCCGCGCACCTGCGGCCCTTTTTCAAACGCCGTCTTTTCAACGGAGAAAGCGACGCGGAGGACCTCGTGCAAGAGACCTTGATCGCCATTCACGCCAAGCGCGCCACATGGGATCGCAACCAGTCGTTCACGGCCTGGGCCTTCACGATCGCCCGCCACAAGCTGATCGACCACCTGCGCCGCCAAGGCCGACGCCTCACCGAGCCGCTGGATGACGCAAGCGTGCTGCTGGCCGAGCACACGGTCGAGGACGGGGTCATGCGACGCGATTTGACCCGCGCCTTGTCGATCCTCCCGGCGCGACAGCGCGCCCTGATCCATGATGTGAAAGTCACCGGGCTGAGCGTGGCCGAGGCGGCCGAGCGTCACGGCTATTCCGTCGCCGCCGCCAAGGTCAGCATCCATCGCAGCTTCAAGGCTCTGACCGCGCGCTTCGCGGCTGGAGCAGCAGGGTCCAACGATGAAGACTGACGACCTGATCACCAGCCTGGCGCTGGACTTGCCGCCGACGTCCCGAAGCGACGTCGACCGTCGTGTGCTGCTGTTCATGCTGCCGGCGGCGGGCGTCGCGCTTGCTGGTGTCGTTTGGTGGCTGGGATTGCGACCGGATCTGATGTCGGCCGTCGCCGGACCGACCTTCTGGGCCAAGGCGGCCTATACGGCGGCCCTGTGCGTCGCGGGCTTCTGGCTTCTGGATCGACTGGGGCGGCCGGGCGCTTCGCCGCGCCGTCCCGCAATCCTGCTAGCCGCCATTTTGGCCATCGCTGCAGGATGGGCTGTCGTGGAGTTGCTGGGCGCTGCGCCTGACGCGCGGATGGACATGGTCATGGGGCGCTCCGCCAGGGTCTGTCCGACGAACATACTGTCGCTGGGCGCTCTGGCGGCGCCTTTCATATTCTTCGGCGCGAGACGGTTCGCCCCTGTAAAGCCCGCTTCCGCCGGCGCCGCCGCCGGTCTTCTGGCCGCAGGGCTGGCCGCGACCGTCTATGGCCTGCATTGCCCCGAGCACACGGCCGCCTTTGTGGCGGTCTGGTACACCTTGGGCATGGGCCTCGTCGCGGCCCTGGGCGCTGCTCTGGGTCGTTTCGCCTTCCGCTGGTGAGTGCGTTAATGATACTCCTCACGATCAAGCATCACCGCATCTTCGTCTTTGCTAAACTCGCAGCGCTGTACACCAACCGATGCCTAAATTTACTATTGAGAAACTAGACATTGAGCGGCTGAACGGCCCTTCAGCTAACGCAATCCTGTGAAGGATGGGACGAACCATTGCAAAAAAGGTGTGTATAGGCCATCTAAGTCCCTTGTGGATTAACTTGAAATCTATCAGTTTCTGATTTTTAAATCAGCTGGTAAACCAATAGCGCCGCAGCCGACTCAAATTTAGTCCGAACTCCATTGCAGCTTGGTGACAAAAGCGGACGCCTCTATGAGCTTCACAAGTTAACTCGCGCTTGTCCGAGATTTGGTCACTGATGCTCTTTTTGAGCCAAGCTACACACTAACATCCAACGAAGACGGCACCGAAAGCTGCAGCGCAGACTTTTCTGGACAGGAATGCTAGGAAGCCCTCGGATGTTCAAAGCGCTGTCGGAAATGGTCCGTCGATTTGCCTTCGTTTGCACCCTGCTGCTGACGGTCGCCTTCGCCATGCCTGCGTTTGAAAGCCATGCCTGCGCGGCGGAAGCCTCAGGCGGCGTCCAGGTGGTCGAGCTGGTCGGCGGCGCTGATGGCCAATGTCCAGACTGCGGCCCGGCGTGCGCCAACGGCTGCTGTCATGCGCCGCATTCCGCCATGTCCAGCGACCTGGCGACGCCGCGTTTCATCGCGGTCTTCGGCCAGCCCCAGGCGTGGAGCGACAGCGTCGCTTGCCCACTCGGGCGGCCTGACGGTCCCGAGCGCCCACCGAGAGCCTGATCCTCGGCTGGACCTGTCGTCCGGCCCTTCCTGAGCCCTGCGCGTGTCGGAGACGTCGCGCGTCCTGAACTCTGGGCCCGGCCGTGCGCCGGGCGAGGATCGATCATGACCTTGAAGACATACTGGCTGATGACCGGCGCCGCCGTGGTCATCGCATTAGGCGCGGGCTTTGGCGCCGCCCGCATTCTGGACCAACCGCCAATTGAAGCCGAACACGCCGAGGCAGGCCACGCCGAAGACGAAGCCGCCGAAGCGGCCTTCGTCGCTCTGACGCCGCAGGAGGCCGCGCGAGCCGGGGTGTCGGTCGTCGCCGTGCAGCGCGGCGGCGGCGCCGAACTGAAACTGCCGGGCCGCGTCGCCTTTGCGCCCGGCGCCGAGGCCGCCGTGGATGCGCCGTTGGGCGGCGCCGTGGTGCGCGTCCACGTCGGCCTGGGCGATCGCGTGGCGGCCGGTTCGCCCCTGATCACCGTGCGCAGTCCGGACGGCGCCGCCTCAAGGGCGGACGCCGATGCGGCGGGCGCGACGGTCCAGGCCGCGCGCGCCGCCGAACGGCGCGATCGCACCCTGTTTGAACAGGGCTGGGTGTCACAGGCGCGCCTGGACGTCACCGCCGCCGAGACCCGTCGTGCGGAGGCGCAACACCGCGCCGCCCGCGCTCGTGTCGGCGCATTTGGCGCGCCCGGAGCGGACGGGCTGACGGTGGTGCGCAGCCCCATCGCAGGCGTCGTCACCCGCCTGAGCGCGGCTCCGGGCCAGGTGCTGCACGAAGAGGCCTTGCAGGTCGCCGCCGTCGCCGATCCCGGCCGTGTCGAACTGGTGTTCGAGGCGCCGCCCGCCGCCGCTGCGATCCTGAAGGTCGGCGACCGGCTGGAAAGCACGGTCGCCGGATCGCGCGTCATGTCCGGCGTCGTCGTCGCCATCGCCCCGGCCAATGCGAACGGGGTCGTCGTGGTTCGCGCCCGTCCTGCTGGCGAGACGCCCCCGGCGGGATCGGTCGTCTCCGCCCGCGTTTCCGCCGGCGCGGGCTCAGGAACGCCTGTCGTGCCGTTGGACGCGGTGCAGACCATAGAGGGCGCGCCGTCCGTCTTCGTTCAGGAGGATGGCGGGTTCCGTGCGCGCCCGGTGGTGACCGGACGAACCTCGGACGGCCGGATCGAGATCGTGTCCGGCCTGACCGGGACCGAGCGCATCGCCGGCGTCGGCGCCTTCCTGCTCAAGGCCGAACTGGCCAAGGGCGAAGCCGAGCACGGACATTGATCATGCTGAACCGGATCATCGACGCCGCCGTGCGTTTCCGCTGGCTGGTCGTGGGACTGGCCGTCGTCCTGGCCGTCCTGGGGGGGCGCGAACTGTTGCATCTGCCCATCGACGCCGTGCCCGACATCACCAATCGCCAGGTGCAGATCACGACGGTGGCGCCGGCCCTGGGGCCCGAGGAGGTCGAACGCCAGGTGACCTTCCCGCTAGAGACGGCGCTGGCGGGGCTGCCGGGCCTGACCGAGACCCGCTCCCTGTCGCGCCATGGCTTCTCGCAGATCACGGCCGTCTTCACTGATGCGACCGACATCTATTTCGCCCGCAATCTGGTCAACGAGCGGCTTCAGGCCGCGCGCGAGGATTTGCCAGAGGGGCTCTCGCCCTCGATGGGACCGGTCGTGACCGGCCTGGGCGAGGTCTACATCTGGACGCTGGAACTGACCGGCCCTGCGGCGCGCACGAGCGCGGTCTATGTCACGCCCGAGGGCGAACGCCTCGTCACCGACCAGGAAAAGGCTACCTATCTGCGCACGGTTCAGGACTGGCTGGTCGCGCCCCAGCTGAAGACCGTGCCCGGCGTCGCCGGCGTCGATGTGCTGGGCGGCTATGTGAAGGAATATGCGGTCCACCCCGACCCCAGCCGACTGGCCGCCTATGGCGTCGGCCTGGTGCAACTGGTCGAGGCGTTGGAGCACGCCAACCGCATCGCCGGCGCCGGATACGTCAATCGTGCAGGCGAGGCCTATATCGTACGCGCCGACGCTCGGCTGAAGAGCCTGAACGACCTCGCCCAGACGCCGATCCTGAACCGGGGCGGCCAGGTGATCCGAGTGTCCGACGTGGCCACGGTCGAGATCGGCCGCGCGCCTCGTTTAGGATCCGCCAGCGCCGACGGCCGCGAGACGGTGGTCGGCACGGCCCTGATGCTTCAGGGGGAGAACTCGCGCGAGGTGGCGCACCGCGTCGGCGAACGGCTGAAGGCCATTGCGCCCAGCCTGCCGCCCGGCGTGGTCCTCAAGCCCGAACTGGACCGCACCGAACTGGTCGAGGCGACCATCCGCACGGTGGAGCACAATCTGTTGCTCGGCGCCCTGCTGGTCGTCGCCGTACTGTTCTTCGCCCTGGGCAATGTGCGAGCGGCGATCATCACCGCCCTCGTCATTCCGCTCAGCTTCCTGTTCGCCGCCTCGGCGATGAACCGGTTCGGGATCAGCGCCAATCTGCTCAGCCTGGGCGCGCTGGACTTCGGCCTGATCGTCGACGGCGCCGTGGTGGTGATCGAGAACACCCTGCGCCGTTTGGGCCTGAAGCGGACGGAGACGCGTCGCCCGCTGACGACCGCCGAACGGCTGTCGGTCGCCGCCGCATCGGCCCGCGAAATGGCCCGGCCCGCGGCCTTCGGCCAGGCGATTATCCTGCTGGTCTATGCACCCTTGCTGATGTTCGAGGGGGTCGAGGGCAAGATGTTCGGCCCGATGGCCGCCACCGTCATGCTGGCGCTCGCCGCCGCCTTCGTCCTCAGCTTCACCTTCGTGCCCGCCATGGCCGCCCTGTTGGTGCGCGAGCCCAGGGCGGATCATGAGGATACGCGACTGACGCGCGCGGCCAAGGCGCGCTACCAGCCGCTTCTCGCTCACGCCATCGCCCGACCACGGCGCGTCCTTGTCGGCGCGGGCGTCGCCTTGCTGGCCGGCGTCCTCGCCTTCCTGACCCTGGGGCGCGAGTTCGTGCCACAACTGGACGAGGGCGATGTGCTGGTCCAGGCCCTGCGTGTGCCCTCGACCTCGCTGGAACAGAGCCAGGCGATGCAGTTCCAGGTCGAGCGCGCGCTGAAGGCCATGCCCCAGGTCAATCGTGTCTTCACCCGCACCGGCACCGCAGAGGTCGCATCCGACCCTATGCCGCCGTCGATCTCGGACACCTTCGTCATCCTGAAGGACCGCCGAGACTGGCCCGATCCACGACTGCCGAAAGCCGATCTGGTCGCGGAGATGGAGAGGCGGCTTTCCACCCTGCTGGGCAACACCTATGAGTTCACCCAGCCCATCGAGATGCGGTTCAACGAACTGATCGCGGGTGTGCGTTCGGACGTGGCGGTCATGGTCTATGGCGACGATTTCGCCGCGATGGAGCGCACGGCCCAGCAGGTCGCGGGCGTCCTGAACGGCATCCAGGGCGCGGCGGACGTGCGGGTCGAGCAGGTTTCGGGCCAACCGACCATCACCGCCAGCGTGGATCGCACGGTGGCGGCGGCGCAGGGGATCCATGCCTCTGACGCGGCGGACGCCCTGGCCATCGCTTTCGCCGGCCGTTCGGCCGGTCAGGTCAACGAGGGCGACCGGCGCTTCGATGTGGTCGTGCGGCTGGACGACGCCCTGCGCGCCGATCCGGCGGTCATGGAGCAGTTGCCGGTCATGCCCGAGAACGCCCAGTCCGGGGCGCCGACCGTGCCTCTGTCTTCTGTCGCACGTTTCGACGTCGGCGAGGGACCGAACCAGATCAGCCGCGCCGACGGCAAGCGCCGCATGATCGTTCAGGCCAATGTCCGTGGACGCGACCTGGGCGGCTTCGTCGCGGAGGCGCAAGGCAAGGTCGCCGAACAGGTCCAGCCGCCGTCGTCCGGCTGGATCGACTGGGGCGGTCAGTTCGAGAACCTGCAACGCGCCTCGGCCCGTCTGGCGCTGATCGTGCCGATCGTCTTCCTGACCATCGGCCTGCTGCTCGTGCTGGCGCTGCGATCATGGAAGGACGCCGCCCTGGTGTTCGCAGGCGTGCCCTTGGCCTTGGTGGGCGGCGCCTTGGCGCTGGCGCTGCGAGGGATGCCGCTGTCGATCAGCGCGGCCGTCGGCTTCATCGCCGTCTCGGGCGTGGCGACGCTGAACGGCCTGGTGCTGATGCAGGCCATCCGCCAACGCCTGACCGAGGGCGACCCGCCGGCCAAGGCGGCGCTCTACGGCGCCGTCAGCCGCCTGCGCGCCGTCCTGACCACGGCCCTGGTCGCCGTCCTCGGCTTCGTGCCCATGGCGTTCGCCTCAGGCGCAGGCGCCGAGGTGCAAAAACCCCTGGCCACGGTCGTCATCGGCGGCCTGACCACCGCGACAGTCCTCACCCTGATCGTCCTGCCAGTGCTGGCGGGATGGCGGAGAGGAGGGGAGGCTCAAGGCTGATCGACAGCGGCCGAACGAGGCTTGCGCTATGCAGACTGGATTGGAAAATTCGCGCGTGCGACAACGCGCGCGTTACGCAAGATGAGAAACTTCAGAGGTCAGCTATGAGCCACGAGTGGCTGCCTATGCCTAGGTCTCAAAAGTCCCAGTATTCGACATCCAGGCCGCTCTATCATTGCGACATACGTTACGTAATTTTTGAGTGACCGGACGAGCAGCCTGATGAACCGCTAATCCCCCTCGTCGCCCACGGGTTGGTGGGTAAAGCCTTTTGCTCCGCTCAAAGACTTGGCGTCACGGCTGATTTCGACGTCGCTTTCGGCATAGGCGATCAGCAGGCGCGACAGGTCTTCCAGCGCGCTTTCGTGAATGCGTTCATAGCCGTGGCTGGCGTCGATGCCGAAGGTGACCAAGGCGGTCCGGATGTCGGCGCCGGCTTCCAGAGCCGAGGCCGAGTCCGAGCGATAGTATCGAAAGACGTCCTTCTGGTGCGGGATGTCGTGGTCGCGGGCCAGTTGAACCAGTTTGCGTGACAGGTGCCAGTCGAAGGGACCTGTCTGGTCCGCCATAGCGATGGTGACGCCGAACTCCGACGAGTTCTGGCCGGGCGCGGTCGTGCCGTTGTCGACCGTCACCATGGCGGCGACATCTGGGATCAGCACGGACGAGGCGCCCAACCCGACCTCCTCGGCGATCGTGAACAGCCACCAGGTATCGACCGTCGGCGTGCGATCTTCGCGGATCATGCATTCCAGCGCGGCCAAAAGGGTGGCGACGCCCGCCTTGTCGTCCAGATGGCGCGAGACGACGAAGCCGGTGTCGATGAACTCGGGCTGCGGATCGATGGCGACGATGTCGCCTACATCCACGCCCAGGGCCAGGGTGTCTTCGCGGCCGTGGGTCACGGCGTCGATGCGCAGTTCGACCTGGGCCCAGTTCACCGGCTGGGTGTCGATCTCTTCGTTGAAAGTATGGCCCGACGCCTTCAACGGCAGGATGGTGCCGCGATAGGCACCGCCCTCGGAGAAGATCGTCGCCCGCGCACCCTCAGCGAAACGCGACGACCAGTGACCGATCGCGACCAACTCCAGCCGGCCGTTCGCCTTCACCTGTTTGACCTGCGCGCCCAGGGTGTCGACGTGGGCGACGACGGCGCGCGCCGGTTTTGGCGTCCGGCCCGGCAAGCGTGCGCGAAGGGCGCCGCGGCGAGTCATCTCATAGTCGAGGCCCAGCCGCTCCAGTTCGCGGCACAAGAGCCAGACCGCCTCGTCCGTGTAGCCGGTCGGGCTGGGCGTGTTCAGCAGGTCGGCCAGGCGGGCCTTCAGGTAGTCGAGGTCTAACGCGGGGCGGGCCAAGGGGCCTCCTTCAGGCTTCGGATCGCGGAAATGTCCGTGCAGCGGCCGGGGCGGATAGTGGAAAGAGCAGATCCACGAAACGCTCGGCAGTCGGTTGGGGTTCGTGGTTGGCCAGGCCCGGGCGCTCATTGGCTTCGATGAAGGCGTAGTCGGGTTCGCGCGGCGACTTCACCATCAGATCGATGCCGGTGACCGGGATATCGATGGCGCGGGCGGCGGCGATGGCGGCGCGGATCAGCGCGGGATGCACCTCATCCGTCACATCATGGATGGTGCCGCCCAGGTGCAGGTTGGCCGCTTTGCGCACCAAAATCTCGGTCCCTTCCGCCGCCACGTCGTCGAGACGATAGCCGGCCTCGGCAAGGGTACGCTCGGTCTCGGCGTCGATGGGGATGGTCGATTCCCCACCGGTGGCGGCGGCGCGACGACGGCTTTGGTGTTCGACAAGGGCGCGCAAGGTCGAGCGCCCGTCGCCGACGACGCGCGGCGGACGACGCAGGGCGCAGGCGACGACCTTGTAATCGATCACCACCAGCCGGAGGTCCTCGCCCTGGACCTGTTCCTCGACCAGAACCTCGGAACAGATGCGGCGCGCCCGGACCAGAGCCGTCTGGACCTCGCTCATCGTCGTCAGGCCGACCGCGACGCCTTGCCCCTGCTCGCCGCGCGCCGGCTTGACGACCAGGGCGCCGAACTTGCTCAGCGCTGCATCGATGGCCGACGGGCTTTCGGGATCGATCCTCTCGGGAACGCGCACGCCGGCCGCCTCGACGATGCGTCGCGTCATCCGCTTGTCGTCGCAGATGCTGAGCGCGACGGCCGAGGTCAACTCCGACAGACTTTCGCGACACCGGACCGAGCGGCCGCCCCAGTTCAGGCGAAACAGCCCGCCCTCACCGTCGATGATCTCGGTATGGATGCCGCGCCGACGCGCCTCGTCGACGATGATCCGGGCATAGGGGTTCAGGTCGTGGTCGTCGGTCGGGCCGACGAACAGGGCCTCGTTGATCGGGTTCTTACGTTTGACCCCGAAGAAGGAGACGCGACGCAAACCCAGCTTTTCGTACAGGGCGATGGCCTGGTCGTTGTCGTGCATGACCGACAGGTCCATGTGCGCCAGACCTTGGGTTTTGAAGTGTTCGGCCAGACGCCGAACCAGGGCCTCGCCGACGCCCGGCTGGGTCGCCTGGGGATCGACCGCCAAGCACCATAGCGAAGAGCCGCATTCCGGATCCTGAAAGGCGCGGGCGTGGTTGACGCCCGTCACGGTGCCGATCACAGCCCCCGTCACGGTGTCCTCGGCGACGAAATAGGTCAGGGTCCGGTCGTCCCGATGCGACCAGAAGAAGTCAGGCGGAACCGGCACCATCTTGCGCTTGGCGTAGATGTCGTTGACCGCCTGCGCATCCGTTTCCGACGTCAGACGGCGCACGGTGAAGCCTCGGGGCTGACGTCGGCTGTTGCGATAGGTCGCCAGTTCCAGCCGATAGGTGTGCGACGGATCCAGGAACAACTCCTGCGGCGCCGAGGCCAGCAGGACGTGCGGATTGCGAACATAGAAGGCGATGTCGCGCCGGTCCGGCCCTTCGGCGCGCAGAGCCTCGACCAACGGCTCGGCCGTCTCGAAGGTCTGGGCGAACAACAGTCGGCCCCAGCCACAATCCAGCACGGCGTCCGGGGTCGGTCCGTCGCCCGACTGCACCGGGGGCTTCAGGCCCTCGTGCCGCAGACGTTTCAGCCGATGCGCCTTTGATCGCTCGGAGCGGATATCAGACGCCATGTTGCTGCATCCACATTTCCAGCACTGCGACCTGCCAGAGTTCGGAGCCGCGAAGGGGTGTGATGTGCTCGGTGGGATTGGCGAACAGGGTGTCCAGATAGCCCCGGTCGAACAGGCCGCGATCGCGCGCCGCCTGATTGGTCAGGGCCTCGCGCACCATCTCCAGATACGGACCCTGGATGTATTTCAGCGCGGGCACGGGGAAATAGCCCTTCTTGCGATCAATGACCTCGGAGGGGATCACCAGACGCGCCGCTTGTTTCAGCACGCCCTTGCCGCCTTGCGCCAGCTTGTGCTCGGGCGGGATGCGGCCCGCCAGTTCGACCAGTTCGTGATCCAGGAAGGGCACACGCGCCTCCAGACCCCAGGCCATGGTCATGTTGTCGACCCTCTTCACCGGGTCGTCGACCAGCATCACCTGGCTGTCCAGACGCAGGGCTTGGTCGACCGGCGTCGCTGCGCGGCCTTGCGCGAAATGAGCCTCGACCAGGGCGCGGCTGACGTCGGTGTCGGCCATATAGGCGCCGTTCAGCTGGGTCTTCAGCGTGGCATGGCTGCGGTCGAAGAAGGCCTTGATGTAGGTTTCGACCGGATCGGTCGCGCCCAGCATCGGCGGATACCAGTGATAACCGGCGAACACCTCGTCGGCGCCCTGGCCGGACTGCACCACCTTGATATGTTTCGAGACTTCCTGGCTCAGCAGGTAGAAGCCGACGTTGTCGTAAGAGACCATCGGCTCTGACATGGCGCCGATGGTGCCCGGCAGGGCTTCCATCAGCCGCTTGTGCGGCACGAAGATCTGGTGATGCTTGGTCCCGTAATGTTTGGCGATCAGGTCGGAATAGACGAACTCGTCGCCCTTCTCGCCATTGGCCTCTTCGAAACCGACGGAGAAGGTCATCAGGTCCTTCTGCCCCAGTTCGGCCAGCAGACCGACGATCAGGCTGGAGTCCACTCCACCCGACAGCAGCACGCCTACCGGCACGTCGGCGACCATGCGGCGCTTCACGGCTTCGCGCAGACTGTCCAGGACCCAATCGCGCCAATCTTCGGCCGTCAGGGCCGCGTCCTCAGCATGGCGGGTCATGTCGGGCTGCCAGTAGGGGCGGTCCTTGGCCCTCCCATCCGCCTCGATCACGCGGATGGTGGCCGGCGGGAACTTCTTGACGCCCTTCAGGATCGTGTGCGGCGGCGGCACGACCGCGTGGAAGGTCATGTAGTGGTGCAGGCCGACGGGATCGATAGTCTTGTCCACGTCGCCCGCCGCCAGCAGGGCCGGCAGGGTCGAGGCGAACCGCAGACGCTTGCCCTGTTCGGCCAGATACAGCGGCTTGATGCCGAAACGGTCGCGAGCGATCACGGTGCGGCCGGTGTCGCGCTCATGAAGCACGAAGGCGAACATGCCCTTGAATCGCTCGACGCAGGCTTCGCCCCACGCCTTCCAGGCCTTGATGATGACCTCGGTGTCGCCGTGCGAGAAGAAGCGGAACCCCATCCCCTGCAGCTCTTCGCGCAGTTCGGGATAGTTGTAGATGCAGCCGTTGAACGCCAGGGTCACGCCCAGGTCAGGGTCCACCATCGGCTGCTGAGCTTTCTCACTCAGGTCGATGATCTTCAAACGGCGGTGACCCAGCCCCACCGAGCCGCGCATAACAATGCCGGAGCCATCCGGTCCACGGGGCGAGAGCGCATCGGTCATGCGTTGAACGGCGCCGGCATCGGCCGGTCGTCCGTCGAAATTGATCTCGCCGCTAAGACCGCACATGGGTCCTCCTTGAATTGTGGAAGCAGCGGGTACAAATGGTTAGGGCACGAAAGAGTTCAACCCGAATGGCCGATATTTCCCATGAGCCAAGCCCTGACGCGGCGGTTGACGCCACCGCATCCCTTGTCCGGTCAGTCCGACGCATCGCCCAGGCGATCGATGTTCGGTCTCGAGAAATTTCACGTCTGACCGGGCTGACGCTGCCGCAGCTCCTCGTGCTGCAATCCATCCGCGCATTGGGTGAAGTCAGCACCAGCGCGATATCGCGGGACGTTTCCATGTCGGCGCCGACCGTCGTCGCCGTGCTGGACAAGCTCGAAGCCAAGGGCATGGCCGCCCGCTATCGCTCCACCGTGGATCGCCGCGTCGTCCATGTGCGTTTGACCGACGCGGGGCGGCAGGCATTGCAGACGTCCCCGGGCCTGCTCGGCGACGGCTTTCTCGCCGCCTTGGCTGAACTTCCACACAGCGAACGACTGGCGATGGCTGAAGCTGTCGAACGCCTCGCAGTTTTGATGCAGCCTCGCGACTCTCAGGCCTCTTTGAAGCCGCCTTACCAGGCTGTCAGGCCCTCATAAGCGGCTCGGGATGTCGAGCCGGCGAACAGCCGGAAACGGTGATCCTGACCTGTCTGTTCCAACGCTATCTTCTGACCTCGAGCCAATCAAAGAGGCCAAAACAGCAAGATGAGCGAGGGCCCCGTGACCAGAACGAGCGCGCTCAAAGGCGCGCCCAGTCTGGGATAATCAGAAAACTTATAGCCGCCAGGCCCCATAACCAGCGTGTTGCACTGGTGACCGATGGGCGTCAGGAAGTCGCACGCGGCGCCGACCGCGACCGCCATCAGGAACGGGTCTGGATTGTAGCCAAGCTGCTTGGCCAGCGTCGCTCCGATCGGGGCGACGATCAGAACGGTCGCCGCATTGTTCAGGAAGGGCGTAACCGCCATTGAGGCGAGCATGACGCCGGTAATGGCGACGACGCCCGGCAAGCCTGTGAACACGTGGCGAAGCAGTCCTGCGATCAGGTCGGACCCTCCTGTGGATTGGATCGCGTCTGAGACGGGAATGAGGGCTGCGATCAGAACGAGCAGGGGGCCATCGAGGGCGGCATAGGCCTCACGCATCTTCAAGCCGCCCAATGCGACGATCACGACGGCGGCGCCGAAGAAGGCGACGGCGACTGGAACTAGGCCAAGGCCAACCAGCGTCATTGCGCACGCAAGAACAACAGCCGGCATGAAGCGCCTGCGCACGCTCCCGAGTTGAACCTGACGCTCCGCCAGGGGGAGTAAATCTAGCGCCCTCAGCGCGACCGGCAGCGCCTGTTCGGCGCCTTGAAGCAGGATGATATCGCCGGGCGCCAGTTTTGCCGTCCGCAGATGCTGGGTGAGTTGAAAGCCGCTTCGCGACACGCCCAACAGATTGATCCCGTGCTGGCCGTACAGATCCGAGCTTCGAACAGACTGCCCTTGAAGCGGGGAGTTTCGGCCGATGACCGCCTCTACGATCGCAATCTCCTCGGATGCGGTCGCTATGGGAACCGGGCGATCATCGCGGATGAGATTCATCTGAGCCCGACTGACGAAGCCCTCCAGCGCCTGCTGCTCGCCCTCGATCAGCAGCGCGTCACCCGCTTTGACGACGACATTGCCTCTGGGACTCAGCCGCCGTTTCCCTGAACGGATCAGCGCCATGATCTTGACCTCGCCGTCGCCGAGGGTGCCGAGAGCGGACACGGTCATAGATCCCGGAGCCCAGCCTTCAGGCGCCCTGACTTCCGTGGCATAGGCGTTGGCGGCCAAGGCCGCGCTCATGGACGTTGCGCCCTGTCGATCGCGGGGCAACAGGCGATAGCCGAACGCCAAAAACGCCAAGGCGATCAGCGTGAGCGCTAAGCCCACCGGTGCGTAGTCAAACATGGCGAAGGGTTCGCCAACGATGCCTTGGCGCACTTCGGCGACGATGATGTTCGGAGCGGTCCCGACCAGGGTGACCATGCCGCCCGCCATGGCGCCGAAAGCCATTGGCATCAGGAGCCGGGACGGAGACGACTTCGTCTGGCGCGCCACCTGAAGCGCCACCGGCATCATGATCGCCAGGGCTCCGACATTCTTCGTCGCCATGGAAAGCAACGTCACAGCGCCGGTCAGAACCGGGACTTGAGAACGCTCAGTCTTTAGCAGCGGCATCACCCGCCGCATCGCGAGCTCAATTACCCCCGATCGGGCGAAGGCGGCCGAAACGATCAGCGCGCAGGCGATGATGACGGTGACGTCGTTTTTGAAACCGTCAAATGCAGCCTCGGCGGGGATGATGCCGATCGCCAATCCTGCAACCAACGCGACGACCGCGACCAGGTCGTAACGAAACCGACCCCAGATGAAGGCGCCGATTGTCAGCCCGACAAGGCCAAAGGCCAGTCCCTGTTGAAACGTCACTCGCCTAGCGCCCTTGCATGATCAGCGTGCAGCGTAGGCTCAATGCTAGAAGGCAGCCAGCCCTCTGGGTCATGGGTCGCTCCGCCAAGGTCTGTCCGACGAACATCCTGTCGCTCGGCGCTCTGGCGGCGCCGTTCATCTTCTTCGCTGCGAGACGATTCGCCCCTGTGAAACCCGCTTTCGCCGGCGCCGCCGCCGGTCTTCTGACCGCAGGACTGGCCGCGACCGTCTACGGCCTGCATTGCCCCGAGCACACGGCCGCCTTTGTGGCGGTCTGGTACACCTTGGGCGTCGGCCTCGTCGCGGTTTTGGGCGCTGCTCTGGGTCGTTTCACCTTCCGCTGGTGAGTGTGTTTTCCGCGATACTGCCGTGAAGCGGTCTTGAGCCGTTTTCGGGTGGTCCCGACAGGATGTGGTAGGCCCGGAGGGACTCGAACCCCCAACCAGACCGTTATGAGCGGTCGGCTCTAACCATTGAGCTACAGGCCCCCAAGGCGCGCCTCGGCGGTAGGGGTTTCGCCTAGCAGGCGCGGGCGCGGCTTGCCAAGCGGGGGCGGGCAAGAAGGCGATCTTTCGGCGATTTCACGAAGATGAACGGAAACTGCCAAGGCGCACGGGCGTTGGTTCAGGCGAGAACGGCCAAGGTCGTTGCAACGGATCGGCGAACGCGCCGGTCCCGGATCGCTTACGGAGAAGACTGCATGACCCGCACCCTGGCCGCCGCCCCCCTGAAGACCCTGTCGTTGAAGACCGTCGCCCTGGGCGGCGCCGTCGCCGCCGCCGCCTTTCTGGCCGCCGCCACGCCGCGCGCCATGGCTCAGACGGCCGAACCCATGGGAGCCATGCACATGATGCAACCCGCGCCGTCGCTGAACCTGTCGGCCTATGGCGAGGTCAAGGCCGCGCCGGACATGGCCACCATCACCTTCGGCGTCCAGACCGAGGCAACGACCGCCCAGGCCGCCATGCGCGACAATGCTGCGCAAATGACGCGCGTCGTCGCCGCCCTGCGTCGCGCGGGCATTGCTGAACGCGATATCCAAACTTCCGGTCTGAACCTGTCGGCGCAATACGACTACGTCCAGAACGAACCGCCCAAGCTGCGCGGCTATCAGGCGGTCAACCGCGTGACGGTGGTCATCAACGACCTGAGCAAGGTCGGTACGACGGCCGACGCCGTGGTCGCCGCCGGCGTCAACCAGATCGACGGCATCAGCTTCGGCCTGAAGGATCCGACCGCCGCCGAAAACCAGGCGCGCCAGCTGGCCGTGCGCAACCTGCAGGCCAAGGCCCAGCTGTACGCCCAATCGCTGAACGTCCAGCTGTCGGGCATTCGCAACCTGACCGAGGGCGGCGGCTATGCGCCTCAGCCGCCGATGCCGATGTTCGCCGCCCGCGCTGTGTCGATGGATCGGGCCGAGAGCACCCCGGTTTCCGCCGGCGAACTGACGGTGCGGATCGACATCACGGGCGTCTACGACATCGCCCGCTGATCGCATCAACCGGATAAAGAAAAGGCCCGCCGTCGCCGGCGGGCCTTTTTGCATTCTGAGAGGCGAAGCGCCTTAGCCAGCGTTCTTGATCGCGTTGGCGTCGTCCAGCAGGACCACGTTCGGGTTCCACTGGCGCGCCTCTTCCTGCGGCAGCTGGCCATAGGTGACCACGATCACCTTGTCGTTCTTCTGCACCAGGCGGGCGGCGGCGCCGTTGACGCCGATGACCTTGGAGCCGCGCGGCGCCTCGATCGCATAGGTGGTGAAGCGCGCGCCATTGGTGATGTTGAGCACATCGACCTGCTCGTGCGGATAGATGCCGGCGGCGTCCAGCAGGTCCATGTCGATGGCGATCGATCCCTCGTAATCGAGATCGGCCTGGGTCACCGTGGCGCGGTGCAGCTTGGACTTCATCAGGGTGACCAGCATCGTGCGGTCTCCAGCAAGAAAAACGCGGGGCGCAGGCCCTCGCTCACAGGCGGCTCATATAGGGATTTCCGGGCCTCGCATCAATCCGCACGCTGCGTCGCAGCAATCGGGTGCGGCTGCGAACGCCAGGTCAACCGACGGATTGCACGCGCGTCATTTGACGACGGCCTGCGTCCCCCTATGCTGGCGACGCCATTTCCGGCCTGCGAGCGCGCGTTTTCCCTCCGATGAAGCAATTCTTCCTGACGGTCCTTGGTGTCTTCACCGGGCTGATCCTGTTCGTCGTCGTCATTCCCTTGGTGCTGCTGACGGTCGCCGTCGCCTCGTCGTCCAGGCCGACGACGCCGGCGACCACCGTGCTGGAGCTGGACTTGCGCGGCGGCGTCAGCGACCAGCCGTCGTCCAATCCGTTCGCGGCCTTCGGCAGTTCGGGCCTGGCCCTGACGGACGTGGTCGATGGCCTGCATCAGGCCCAGGGCGACAGCAGCGTCAAGGCTCTGCTGATCCGCCTGCCGGAAAGCGGCATGACGCCCGCCACCGCCGACGAACTGCGCCAGGCGATCCATCGTTTCCGCAACGCAGGCAAGCCGGTCATCGCCCACAGTCAGGGCTTCGCCCCGTCGGGCGCGGTGATGTCTACCTATATGGTCGGGGCCTCGGCGTCGGAGCTGTGGATGCAGAACACCGCCGGCTTCCAGGCCACGGGCTTCTCGGCCGACAGCCTGTTTTTGGGCCGCGCCTTCCAGAAATACGGCGTCAAACCCGAGTTCGAACAGCGCTACGAGTACAAGAACGCTGTCAACGAATACACCCAGAGCGACTACACCGGCCCGCACCGCGAGGCGATGACGGCTTGGATGACGTCGATCTACGACACCGCCCTGGCCAACGCGGCCAAGGATCGCAAGACGACGGCCCCGGCGCTGAAGACGGTGATCGAGGCCGGCCCCTATTCGGCGGAACAGGCGCTCAGCAATCGGCTGATCGACAAGGTGGGCCAGGTCGAAGAGGCCGAGATCGCCATCAAGACCCGCGCCGGTAAAGGCGCCGAGATCGTCGAATTCGGCAAGTACGCCAGCCAGAAGGGCGAACGCACGGGTTCGGGCAAGAACGCCATCGCCATCGTGGGCGGGGAGGGGGCCATCGTCACCGGGCGCGGCGGCGGCGCCAGCTTCGGCGGCGGCTCGTCCATCCATTCCGACGACACGGCCGAGGCCATCTACGACGCGATCGAGGACAAGAGCGTCAAGGCGATCGTCTTCCGCGTCTCTTCGCCCGGTGGTTCGCCCGAAGCGTCCGAGCAGATCCTTGCCGCGGTGCGCGCGGCGCGGGCGGCGGGCAAGCCGGTGGTGGTGTCCATGGGCGCCTATGCGGCGTCGGGCGGCTACTGGATTAGTTCCGAGGCCGACTGGATCGTGGCCCAGCCCACGACCCTGACCGGCTCGATCGGCGTGTTCGGCGGCAAGTTCGTCTTGGCCGATGCGCTGGGCCGGTTCGGCGTCGACATGCGTGAGCTGACGGTGGGCGGGGAATACGCCGACGCCTTCTCGCCGACGCAAGAGTTCACCCCCCAGCAGCGCGCGGCCTTCGCCGGTTCGATGGACCGGATCTACGACGACTTCATCACCCGTGTGGCGACGGGCCGCAAACTGTCGCCGGACCGGGTGCGCGAAATCGCCAAGGGGCGCGTCTGGACCGGCGCCCAGGCCCTGCCGTTGGGCCTCGTCGACCAGCTGGGCGGAGTGACCGAGGCGGTGAACAAGGCCCGCCAACTGGCCAAGATCCCCGACAACGAGCCCGTCCGCTTCAAGCATTTCCCCAAGCAGCAGTCGCCGTTCGAGGCCCTGTCGGAAATGTTCGGCGTCCAGACCGAGGCCGCCAAGGCGCTGGTCATGCTGGGCGGCGTCATGGCCGATCCCCAGGCCCAGGCCGTGATGCGCCGGATCGACAGCGACCGCATGCGCAGCCAGGGCGCGGTGGTTCTGGCCGATCAGCCGATCTTTTGACGGGGCGCGGCGCACGCGACCGTGCGTCGCGGTCCATTGACCGCAGGCCCCGATGGACCGACATTGCGTATCAGGCGTTCCCCGGATCGCCTGAAAGGATGATCCATGTTCCAGCCTGAACGTCTCGCCGCCATCGGCCATGCCGCCCGCCGCCGTCCCAACGGCCTGATGGCGTCCGTCATGTGGGTCGCCGGCATGATCGCCGCCGTCTGCGCCATGGCGGTCGGCGCCGTCCTCGCCGTTTTCACCGCTGCGGCCGTGGCGGTGATCGCGCTGTTCGCCGGCGTTCTGGTCTTCCTGGTCGGTCTGGTCATGCGCACCCGCCGCAATATCGCGCCGCGTCGCCGCAACAGCGATCCCGACCTGATCGAGGCGCACAAGGTGGACGGCGCCTGGGTCGCCTATGGCTGGGAGCGCAACGGCCGCTGAGCCGAACCCGCCCATGACGTCCTACATCGACGCGCCTTCGCCCAACTTCGACGCGCGCCGTGCGCCGCCGGACATGCTGGTGCTGCACTACACCGGCATGCAGACCGGCGAGGCCGCTCTGGCCCGCCTGCGCGACCCCGAGGCCAAGGTTTCGGCCCACTATCTGGTCGAGGAAGACGGCCGCGTCTTTCAATTGGTGCCCGAGGAGCGCCGCGCCTGGCACGCCGGCCGCGGCGTGTGGCAGGGCGAGGACGACTGCAACGCCGCCTCCATCGGGATCGAGATCGTCAATCCCGGCCATGAGTTCGGCTATCGCGCCTTCCCCGAAGCCCAGATCGCGGCCGTCATCGCGCTGATTTCCGATATTCGCAGCCGCTGGACCATCGCCGACAACCGCATCATCGCCCATTCCGACCTGGCGCCGGATCGCAAGGAAGATCCGGGCGAGCTCTTCCCCTGGAAACGCCTGGCCGAGGCCGGGCACGGCCTGTGGTTCGAACCGGCGGCCGAACGGGTGCAGGCCTTGGGCGGCCTGTTGCAGAAGGGCGATCAGGGCATCGGCCCGATGGTGCTCAGCGCCGGCCTGCATCGGCTGGGCTACGGCCTGAAGGCCAGTGGCGACTACGACGCCGCCGTCGAAACCGCCGTCCGCGCCTTCCAGCGTCATTGGCGCCCGGCCCGCCTCGACGGCGTCGCCGACGGCGAAACCCGCGCCCGTCTGGTCGGCCTGCTCCAGCTGGCCAGCGCCGAGAGTGTCACGGGCGTATTGAATTGACGTTCGCGCCGCTAACGCGCATCTAGCGCGCGCCAGACGGCTGGGCGGTCGCGGCGGACTTCGCGTCCGTCGAGGAAAGTCCGGGCTCCACGGTGAAAAGGCGGCGGATAACTTCCGCCCGGGGTGACCCGAGGGATAGCGCCACAGAAAGCAAACCTCCGGCCTTGCGAGGCCGGTAAGGGTGAAAGGGTGGGGTAAGAGCCCACCGCGGACCTGGCAACAGGGACGGCATGGCAAGCCCCGCCTGGAGCAAGACCAAATAGGGACATCGCGCGGGCTCGCTCGCGGGGCTCACCGCCTCAGATGTCCGGGTAGGTCGCGAGAACCGATCAGCAATGGTCGGTCCAGAGGAATGATCGTCGCCGATCCGGGCCTCGGCTTCGGAGCGGAACAAAACCCGGCTTACAGGCCGTCTGGCATACTTTTCTTTAGGCCTATCGGCCTTCGGCCTGCTTGAGGCCGATTTTCTCGGCCTACCGCGCTTCGCGCTGCTTGAGGCCGGCTTTTTTCTTCGGGCCTATCGGCCTTTGGCCTACTTGAGGCCCGGAGGGTTGGGCGTTGGCGCCCTCCCTCAGCGCGTCGCCTAATCCGAGTTCGGATTATCCCCGCATTTCAGTGTTATGGCGGCGGTCCCGCGCTTTTGCGGGCGTTAACCTATTGTCTGGCAATGGAAGGTTAGAACGCCTCACAGCCTGTGAATACTTTGTTTGTTCCGTGTATGTTCCAGCTGTTCGAGCGTGCTTAAGTCGTCACACGTCAAAACATGGTTAAATCTTGGCCTCGATCCCATTGAGGCCCATTTCATCCCATGCTATCCCAGCTTCATGATTTGGGGCTGAGAGGCGGGCGCGGCGGGCGTTCGTCAGGGCATCTAGGGACGGGCCGAAGGGCTCGATTGGACAGGGCGTGTTTCTCTCGACCTATGAGAAGCAGCTGGACGGCAAGCGCCGTCTCCTCATCCCCAACGATTTCCGCACGACCGAAAACGGCGCCGCTGGCGGCGTGTTCATCTTCCCTTCGATCGAGGCCGACTGTCTGGAAGCGGGCGGCGACCGCCTGTTCGCCGTCTATGCCGAAATGATCGAAGCCCTGCCGTTCGGCTCCGAGGAGCGTTCGGCGCTGGAGTGGCAGGTGATGGGCGAGCAGGTGCGTCTGGCCTATGATTCCGGCGGTCGGATCACCTTGCCCGAGGCGCTGTGCGCCGAAGCGGGTCTGGGCGACACCGTCGTCATCGTCGGCCTGAACGACCGTTTCCAGATCTGGTCGCGTGAGAAATGGGCGGCGCGCCGCGCCGAACAGCGCGCCCTGGCCAAGGCCGGCATGGCCCAGATCGGCGCCCTGAAGCTGGCGGCCCAGATGAAGCTGGCGGGAGGCGGATCGTGACTGACGTTCTGCCCGGCGCTCCCCACGCCCCCGTCCTGCTGGCCGAGGTGATCGAGGCCCTGGCGCCCGCGCCCGGCGACGTCGTGATCGACGCCACCTTCGGCGCCGGCGGCTATACCCGCGCCATCCTGCAGACCGGCGCCCAGGTCGTCGCCCTGGATCGCGACCCGACGGTCCAGCCGCACGCCGACGCCGTCGCCAGCGACTTCCCCGGCCAGTTCCAGCTGATCCGCACCCCCTTCTCGGGTCTGACCCAGGCGTTCGCCGACAGCGGCAAGGCGAAGCTGGACGGCGCCGTCTTCGACATCGGCGTCTCGTCGATGCAGCTGGATCAGGCCGAGCGCGGCTTTTCCTTCATGCGCAACGGTCCGCTTGACATGCGCATGTCCGATGAGGGCACGACCGCCGCCGACATCGTCAACACCTGGGACCACGGTCCCCTGGCGCACATCTTCAAACTGTATGGCGAAGAGCGCCAGTCGGGCCGCGTCGCCACCGCCATCCTGCGTCGCCGCGCCGAACAGTCGTTCACCCGCACCCTGGATCTCGCCGAGGTGGTCGAAAAGGCCCTGGGCGGCCGTCGCGGCGCGCCCATCCATCCGGCGACGCGCGTGTTCCAGGCCCTGCGCATCGCGGTCAATGACGAACTGGGCGAGCTGGAACGCGGTCTGGAGGCGGCCGAGGCGACGCTCGCCCCCGGTGGACGTCTCGCCGTCGTCACCTTCCATTCGCTGGAAGACCGCATCGTCAAGGCCTTCCTGACTGAGCGCACGGGCAACAGCCCCGCCGGTTCGCGTCATGCGCCGATGGCCGTCGATCCGCGCAAGCCCAGCTTCACGCTCCAGTTCAAAGGCGCGCGCGAGGCGGGCGACGAAGAGCGTTCCACCAATCCCCGCGCCCGCTCGGCCAAGCTGCGCGCCGCCGTGCGCACCGACGCCCCGGCCTGGGGTCGGATCGATGGGAGAGCGGCGGCATGACCACGGCGCCCTTCTTCACCTATTCCCGCACCGCCCTTCAGCGCCTGTTCGACTGGAAGGTGCGCGGCGTGCGCTGGGTCGAGATCATCGGCGTGGCCCTGGTCGCGATCATGATCGTGTCGGTCTATGCCGCCAAGGCCGCCGCCGCGCGTGAAAGCAGCCGCATCGCCCAGATCGAACAGGACATCCGCGAGAACGGACAGCGCGTCCGCCTGCTGCGCGCCGAGGTCGCCCGGCTGGAGCAGCCCGCCCGTCTGGAAAGCCTGTCGCGCCAGATCGGCATGGCCCCCGTCGCGGTCGCCCGTCAGGCCAAGGAAGGTCAGCTGACCGCCCTGAAACCCGTCGCCGCTCAACCCGCCGCGCCCGCGCCTTCAGCCGCGCCGGCGCCCGCCGCCGTCGCCGATGACGCGCCCGTCCCCACGCCTTCGCCGGAGCCGGCGCAATGAGCGTTCAGGATCATCGCTATCACCGCCCCGCGCCGGGCGCTGATTTCCAGGAACGTCTGCAAGGCCGCCTGTCGCCGTTCTGGCGCTGGCTGACCGAACTGGTCTGGCGGCTGGAGCACGGCTTCGAGCGCGCCCGCGCCGACGCCCGCCCGGAAGAGGACACCCGCGTCCGCATCTTCCTGATCCTGATCGCCTTCTCCTGCGTCTTCGGCGGCCTGGCCATCGGTGCGTCGTACAAGGCCCTGTTCGCCCCGGCCAACGGCCTGGGACGCGGCGTCAATCCGAACGCCCTGGTGCGCGGCGACCTGACGGACCGCAATGGCGAGCTGCTGGCCACCAACATTGTTCACTACGGCCTCTACATCGACCCGGCCGAGATCTGGGATCGCGACCTAGCCTATCGCCAGATCCGCCGCGCCCTGCCGCGCATCTCGGCCGAGCGTCTGAAGAAGGTGCTGGGCGGCGACCGTCGCCTGATCGCCCTGACCGGTCTGACGCCCCAGGAAAAGGCCGCCGTCCACGACCTGGCGCTGGGCGGCGTCACCTTCGAGCCCGAAGACCGCCGCGCCTATCCGCTCGGGACCTCGGCCGTCCATCTGATCGGCGACGCCGACACGGGCGGGCAGGGCGTCTCGGGCGCCGAACTGGCCTTCAACGACGAGATCCGCGCGGCGGGTCAGCGCGGCGAGGCCTTCCCCCTGTCCATCGACCTGCGCGTCCAGGGCGTTCTGGAGAACGAACTGGCCGCCGCCGCGATCAAGAACCAGGCCAAGGGCGCCGTCGGCATCGTCACCGACGTCCAGACCGGCGAGGTGCTGGGCATGGCGTCCTGGCCGACCTTCAACTCGGCCGACCGCGGCGCGGCGCCCGACGGCGCCACCCTGAACCGCGCCGTCTCGGGCCATTACGAAATGGGCTCGGTGTTCAAGACATTCACCGTCGCCGCCGGCCTCGACACCGGCCGGGCCGACATGAACACCCTGTTCGACGCCTCCCAGGCCTTCCAGATCGGCGATCGCAAGATCAAGGACTTCCACGCCCAGAACCGGGTGATGACCCTGGAAGAGGTCTATCTGCACTCCTCCAACATCGGCACGTCGCAACTGGCGGTGCAGATGGGCCCCAACACCATGCGCGACTATTTCCGCCGCCTGGGCCTGCTGGACGCCGCCAAGATCGAGCTGAAGGAATCGGCCAAGCCGGTCGTGCCGCGTCGCTGGGACAACTCGACCCTGGCGTCGCTGTCCTTCGGCTATGGCATCATGATCACCCCGGCCCAGATGGTTCAGGCCATGGGCGCCCTGACCAATGGCGGTCGGATGATCCCGCTGTCGCTGCGCAAGGGCGGCGCCCGCAACGTCCAGCCGCAACAGGTCGTCACCGAAGAGACCTCGCGCGCCATTCTCGACCTGCTGCGTCGCAACGTCGTCAAGGGTTCGGGCGGATTCGCCGACGCGCCGGGCCTGCGGGTCGGCGGCAAGACCGGCTCGGCCAACAAACTGGTCGGCGGTCGCTATGATCCCAGCCACGCCCTGGGTTCCTTCGCGGCGGTCTTCCCCGTCGATGGCCCGCTGAACGGCAAGCGTTACGCCATCCTGATCGTGATGGACGAGCCGGGGACCTATCCCAAGACCGGCGCCTATGTCGCCGCGCCGGCCGTGCACAATATCGCCGACCGCATCGCCGGTTTCCTGGGCGTTGAACGCCGCGACGACCGCTGGCGCACGGCCTCGGGCGAGAAGATCCCGCAGTATCAGGACGTGGCGGGGGACGGGCTTTGAGCGCGCTTCACCTGTCCGACCTGCTGCGCCGCGACGTGTCCTCGGACCCCGTCATCACCGGCGTCACCGCCGACAGCCGCAAGGTCTCGCCCGGCGCCTTGTTCGTCGCCCTGCCGGGCACGGCCGCCGACGGCCGCGCCTTCATCCCTCAGGCCCTGGCGCAAGGGGCCGCTGCGGTTCTGGCGCCGACCGACACGCCGGATGGCGCGGCGCCCGTTCTGGTCACCTCGGGCGACGTGCGCCGGGCCTACGCCATCGCCGCGCGCGGCTTCTACGGCGCCCAGCCCAAGACCTGCGTCGCCGTCACCGGCACCAACGGCAAGACGTCGGTCGCCACCTTCTGCCGGCAGATCTGGGCCGGGATCGGCCACAAGTCCGCCAGCATGGGCACGCTGGGCGTCATCGGCCAGAAGGGCGACAGGACCTACGCCCTGACCGGCCCCGGCCTGACCAGCCCCGACGCCGCCGAGGCCGCGCGCCTGATGGCCGAGCTGGCCGCCAAGGACGTGACCCACGTCGCGCTGGAGGCCTCGTCCCACGGCATCGACCAACGCCGCCTGGACGGGGTCGCCTTGAAGGCCGCCGCCTTCACCAACCTGACCCAGGACCATCTCGACTATCACGGCACCATGGCGGACTATCGCGCCGCCAAGATGCGCCTGTTCGAGACCCTGCTGCCGCGCGGCCGCACCGCCGTGCTGAACGCCGATTCCGACGCCTATTCGGTCTTCGCCTCCGCCTCGATCATGGCGGGTCTGGGCGTCATGGGCGTGGGCGAGCGCGGTCGCGACCTGACCCTGATCGGCCGTCGCGCGACGCCTGAAGGGCAGCGTCTGACCATCGACGTGCGCGGCGACATCCGCGAAATCCTGCTGCCGCTGGCCGGCGCGTTTCAGGCGTCCAACGCCCTGGTGGCGGCCGGCCTGTGCATCGCCGCCGGCGATCCGGCCGACGCCGTCATCGGCGCGCTGGAAGGCCTGACCGGCGCGCAAGGCCGCCTGCAACGCATCGACGGCGGGCAGGAAGGCCGGGGCGAGGTCTATGTCGACTACGCCCACACGCCCGACGGGCTCGAGACGGTTCTGAATGCGCTGCGTCCCCACGCGACCGGCCGCCTGATCGTCGTCTTCGGCGCCGGCGGCGATCGCGATCGCGGCAAGCGTCCCCTGATGGGCGAGATCGCCGGGCGTCTGGCCGACATCGCTATCGTCACCGACGACAATCCGCGATCCGAAGACGCCGCCGCCATCCGCGCCCAGGTCCGCGCCGGCTGCCCGGACGGGATCGAGATCGGCGACCGCCGCGTCGCCATCGAGGCCGCCGTCGAAATGATGCGTGACGGGGATGTGGTGGTCATCGCCGGAAAAGGGCATGAACAGGGTCAGATCGTCGCGGGCGTGACCCACCCCTTCGACGACGCCACTGTCGCGTCCGAGGCCCTGTCTCTCTATGCCTGAACACTCCGCCCGCCCGCTTTGGTCGGCCGCCGAAGTCGCCGCCGCCACGGGCGGCGTGCTGAAGGGCGATGATCGCCCGATCACGGGCCTGACCTACAACAGCCGCGAGATCGCTCCCGGCGATCTGTTTCTGGCGCTGAAGGGCGAACGCGACGGGCATCAGTTCGCCGGCGGCGCCTTCGCATCGGGCGCCGCGGCCGCCCTGGTCGAACACCCGGTCGAGGGTGGCCCTTGCGTCGTCGTGCCTGACACCTTGCGCGGCCTCGAAGCCCTGGGCGTCGCCGCCCGCGAGCGCGCGCCCCATATTAAGCGCGGCGCCGTCACCGGCAGCGTCGGCAAGACCAGCGTCACCCAGGCGATCAAGGCGGGCCTCGACCTCGCCGGTCCCGCCCACGGTTCGATCAAGAGCTACAACAACCACATCGGCGTGCCCCTGACTCTGGCCCGGATGCCGGTCGAGACCCAGCGCGCCGTGTTCGAGATCGGCATGAATGCGCCGGGCGAGATCGCGCCCCTGTCGCGCTTCGTCGCCCCCCACGCCGCCTGCGTCACCACGGTCGGTCCGGTCCATATCGAGGCCTTCGCGGACGGCGAAGCGGGCGTCGCGCGTGAAAAGGCGACCATCTTCCAGGGTCTGGTGCCGGGCGGTGCGGCGGTGGCGAACGGCGACGTCGCCTTCTCGGCTATGCTGTGCGATGCGGCCAAGGCGGTCGGCGCGCGCCTGCTGACTTTTGGATCCGACGCCGGCCATGACGCCCGTCTGCTGGACTTCCGGCCGGACGCCGAGGGCGCGGCGGTCGCCGCCGAACTGTTCGGGCGGCGCATCGACTATCGCCTGGCCCAGTCCGGCGCCCATTGGGGCCTGAATAGCCTTTGCGTCCTCTTGATGCTCGACGCCCTGGACGTGGCGCTGGAAACGGGTCTCGAAGCCCTCGCGGGGTTCCAGCCTCTGGCCGGACGCGGCCAGACGCGCACGGTCACGACGCCGGACGGCGCCTTCACCCTGATCGACGAAAGCTACAACGCCAATCCGCTGTCCATGGCCGCCGGGTTCAAGACTTTGGGCGCGCGCTCGACCTCGGGCCGCCGCGTGGTGGTGCTGACCGACATGCTGGAACTGGGCGAGCAGAGCCGCGACCTGCATGAAGGTCTCGCCGGCCCCATCGATGCCGCCGGCCTCGACCTGGTCCACGCCGCCGGTCCCGAAATGCGCTGGCTCTACGACGCGCTGCCGGTCTCGCGACGCGGCGTCTGGCGCGCGACGGCGGCGGAACTGGCGGCCGAGGCGGCCCTGCTGGTCGCGCCCGGCGACATCGTCATGGTCAAGGGCTCGAACGGCTCCAAGGCCTCGCTGGTGGCCAAGGCGCTCGCCGACCTCCAAGGCCGCGACACGCCGCCCGCGACGCGATAGAGGACCAAAATGTTCTATCTGCTCTATCTCTACTACGCCGACGTGGCGCACCAGTATCCGCTGCTGAACCTGGTTCAGTACCAGACGGTGCGCGTGGCCCTCGCCATGGCCACCGCCATGATCGTCGCCGTCGCCATGGGCAGCCGCTTCATCAACTGGATCCGCGCCAAACAGGGCCGGGGCCAGCCGATCCGCGACGACGGCCCGGTGTCCCACCTGTCCAAGGTCGGCACCCCGACCATGGGCGGTCTGATGATCCTGGCCGGCATCGGCGTGGCGGTGCTGCTCTGGGGCGACCTGACCAATCCCTACATCTGGATCGTCAGCTTCGTGACGGCGGCCTTCGGCGTGCTGGGCTTCATCGACGACTACGCCAAGGTGACCAAACAGACCTCGGCCGGCCTGACCTCGAAACAGAAGCTCCTGGCCCAGACCGTCGTCGCCGTCGTCGCCGGCGTCCTGACCGTGCTGTGGATGACCGTCTCGCCGACCTCGCCGGGGCTTGAGACGTCGATCGCCTTCCCCTTCTTCAAGGCCGTGCTGCTGAACATCGGCTGGTTCTATGTGGCGTTCGCGGCCTTCACCATCGTCGGCTTCTCCAATGCGGTGAACCTGACCGACGGTCTGGACGGCCTGGCGACCGTGCCGGTGATGATGGCGGCGGGCGCGTTCGGCGTGATCAGCTACCTCGCCGGCAACTTCGTCTTCGCCCAGTATCTTCAGGTCCACCACGTGCCTGGCGCGGGTGAACTGGCCATCTTCTGCGCGGCCATGATTGGCGGGGGCGCGGGCTTCCTGTGGTACAACGCCCCGCCGGCCAAGATCTTCATGGGCGACACGGGTTCGCTGGCTCTGGGCGGGGCGCTCGGCGCCATCGCCGTCACCACCAAGCACGAACTGGTCCTGGGCATCGTCGGCGGCCTGTTCGTCATGGAGGCCGCCTCGGTCATGATCCAGGTCGGCTATTACAAGCTGACGAAGAAGCGCATCTTCCTGATGGCGCCAGTTCACCACCATTTCGAAAAGATGGGCTGGCCGGAATCCACCGTCGTCATCCGCTTCTGGATCATCGCCGGCGCCCTGGCCCTGCTGGGCCTGTCGACGCTGAAGCTGCGCTGATCCGATGATCCCCGTTTCCGGCTTTGAAGGCAGGCGGGTCGCGGTCTTCGGCCTGGGACGGTCGGGGATTACGGCCGCGCGCGCCCTTCAGGCCGGGGGCGCGATCCCGATCCTGTGGGACGACGGCGAGGCCGGCCGGGCGCAGGCCAAAGCCGAGGGCTTCACGGTCGAGGACCTGGCTGCCGCCGACTGGTCCGACTTCGCCGCCCTGGTCCTGTCGCCCGGCGCGCCCCTGACCCATCCCAGGCCGCACTGGACCGTGGACCTGGCCCGCGCGGCCGGCGTGCCCGTCCTCGGCGACATCGAACTGTTCGCCCGCGCCCTGGCCGACCGGCCGAAGGATCAGCGGCCGCGCGTCGTCGCCATCACCGGCACCAACGGCAAGTCGACCACCACCGCGCTGATCGGCTGGGTGCTGAAGTCGGCGGGCCTGACGGTCCACGTCGGCGGCAATATCGGCGTCGGCGTCCTGGCCTTGCCCGAACCCACGCCCGAAGCCGTCTATGTGATCGAGGTCTCCAGCTATCAGCTGGACCTGACCACGACCTTCGCCCCCGATGTCGCCATCCTGACCAACATCAGCCCCGACCACCTGGACCGTCACGGCGGCATGGACGGCTATGTCGCGGCCAAGGCGCGGATATTCCAGGCCCAGGGGCCGGATGCGGTCGCGCTAATCGGCGTGGACGAAAGCTGGGGGCAGGGGATCGCGCGCGATCTGGCCCAGCGCGTCATCACCATCTCCACCCGCCCTTCTCCCCCGAGGGGAGAAGGCTATGTCGCGCAGCCCGGCGTTATTCTGAACGGCGGCGAACCGATCGCCGACCTCACCGCCGCCCGCTCGCTGCCGGGCCGTCACAACGCCCAGAACGCCGCATTCGCCTATGCGACCGCCCGCGCGCTGGGCGTCTCCCACGACGCCGCCGTCGCCGGCCTGCTGTCCTTCCCCGGCCTGGCCCACCGTATGGAGGCGGTTGGCCGCCTCGGCTCCGTGCGCTTCATCAACGATTCCAAGGCCACCAACGCCGACGCCGCGCGTCAGGCCCTGGCCTCCTATCCGTCCGTCTTCTGGATCGCCGGTGGCGTGCCCAAGGCCGGCGGCATTAAGGATCTCACCGACCTCTTCCCCCGCATCGCCAAGGCCTATCTGATCGGCGACGCGGCCCCGGCCTTCGCCGAAACCTTGGGCGATGCGCCCCACGTCATCGCCCGCACCCTCGACGACGCTGTGGCCGCCGCCGCCGCCGATGCGGCGTCTGCCGACGGCGACCAGATCGTCCTTCTATCCCCCGCCTGCGCCAGCTTCGATCAGTTCAAGGACTTCGAGGCGCGCGGCGAGGCCTTCCGCGCCGCCGTCCTGGCCCTCGGCGCCGTCCCGGAAACCGCGTCATGAGCGCTCCCTACACCCCTGCCTTTTCCCGTAACGACCAAAGCCATGTGGCCCAGTGGTTCTGGACCGTGGATCGCGGCCTGCTGGGCGCGGCGCTCGCGCTGATGGCCCTGGGCGTGGCGCTCAGCTTCGCCTCCAGCCCCGCCGCCATCCTGGCCGATGAATCGATCACTGACCCCTTCCACTATTCCTGGCGGATGATGGTCTTCTCGGGCGTGGGGCTCAGCATCATGCTGACGACCTCGCTGATGTCGCCGCGCGGCGTGCGACGGATCGCGGTCCTGGCCCTGTTCGGCGCCATCGTCGTGATGATGGCCTTGCCGTTCATCGGCGATACGGTGAAAGGGGCCGCCCGCTGGGTGAACTTCGGCCCCTTCAGCCTGCAACCGTCCGAGTTCGCCAAGCCCGGCCTGATCGTCTTCGCCGCCTGGATGTTCGCCGAGGCGCAAAAGGGGCAGGGGGTGCCCGGCGTCACCATCGCGTTTGGTTTCTACGCCCTGACCGTCTCGCTGCTGCTGATCCAGCCCGATATCGGCCAGACGCTTCTGATCACCACCACCTTCATGGCCGTCTTCTTCATGGCGGGCGTGCCGTTTAAATGGATGGCGGTTCTGGCCAGCCTCGGCATGGCGGGGCTGGTGTCACTGTATTTCGTCTTCGGACACATGCGCGACCGCCTCAGCCGCTTCTTCTCGCCCGAAACCACCGACACCCACCAGATCGACAGCGCGTCCGAGGCTATCCGCGCCGGCGGCCTGCTGGGCCGAGGCATCGGCGAGGGCGTAATGAAGCGCCGCGTGCCCGACCTGCACACCGACTTCATCTATTCCGTCGGCGCCGAGGAGTTCGGCCTGATCCTCAGCCTGATCATGATCAGCCTCTACGCCTTCATCGTCATCCGGGGCATGCGCCGGGCCATGAAGCTGACCGATCCGTTCGAGCAGACGGCGGCGGCGGGCCTGTTCATGCTGATCGGGCTTCAGGCCTGCATCAACGTCGCGGTGAACCTGAACCTGATCCCGACCAAGGGCATGACCCTGCCCTTCATCAGCTATGGCGGCTCCTCCATGCTGGCCATGGGCCTGACCATGGGCTTTGCCCTAGCCCTGACGCGACGCCGCCCCGGCGCCTACGAACCCGGCGCCAGCCTGACCATGGGCCGGCGGTTGCTGTAGTTCTCTTTCGTCGCCCCTCGATCTCGCTACGCCAGTCGCAGGAGGACGAAAGAGCGGCTAGCCAGCCTTCTTTGACGAAAACATCCGGACGATTCCCGTCGCTTACGGCTCGCGATCGACCGTCTCCTGCCCACGCTGCAAAACCGTGCGATCCTGTCGCCGCCCCATTCCTCACCGCACCGTTCCTGGCCGACATTAGACAGATTAGACGAATTAGACGGTGTTTTTGCCTGCCCACCGTCTGAACTTCAGACTATTCAGACCCTCTTTTTCGGAGCCTCGCCCATGACCAAGCTCTGCGTCGTCGCCGCCGGCGGCACCGGCGGCCATATGTTCCCGGCCGAGGCGCTGGCGCGCGAGATGGCGGCGCGCGGCTGGCGCGTCGTCCTGGCGACCGATCACCGGGGCGAACAATACGCCCACGCCTTTCCCGCCGAGGAGCGGCTGGCGCTGGACGCCGCCACCGGCTCCGGCCCGCTGGGCCTGATCAAGGCGGGCGTCGCCATCTTCAAGGGGGTGGTCCAGGCGCGCACGGCTTTCGACCGGCTGGGCGCCGACATCGTCGTCGGCTTCGGCGGCTATCCGTCCGCCCCGGCCCTGGTCGCCGCGGTCACGTCCCAGCGACCGACGGTGATCCATGAACAGAACGCGGTCCTTGGCCGCACCAACCGCATCCTGGCCCCCTATGTCGGTCGGGTCGCTTCATCCTTCCCGACACTCGAACGCGCGCCGGCCAAGGTCCAGGGCCGCTCGCTCGTCGTCGGCTCGCCGGTGCGGGCTGAGATCCGCGCCCTGTTTGACCGCCCCTATGTCGCGCCCGCCGCCGACGGCCCGATCCATGTGCTGGTCACCGGCGGCAGCCAGGGCGCCCGCATCCTGTCCGAGACCACGCCCCGCGCGCTGGCCGCCCTGCCGGAAGCCTTGCGTCGCCGCCTGAAGGTGCAGCAGCAGTCACGCCCCGAGACGCTGGAGGCCGCGCGCCAGATCTATCTGGAGGCCGGGATTGAGGCCGAGGTCGCCCCCTTCTTCCGCGACATGGCTGAACGGCTGTCCAGGGCCCATCTGGTCGTCGGCCGCTCCGGCGCCTCGACCTGCGCCGAACTGGCGGTCGCAGCCCTGCCGTCCGTCCTGATCCCGCTGAAGATCGCCACCGACGACCACCAGCGCCTGAACGCCAAGGCCCTGACCGATGCGGGCGCGGCCGAGGTCATCCTGGAAGACGACCTGACCGTCGATCGCTTGGCCTCGACCCTGACCGGCGTCCTGTCCGATCCGGCGCGCCTGTCGGCCATGTCCGCCGCCGCCCGCAGCGTCGCCATCCCCGACGCCGCCCAACGCCTCGCCGACCTCGTCGAGGCAACGGCAGGCCGTGCATAATGTCTCCTCCCCACGTGTGGGGAGGGGGACCGCGTAGCGGTGGAGGGGTTTTCGCGCCGAAGGAACCCCTCCGTCACGGCGCGAAGGGCGCGCCGCGCCACCTCCCCATCGCTCCGCGAAAGGGAGGAGACATCAACCCTCTCGGCCCTGACGCGTTAGGAAGCTCATGCCTCCCGAAATCATCGCCGTCACCCGCCAGATTCGCGCCCTGTGGCACCGGTTCGACTGGCTGCCCGAATGGGCGGTCATCGGCCTGGTCCTGCTGGTCTTCGTCGGCGGCGGCTGGCTGACGCACAAGATCGTCTTCGCCATCCTGCGTCGCGTCGTTCGGAACAAGGATCTCTTCTGGCGCGGCGTGGTCGAACGCGCCCGGGTCAAGCTGCGCGTTCTGATCATCATCATCGGCATCGGCATCGGCGTGACCGTCTCGCCGATGGATCCCGGCCCGTCCGAGGATATCCGCAGCGCTCTGCTGTTCCTGTTCATCCTGACCCTCGGCTGGATGGCGTCGGGCGTGCTCGACATGTGGTCGGTCATGCACCTCAAGCGGTACAATATCGCCGTCGAGGACAATCTGCTGGCCCGTAAGCACCTGACCCAGACCCGCATCCTGCAGCGGGTGGCCAAGGTCGTGCTGTTCATCGTCACCGTGGGCCTGGCCCTGATGACTATCGCCGGTTTCCGTCAGTGGGGCGTCAGCCTGCTGGCCTCGGCTGGCGTCGTCGGCATCATCGCCGGTCTGGCGCTTCAGCCGATCCTGACGAACATGGTCGCCGGCATCCAGATCGCCCTGACCCAGCCCATCCGCCTGGACGACGCCGTCATCGTCGAGAACGAGTGGGGCAATGTCGAGGAAATTACCTCGACCTATGTGGTGGTCAAGCTCTGGGACTGGCGCCGGATGGTGCTGCCCCTGTCCTACTTCATCACCAAGCCCTTCCAGAACTGGACGCGCGAGAACGCCCGCCTGATCGGCGTGGCCTTCTTCTACGTCGATTACGAAGCGCCCATCGACCGGCTGCGCACCGCCTTCGAGGGCATCGTCAAGGCGTCCAAACACTGGGACGGCGACGTGCAGGTGATGCAGGTCACCGACATCACCGAACGCGTGCTTCAGGTGCGCTGCCTGGCCAGCGCCCGCTCGGCCCCGGTCGCCTTCGACCTGCGCTGCGAGATCCGCGAGAAGCTGATGGCCTTCATGCGCGACGAATGCCGCGAGGCCCTGCCGCGCGACCGTATCGAATGGCCGCAAGGCGAACCCTCTAGTCTCCCTCCCCGCCTCGGGGAGGGTGGCCGCGAAGCGGTCGGGTGGGGGCGGCCGCCATCAGTTCGCGAAGAATGAAATCCATGACATCCGGGAGTCGATCCCGAACATCGGAGGCCGCTATGCGCAGTGTCTTTACGCCGTGATGAGCCAATGCGGCGTCACGGCGGGCGTCCCAGTCGCCACGCCCCTCGTGCGAACCGCCATCGACCTCCACCGCCAAACCGCGTCGGAGACAAATGAAGTCGACATAATAGCCGAGGAGAGGATGCTGGCGTCGGAAATGAAAACCTTGTTTTCGAAGGTCGCGCAGAGCCAACCAAAGCCTCGCCTCCGGCGGGCTCATGGCTTTTCGCATCGCTCGGGCTTTTGCGATCTTCGCCATTCTGGGCCGCGCCCACCCGGTCTCGCTGCGCTCAACCACCCTCCCCTGAAGGGGAGGGAGATGGCAAGAGGCTTAGTCCGCCAGCGCCCTTTGTCCCTGGCTGATGGCCTGCTCAAGCGTCAGCGCCTGGGCCGGCCGTTCGGCTCCGCAGGCGATGGCCAGCAGCTCGGCTGCATCCCCGCCCGGCGCGGCGTCATAGGCGGGGGCGGCGTCGGGCGTCGCCGGCCCTTCTGTCCCGTCCGCCTTCAAAGAGGAGAAGTCCCGCCGATCCGCCGTCCTCGCGCGGCAGTCGAACGCCCACCGCGACCAGCCTCCGACATAGGTCACGTCTCCGACCTTGAATCCCGCCTCGGTCACCTGCAGCTCCCGCATCCGCGCCACGTCGCCCTCGCGTTCGATCGAGGCGGCGTCGGCATAGATGGCGAACCGCCCCACGCCGGTCGGGACCAGCTGAGGATCGGCGAGCGCGAGCAGCAGGGCGATCATGCGATCAGGGTCTCCGCCTGTTTCAGGTCCACGCTGACCAGCTGGCTCATGCCGCGTTCGGGCATGGTCACGCCGTACAGCCGGTCCATCCGGCTCATGGTCACGGGGTTGTGGGTGATGACGATGAAGCGGGTGTCGGTGCGGCTGCGCATCTCGTGCAGCATCCGGCAGAAGCGGTCCACGTTGGCGTCGTCCAGCGGCGCGTCCACCTCGTCCAGCACACAGACCGGCGCGGGGTTAGCGAGGAAGACGCCGAAGATCAGGGCCGCCGCCGTCAGCGCCTGCTCGCCGCCGCTCATCAGGCTCATGACCGACAACCGCTTGCCGGGCGGGCAGGCGTAGATCTCCAGCCCCGCCTCCAGAGGGTCGTCGCTCTCGACCAGCTTCAGCTCGGCTTGGCCCCCGCCGAACAGGGCCTCGAACAGCGTCTTGAAGTTGGCGTTGATCACGTCGAACGCCGCCACCAGCCGCTCACGGCCCTCGGCGTTCAGCTCGTCGATGCCGTCGCGCAGCTTGGCGATCGCCTGGGTCAGGTCGATGCGCTCCGACTTCATGCTGTTCAGCCGCTCGCCGTATTCGACCGCCTCGTCCTCGGCGCGCAGGTTGACGGCCCCCAGAGCCTCGCGTTCGCGCTCCAGCCCGTAGAGCAGGCTCTCGGCGCCGGCGGCGTCGGGCGGGCGGGCGATGGCGTCGTCGGTCAGCTTTTGACCCAGCTCCTGCGGCGACATCTGCGCCGTCTCGCGCAGGGTGGTTTCGGCCTCGGCCAGCTTCTCGGCGGCGGTCTCGGCGCGGGCGGCCAGGCCGGCGCGCGCCTCGCGGGCCTGTGACGCGGCGGTCTCGGCGGCGCGCGATGCGCGGTCGGCCTCGGTCGCCTGGGTCTCCGCGACGGCCATGGCGTCCGACGCCGCCTGTTTCCGCTGTTCGGCGGCGACCAGCGTGTCCAGCAGCTTGCCGCGCTGTTCGGCGAAGCCCTGGGGCGCGACCTCGGCCTGCTTCAGCAGGGCGGCCGTCCGGTCGGCGTCCTTGGCCAGGGCGGCGACGCGGCCGGCGCTGTCCCTGGACCGCGTGACCCAGCCTTCGCGAGCGCGGGTCAGGCTGCCCAGCCGCTGCTCGCGGCCCTGACGATCGCGGGCCTCGGCGTCGCGGTCCGAGCGGGCGGTCTGGGCGGCGGCGCGGGCGGCGTCGGCCGTGGCGCGGGCGGCCGTCAGTTCGTCGCGCAGGCCGGCGATCGTCTCGGAGGGGGCGTCGGGGGTCTGGGCGGCGTCCAGGGCGGCTTGCGCCTCGGCTGCGTCGGCCGCCAGCCGGCTCACGGTGTCGTCCAGGGCCTGGGCGCGGGCCTCGCGGCGGGCCTGTTCGCGGGCCAGGGTCTCGACGCGGTCACGAGCGGCGGTCACGGCCTTGTCGGCGGCGAAGGGCTTCAGGCGCGCGGCCTTGACCGTCTCTTCGGCGGCGCGGAAGGCTTCCGTCGCCGCCTTCTGGGCCGCCTGCGCCTGATCCAGCGCCGGTCTGCCCTTGTCGATCTCGGCTTCAAGCTCGGCCAGGCGCGTGCGCTGGGCCAGGCGCACGGCGGCCGGCCGCGGCGCCTCGGCGCGGCTGACGAACCCGTCCCAGCGATAGAGATCGCCCTCGACCGTCACCAGGCGCGCACCGGGCGGCAGGGTCTGAGCCAGCCGGGCCGCCTCGGCCTTAGGCGCGACGCCGCACAGGGCGAGGCGAGCGGTCAGCTGTTCCGGGGCCCGGACATGGTCGGAAAGGGGCGCGATCCCGGCGGGCCAGGACGGGGAGGGCGCGTTTGCCCCAGCCCAATAGGCGGCGGCGCGGGCGTCCAGCGCCGCGTCCAGATCGTCGCCTAGGGCGGCGGCGAGGGCGGCCTCGTAGCCCTTGTCGGCGCGGACCTTGTCCAAGGCGGGGGGATGGTCGCGCTTGCCGGTGACCAGCAGTTGGGCCAGGCCGCGCGCCTCGGTCTGAAGCCGGCCCAACCGGTCCTCTGCGGCGCGGGCGGCGGTGCGGGCCTCTTGTTCGGCGCGGGCCAGGTCGCCGCGTGTGGCCTCAGCGGCCTCGACGGCGTCGCGCGCCGCGGCAAGGTCGGCCTGCGCCGTTTCCAGCGCCTGGCGGGCGGTTTCCAACTCGGGCGTTTCCAGCGGCCCCAGAGCCTCGCGTTCGCGTCGGGCCTGATTGTGCTGGGCGGTGATGCGGGCCAGCCGGCCCTCGGCGTCGCGCTTGCGGGCTGTCTCGGCATTGGCGCGGGCCTCGACGGCGGCCAGCATACCCGCCAGCCGTTCGACCTCGCCGTCGGCGGCCTTGCGGGCGTCCTCAGCGGCGGTCAGAGCCTTGTCCAGTTCGGGACCGCGTTCGGGGGCGCCGGCGATCTCGGCCTTCAGCCGGGCCAGTTCGTTATCGAGCCGATCCAGTTCGCGCTGGGCGTCGGCGGCCATGCCGTCTTCGCGAGCAGCGTCGGCGGCGATGCGGACGGCCTCGGCCTTGAGGCGATCCACTTCCGCGCGGGCCGCCTGTTCAGCCATGTCCAGCCGATCGCGCTCCAGGCTGGCGCGGTGCAGCAGGGCGGAGGCGACGGCGTCCTCCTCTCGCGCGGGCTTCAGAGCGTCCTGAGCGGACAGGGCGGCCGTCTGGGCGGCGGCGGCGGCGGTCGTGGTGTCGGCCACCGCCCGGTCGGCCTCGCGCAGTTCGGCGGCGGCGGCCTCTGCGGCCAGGCGCGCGTCGTTCCAGCGCACATAGCGCAGGGCGGCCTGAAGGGCGCGAATCTCGGCCGAGATCTTCTTGTATTTCTCGGCTTGGCGGGCTTCGCGCTTCAGCCGGTTCAGCGCCGTCTCCAGCTCGCGGCCGATGTCGTCCAGCCGGTCCAGGTTGGTCTCGGCGGCTTTGAGGCGCAGCTCGGCCTCGTGCCGACGGGTGTGCAGACCGGCGACGCCGCCCGCCTCTTCTAGAATGCGCCGGCGGTTCTGCGGCTTGGCGGCGATCAGTTCCGAAATCTGGCCCTGACGCACCAGAGCGGGCGAGTTGGCGCCGGTCGAGGCGTCGGCGAACAGCAGCTGGACGTCGCGGGCGCGCACCTCCTTGCCGTTGATGCGGTAGGTCGAACCCTGGCCCCGGTCGATCCGGCGCGACACCTCCAGCACGGGGCTGTCGGTAAAGGGCTGGGGCGCACGGCGCTGCGCATTGTCGATGGTCAGGCTGACTTCGGCGTGGCTGCGCGGAGGACGGCCAGCGGCGCCGGCAAAGATGACGTCGTCCATGCCCTGGCCGCGCATGGCCTTGGCTGAGTTGGCGCCCATGACCCAGCGCAGGCTTTCAAGGACGTTGGACTTGCCGCAGCCGTTCGGGCCGACGACGCCGGTCAGGCCGGATTCGATGTGCACCTCCGCCGGATCGACGAACGACTTGAAGCCGACGAGCCGGAGGCGCTGGAACTGCATCGTCCTGGCGGACTACCGAAGCAGCGGATCGATGGCGGCCGACAGGGCCTCCAGCGAATGCTCCATCACCATCGTCCCGTTGACGAAGAAGGTGGGCGTGCCGGCGACGCCTGCGGCGCGCGCACCCTCGATTTGGGCGTCGAGGGCCGTACGGATGGTCGGGCCGTTCAGGCACGCCTCGATCTGCTCGCGGGTCTTGCCGCTGGCGGCGATACCGGCCGCGAACCAGGGTTGGGCGCCGGTGGTCTGCAGGCTGGCTTGATCGCGCATGAAGACGGCCGCCACGTCGAAATAGCGTTCGGGCGCGGCGCACAGGGCGACCGCAGCCGCGGCGGCGGCGACATTGGCGGGCGCGGTCGGCAGGTTGCGGTGAACCAGCCGGACCTTGCCGGTGTCGATGTATTTGGCCTTGAAGGCCGGCAGCACGGTGTTGTGGAAGTCCGCACAGTGCGAGCAGGTGAAGGACGCGTATTCAATCACCGTGACCGGCGCATTCGCCCGACCCAGGATATGATCCTGGGCCGTGACGGGCGGGGGCGCATCGGCGGCGAGCGCCGGCGTCGCCAAACCGCCGGTCAGGGCGGCGAAGGCGAAACCGGCGGCGATGAAGGCGCGTCGCATCATCTGATTTGGCCTCGGTTACTTGGCCAGGGCCGCGTCGATGGCGGTGGACAGGTCGGCCAGGCTGGCGCCTTCGCCGCCGGGCGAGATGACCTGGGTTTCGTTGACGTAGAAGGCCGGGGTGCCGGTCACGCCCTGGGCGCGCGCGGCCTGCACGCGCTTCTCCATGGCGGCGACGGCGTCCTTGTCGGTGACGCAGTCGTTGAACTGCTGCTCGGACAGGCCAGCGGCCTGGGCGGTGCGCAGCAGCCAGTCGCGCGGCGAGGACGTCAGCATCTCCTGCTGCGTCGCCATCAGCTGGTGAACCACGTCGAAATACTTGTCCGGACCGGCGCAGCGCGCCACCAGGAAGCCGGCAGTGGCGGCGTCGACCGGCGGGGTCGGCAGTTCGCGGAAGACATAGCGGACCTTGTTGGTGTCGACGTATTTGGCCTTGAACGCCGGCCAGGTGTTCTTCTGCCACAGGGCGCAGTGAGGGCAGGTGACCGAGGCGTATTCGACCACGGTGACCTTGGCGCCTTCGGGCGCGCCCAGACCCATGTCGCCCTCGGCCGCACCCTTGGCGCCGCCGCCGCAGGCCGCCAAAGCCATGGTCGCCAGTGCGGCGCCGGTGATGGCCGCACGACGGCTCATGCGGGCGAAGCGGGATTCAGTGTCGGCCATGAAGGTTCCTCGGATCGGATCGTTGGCGATGATCGCGCGATTCCCCGGGAATGGCGCAACCCTGAACTAGTCTGGAACAGGTGCGGCGAAGTTTTGTCAACAGCGCCTTATCCGCGTGCCCACGCCCGATCGATCGCCGGTGCGGGGATGAAACTTTGCGGCCTGTCCTGGCGGGGCGGCGGATCGCTTATGCCCTGCTGAATGAAGCGCATCGCCGACAGCAGGCCGGACCGTGAGAAGGGCTTTGGGATCACGCCGTGCGCGCCCAGAAAGTCCTCGGGGATCATCTTGGGGTTTGCCGTCAGAAAGACGACGGCTGTGGACGGCCAGCGATCCTTGATCAGGCGACACACGTCCAGACCGCTGGAGTTGTCCGCCAGCTGGATGTCGACAAAGGCGATGTCGGGCGGCGCGTCGAGCGACAGCGACTCGACCTCACTCAGGGACATGGCTTCTCCGACCAGCCGGTGGCCTTCGTCCTCAAGCATCGCCTCGAGGTCCATCACAAGCAGGGCCTCGTCCTCGACGACCAGGATGTCGAAGTGAGGCCCGGCGCCGCGCACCTAGCCGCTCACGGGGAAGTCGACGACCGCGCGCGTTCCGGGGTCGGCTGGCAGCCACAGCGTCTTGCCGCCGATCTGCTTTGAAAGACGACCGATCAAAGTCTTGCCCAATCCCTGATGCGCAGCGCCGGGAATGCCGGGGCCGTCGTCCTGAACAACGACCTGGCCGCCTTGTTCCGTTCTTTTGGCCGAGACCTGCAATCGGCCGCCGCGATCCTCGGGGAAGCCGTGCTTGATCGCATTGGTCAGCAGTTCGTTGATGATCAGCCCGATCGACGAGGCATGGGTCGAGGGAATGAACATGGGCTCCACATCGACGGACACCTCGATATCGGTGCGTCCCGTCGAGCCGATCACATCGGCGACCAGGGTGTTGGTGAAGGCGCCGACGTCGAACTGGGTGACGTCTTCGGACTGATAGAGTTTGCGGTGAACGGTCGCCAAGGCGTCCACCCGCTCCAGCATGGAGTCCAGGGTGGCGGTCAGGGCCGGATCGGACAGCGAGCGCGATTGCAGCCGCAGCAGCGAGCCGATCATGGTCAGGTTGTTCTTGACCCTGTGATCGACCTCGTGAAGCAGCAGGGTCTTGGCGGCGAGCGCCTCTTGCAGATCGGCGGTGCGGGCGGCGACTTCGCGTTCGACCAGGGCCTTTTGCTTTTCGACGTAGACCTGAGCCTCAATCCGCTCGGTCACATTCAGCTGCGAGGCGAAGAAATACTCGATCTCCCCCTGGGCGTTGCGCACCGGGCTGATGAACAGGGCGTTCCAGAAGGTGCTGCCGTCCTTGCGATAGTTCAGCAGATCGATGTGAATGTCGGCGCCGGCCTCAAGAGCTTTGCGGATCTTGGCGACGGCGGCCTTGTCGGACTTCGGCCCCTGAAGGAACCGACAGTTCTGGCCGATGATCTCGTCGCGCTCATAGCCGGTCAGATCCTGGAAGGCCTTGTTGGCGAAGACGATCGGATTGTCGTCGCGACGCGGGTCGGTGATGACCATCGGCATGCGCGTGCCGCGTATGGCGGCGGCGAACGGATCTCCACGCCCGATTTCGTGTTCGACGACATCGGTAAGTCGCCAGTCGTCTTGCTGCTTCATCGGGACTCGGAATACAGGCGCGCGACCGGAAGCGCCGTGCGGATATTTGTCGCTTTACAACCTCTTCCTACAGCACCGGGGGGCGACTGCCAACCAAGGCGCGGCGCTCAGTCGGACTTGATGTCTGAGCGCGACAGGGCGACGCGGCCCAGCCGGGCCAGGGCGGCGCGCAGATCGTCGGGGGCTGAAGCGATCGATGCGGCCAGATCGGCCTCGGCCTGGGCGGGCAGGGGCGGCGGCTTGGCGCTGCGTTTGGGACGGGCGGCGGCCTCCTTCAAAGGGGCGACCGGACCTTGGGCGATGCGCAGTCGATCCACAGTCCCGGCGCCCAGGAACAGGTTGACGCGGGCCAGGATGTCCTCGGACTGGTGCTGGATCAGCAGGGCGGCGGCGCCGACGACGCGCAACTCCAACACGCCGGGCTGACCGCCCTTGCCCTTGGTCAGTTTCTGAGGACGGGTCACGCGCGCCAGGCGATCGCCGACGATCTCGCGCCAGCGGGGTTCCAACGCGCCGGCCCCGCGTCCGAACTGCTCGTCCAGCTTCTTGATCAGGGGCGTCAGCGCCTTGCCTGCGCGCGGCGCCGGTCGGGGGACCGGACGGGTGCGGCGGCGAGACAGGATCTCGCGGACCTCAGCGTCTGTGGGCAGCGTGCGGCGCATGGGTCTATATAGCCCGACCGATGCCTGACGTCTCTCCCGACATAGACCTGATCCGCTCCCGGCTGCTGGCCTGGTACGACGCCCATGCGCGCAGCCTGCCATGGCGAGCCGCCGTCGGCGCGCCGCGGACCGAGCCGTACCGCGTCTGGCTGTCAGAGGTCATGCTGCAGCAGACGACCGTGCCGCATGCGACGCCGTATTTCCACGCCTTCACGACGCGCTGGCCGACGGTCTCGGACTTGGCGGCGGCCGAGGATGCGGAGGTGATGGGGGCCTGGGCCGGGTTGGGCTACTATGCGCGTGCCCGCAATCTGCTGGCCTGTGCGCGGGCGGTGGCGGGCGAGCATGGCGGTGTGTTTCCGGACACCGAGGCGGCGCTGCTCGCCCTGCCGGGCGTCGGCGCCTATACGGCCGCAGCCGTCGCCTCCATCGCCTTCGACCGGGCGGCCAATGTTGTGGACGGCAATGTCGAGCGGGTGATGGCGCGGCTGTTCGCGGTCGAGACGCCGGTCCCCGCCGCCCGGCCCGAGCTGAAGCGGCTGGCCGGCCTGTTCGTCACCGACGAGCGGCCAGGGGATTGGGCGCAGGCGCTGATGGATCTGGGCGCGACGGTTTGCCGGCCCAAGTCGCCATCGTGCGGGACCTGTCCGGTAGCCAGCGAATGCCTGGGTCTGGCCACGGGCGACCCGGCCCGGTTCCCGATAAAGACGAAGAAGGCGGAGCGGCCGCACCGACGGGGCATCGCCTATGTGCTGGTTGACGACCAGGGACGTGTCGCGGTCGAGACGCGACTCGAGAAAGGGCTGCTGGGCGGAATGCTGGGCCTGCCGACCAGCGACTGGGCGATAGGCGAGCCGATTGCCGCAGCGCCGGTCGAGGCCGACTGGCGCGAGGCGGGGGCGGTGGAGCACGTCTTCACCCACTTCAGCCTGACGCTGGCGGTGATGACCGCGCGCGTCGATGCGGACGGTGACTATCGCTGGATGCCGATCGAGGCGGCGCGGGCCGCCCTGCCGACGGTCTTCGCCAAGGCGCTGGACCGGGCGAGCGTGCCTGATCTGTTCGGCTGAAGCCTAACGCAACGTGCGGATCGAAACCTTGCCCTGCTTGTGATGCGGGATGACCACGGCGCGACCGTCGGCGTGCTGGATATTCAGATCGACAACGGCGCCGCCGACTTCCAGACCTGTGATCTTGAGACGGTCCAGACCGGCGGGCAGGACGGGGTCAGAGAGATCGACCGTCTCGGTCCAGGCGTCGATCGACAGGCCCAGGGTCGCCTGAAGCATCAGGAAGACCGATCCCGCCGCCCAGGCCTGGGGCAGGCAGGCGACCGGATAGGCGATGGGCGGCTCGCCCGGCTCACGCGGGAAGCCGCAGAAAAGTTCGGGCAGCCGCAGGTGGAAGTGGGCGGCCGCAGCGTAGATCTCGGCCAGGATTTGCGCGACCGCATCGCGCTCGCCGTAAGCCGCCATGCCGGCGGCGGCCATGGCGGTGTCGTGCGGCCAGACCGAGCCGTTGTGATAGCTCATCGGATTGAAGCGGGCCTGTCCGACCTCCAGGGTGCGGATGCCCCAGCCGGTGCGGAACTCGGCGGTCAGCAGGCGTTTGGTGACGCGCCGCGCGCGTTCCAGCGACGGCAGGCCGGTGAACAGCAGGTGTCCAGCGTTGGAGGCGATGGCGCGACATTGCTGGCCGGCGCCGTCGAGGGCCACGGCATAGAAGCCCTCATCTTCCATCCAGAACTTTTCCTCGACCAGCGAGCGGACCTGTTCGGCGCGCATCCGCCATTCGGTCGTGCGATCGTCGTGCAGGCGCTCGCCCAGATCACCCAGCGCTTTCCAGGCGGCGAAGGCGTAGCCCTGAACCTCCAGAAGCGCGATCGGACCTTTGGGGAAGCGACCGTCGGCGTGGAAGATGGAATCCTCTGAGTCCTTCCAGCCCTGGTTGGAGAGGCCGGTGTCGGCCCCGCGCTGGTAGTCGATCAGGCCGTCGTTGTTGCTGTCGCCATAGTCGCGCATCCAGTCGGCGGCCGCGATCAGATTGGGCCAGAGCTTGCGGATCAGATCCAGATCGCCGGTGCGGTTGGCGTAGGCTCCGGCCAGGGCCACGAACAGACAGGTGGTGTCGACCCCGCCGTAGTAGAGACCGAACGGCACCTCGTGCAGGGCGCTCATCTCGCCGCCGCGGGTTTCGTGCATGATCTTGCCGGGCTGGCTGTCTCGATAGAGCGACGTCTCGGTCGCCTGGCGTGAGGCCAGATAGGTCAGCACGCCCTTGGCCAGCGACGGATCCAGCCAAAGCATTTGCCAAGCCGAAATGATGCCGTCGCGGCCGAACGGCGTCGAGAACCATGGCGTGCCAGCATAGGGATAGGGGCCGGTCGGCAGGTCTGTGGTCAACAGCGCCATGTCGGCGCGCGACTGGTCCAGCCAGTCGTTGAAGCGCGGGCTGCGCGGGCCGCGCACCGAGGCGCCGCGCCGGCGTTTGGCGCGCATGGCCAGGCGGGCCTGGATGGCGTTCTGGCGCCAGCGATCGGCGTCCGGCGTCTCGCAGGCGTCCACGCCGCACTCGATGAACAGGTCCAGGGAGCGGCCCTTGGGCAGGCTGAACATGAACTCGGCGCGCTGATGCGTCAGGCGCGCGGGCGGTTCGGAGAAGGCGATACAGCTGGATCGATCCACGTCGTCCAGCCCGGTGTAGCGGAAGGTGACGCGGCGACCGTCGGTGGTCGGCGTGTGGATCGTCCCGCGCTTGGCTCGAGGCGTGCCGCGCACCTGGAAGATATCGAAGAAGTCCGCGCCGAAGTCGAAAGCCAGCGGAAGCAGGATGTCCTCCACCCCGTGGTTGACCATGCGGATGCGCTCGAACATCCGCCGGTTCCACAGGAACCGCCGGCGCTCAATATGCAGGACGCCGGCCGGCGCCGACCGGCCCCCCATCGGGGGCAGGGGACGGTTGGTGGTGTGGCAGGAAAAGAAGACGTTGTCCTGGCTGACGCCGGACGACAGGCGCGATGGCTTCAGCAGGCCGACGGTCATGGCCCAGCGCGACAGGACGCGGGTGTCGCCCGCAAACAGGCCGTCGGCGCCGCCCTTCATGTCGCCCCATCCGTCGGCGACCAGGAAGGTATCGCCTTCCTTCAGCGCCATCAGTTGTTCGAGACCTGTGGCCTCGACCGATTCACCGGCGGTCAGTTGAGTGGAATAGGCGTCGTCCATGCGGTCTCTTCCCCGTCGTTGTGAGGCCTCGGCCGAACGTGTCGCACCCGAATGCGGCGCTCAGGGGCCGCTTGCAGACTTTAATGGGCAAGTCGCCGACGGGTTCAGGCGAACCTGTGCTTTTTCATCGACAGAGACCGGGCGACCTTCATTTGATCAACCGTACAACGCCGATGGACCGCGCGATCTCACGGAAGGCGGCTTCCAAGGCGGCGCTGTCTTCGGCCAGGAAGGCATGGTCGGAATCTGTCGCGCAGGTCCTCAGCAGATTGCGTCCGTTCTGCGTGGGCACGTTCAGGCCGACGGTGAAGACCTCGATCTTGTTCGACTTGGCGTAGGTGCAGATCGAACCGAAATCGGCATCCGTCGCCGCCAGCTCATTGGCTTTGGCCGTGGCGACGTGCGCGCCGTCCGAAGAGCGGTAGCGCAGGGTGTTCACGCCGTCGGTCATCAGCACCAGAATCTTGCGCGGCGTGCGGTTCGCCGGATCGTAGGCGCCGCCTTCCTGGAACGGCGCGGTAGGCGACAGCAGATTGATGCCTCAGATCAGGCCGGATGGAATGTGGGTTTCGGGTTTGTAGCCGCCGACATTGATGACGAGGTTCTTGATTGCGTTCAGCACGCTGGACTTGCTCTTGGACAAGGGGCTGACCGCATTCAGGCAGCTCTGGCCCGTCGTCAAGAAACCCTTGTAGGGCGTCGCCGGCGACTGGTCGTTCAGCCGCGTCGTGCCGACGTTGCGCGAATAGACGCAGCCGAACCACTTGTAGCTGACGTTGCAAGCATAGGGCGGGACGGTGACCGTCTTGACCACCTGATCCTTGTAGCAGGTGCCGGTCTCGCTGACGCCGTCGCGCACGGTGGTGCACGGGTAGGGGGTGCCGCCGCTGTAGGTCGTCTTGGTCGTGCAGGTGCGCTCCTGAACATAGTCGTCGGGCACGGAAATCCACGGGGCCTTGCGATTGGCAATCCCGACGTTGACGTAGTCCGCATAGGGCACGACGCCGATTGAGACCTCGTCGCTCTCGGTCGCCATCAACTCGTTGACCAGCAGACTGGCCGAGCTCTTCAGCGCATCGATCCGCTTGATCGAGCGGCTGTCCTTTTCGCTCATCGACCAGGTGTTATCGAGCACCAGAACGGTCTCGATCTTTTGCGCCACGCCGCGCGTCGCCTCGGACAGGGCGTTGATGTCGAACTGTTTGACGCCGGCCAGACCCGCGAAGATGGGTTTGACCCCGCCCTTGAACGTCACCCTGACGATTTTTCCATCGACGTATTGAGTGCCGGTCTTCCAGCCGTCGATCAGTTGGCCGGTCTTCAGATTGGCCTCCAGGTAGGGACCGCTGACCGCTTCCAGTTCCTTGACGGTCTGGGCTCGGGAGGCCGCAGCCCCCAACGCTGCTGCATCGAGCGCTTCCTGCACCTGGTTCCTGACCGAGACATAGCGATTGATGTCGATGGCCAGGCCGACCATCAGTGTCAGTCCCATGGCGGACAGGGCGAAGAAGGTCGCAATGTTGCCCGCGGTATTCCGGCGCAGATGCGCCAGCCGCCGCCTCATCGCTGTCCATTGCATAGTGGTCGCCCCGATTTGGAACGACGGTAATGGATAAGCTTAACTTTTGGATGAACGCCGTTACAAACTCACGATTGCGGCGGCGTCCCGACGGAGTTGGTTTCAGGCGGTTGCGGCGAAGCTGCGTTCTTCACGCGGACGCAACGGCGTGACCACGTCATCCAGCGCGGTTTCCGCGAACGGGCGGCGCGCCAGCAGATCGCCGTAGACGTCCAGATACCGGCGCGCCATGGCGGTGGCCGAGAACCGCAGATCAAACCGCGCGCGGATCGCCTCGCGGTCCAGCAGATGCGCGCGTCCGGCCGCGGCGATGGCCTGTTCCATCGTATCGACCAGGAAGCCGGTGGCGCCGTCTTCGATGACCTCAGGCGTCGAGCCGCAGCGGAAGGCGATCACCGGCGTGCCGCAGGCCATGGCCTCGATCATCACCAAACCGAACGGCTCCGGCCAGTCGATAGGGAAGAGCAGGGCCTCGGCGCCGCCGAGGAAGGCAGACTTCTGATGGTCGCCGATCTCGCCGACGAACTCGATCAGCGGATTGCCTTCGACCAACGGGCGGATCGTCTCTTCCCAATAGCGTTTGTCGGCGGCGTCCACCTTGGCGGCCATCTTTAGGCGCTTGCCCAGTTTGGTGGCGATCTCGATGGCGCGGTCGGGGCGCTTCTCGGGCGAGATGCGGCCCAGGAAGGCCAGATAGCCCTCGGATTTCGGCGAGAAGATATACTGCTCGCCGGGCATGCCGTGATGGACGGTGGCCTTCCAGTTGGCGAAATGCAGCGGCTTGCGCTGATCGTCGGAGATGGAGACCAGCCCGAACTCGCTCCAACGCGCATAGACGCCGGGCAGGTCCTTCATATCCAGACGGCCGTGCAGGGTCGTCAGGGTCTTGTCCGCATATTTCTGGAACAGCGGGAAGTGGACCATGTCGGTATGGAAGTGGATGACGTCGAACTCGTCGGCGCGGTCCAGAACTTCGCCCAGCATCGACAGGTGGGCGGCGAGATCGGATTTCAACGGCGCCGGATCCAGACGGATCGCCTGATCGCGCACGGGCACTAGCCGCGCCTTGGTCTGGGCGTCGGCGCTGGCGAACAGCGTCACGTCGTGGCCCAGCTCGACCAGGGCGTCGGTCAGATGCGCGACCACACGTTCCGTACCGCCGTACAGCTTGGGAGGCACAGCCTCGTACAACGGGGTGATCTGCGCGATTTTCATGGTGATGTGCTCCGACACCGCATCCTGGCGGGCCGTTGACATCAATGTTCTCGCAACTGCGAAGTTCCGTCGCAGCTGATGAATTTTCACATAGGTTTCGCGGGGTTACAGCGACGCTAACCCATACTGAGTGTGCGAAATCGTACGTATTGGCGACGGATTGCCGGCTAAGTGATTGATGTGGCTTACGCGACGCGCGGTCGCAGCGGCTTACATCGCGGCGCGAACTTCGGAGCGGAGGGCGTCGATGGATTTCAGCCCCTGGTCGGTTTTGAAGCGCCAGTAGGTCCAGCCGTTGCAGGCCGGTGCGTTTTCCAGCAGCGCGCCCAGCTTGTGGATCGAGCCGCTGAGCGAACCGTGAACCAGCGAACCGTCCGCACGAACACGCGCCTCGCGCTCACCCTTTGGGCAATACAGACGGTCGCCGGGTTGCAGCAGGCCGGCTTCGACCAGGGCGCCGAACGGCACCTTGGGCTCGGCGCGCTTGGAGCCGGTGACCATCAGGTCTTCGGGGCGGGCAGGGATGACCGAGGCGATGCGGGTTTCGGCGACCTCGGCATAGGTCTCGTCACGCTCGATGCCGATGTAATGGCGGCCGAGGCGCTTGGCGGCGGCGCCGGTGGTGCCGGTGCCGAAGAAGGGATCCAGGATCACGTCGCCGGGGCGCGTCGCCGACAGCAGGACACGGTGCAACAGGGCTTCGGGCTTCTGAGTCGGATGGGCCTTCTTGCCGTCGGCGTCCTTGATCCGCTCCTCGCCTGTGCACAGGGCGAAGGTCCAGTCGGAGCGCATCTGGGTGTCTTCGTTGAAGGCCTTCAGCGCATCATAGTTGAAGGTGTAGCGCTTCTGATCCCGCGACTTGGCGGCCCAGATCAGGGTTTCGTGGGCGTTGGTGAACCGGGTGCCCTTGAAGTTCGGCATCGGGTTTGACTTGCGCCAGATGATGTCGTTCAGCACCCAGAAGCCCAGATCCTGGATCGCCGATCCCAGGCGGAAGACGTTGTGGTAGCTGCCGATCACCCAGATCGAGCCCTCAGGCTTCAGGACGCGGCGGCATTCCGCCAGCCAGGCACGGGTGAAGGCGTCGTACTCGGCGAAGCTGGCGAACTTGTCCCAGTCGTCATCGACTGCATCGACCTTGGAGTTGTCGGGCCGCAGCAGGTCGCCGCCCAGTTGCAGATTATAGGGCGGATCGGCGAAGACCATGTCCACCGAGGCGTCGGGAAGGCTCTTCAGCACCTCGATGCAGTCGCCACGATGAATGACGTCCTTGGCGAGGACAGGGGTCTTCAGATCGGACATGGAACGCGGCCCCGCAACAATGAGACCGCTATGGTGAATCCTTGTGGTTAAGGTGGATTAAACGGCAGGGTCAGCCGGACGCATATTGCAGTCCGACCGCACCATCCACAGCCTTCTCGGGGCAGCGTGTTCCTGATCTGTTCTATTCATGCTCTAACCGTTTGCGGCGGTCGGCGGCGTGATGGAGGATCAGATGAACGACGGAATCCTGGCCCATATGATGGCCGAACTGGATGCGGAACTGGCGCGGGCGGAGCCGTCCTTGCCCGCCCATCCCGAACATACGCGCCAGACCGAGATCATGCGCGCCCTGGCCCTGGGGCTAGGGAACTTCGAGCGGATGCGGGCGCACGACGTGCATCTGCTCGCCGCCAGCCTGTCGCCGCGATCGGCCTGATCCGGCGTCAGGGTTTGCGCTTGAAGGTGTCGCCGATCTCGGCGGCGTCCGGACCGTCCGGTCCCGCGCTTTGGCGCTCGGCCTGACCGACCGCCTTCGTCGCCTTGTCGGAGGTCAGGGCGTCGGGTTTGCCGGCCGGATCGGCGCCGTTCTCTTCACGACCCTTGGTTTGTTCGCGGTCCATGATGCTCTCCGTTGCTGAAAGAGGTAGCGCGATGCAGAGCGGCGCGTTCCGTCAGCCGGCCGTATTCACCTTCGCCACCACCGACATGCCCGGCGCCAGACGCTGGGCGGCGGGCTGGTTCGGATCGATGCGGATACGGACCGGGATGCGCTGGGCCACCTTGGTGAAGTTGCCGGTGGCGTTGTCGGGACGGATGACGCTGAACTCCGATCCGGCGGCGGGGGCGATCCGTTCGACACGGCCGCTCAGGGTCTGGCCGCCCAGGGCGTCGACGGTGATCTCGACCGGCTGGCCGACGCGGATGTTCTTCATCTGCGTCTCCTTCATATTGGCCGTGACCCAGACCACGTCCGGCACCAGGCCCATCAGCTGGGTTCCCGCGGTCACATACTGGCCCTGGCGTACGCCGATCTCGCCCAGACGACCGGCGCGGGGGGCGACGATGCGGGTGTTGGCCAGGTCGATCTGGGCCAGGCGCACGGCGGCCTGGGCGTTCTCGACGGCGGCGGCCAGGCTGTCGCGGCCGACGACGGCGGAAGTGACGCCGGTCTGGGCGATGCCCTCGGCGGCGCGGGCCTGGGCGACCTGGGCCTGGGCGCTGCGCAGGGCGGCTTCGGCGACGTCCACATTGGCCTGGGCGACCCAGCCGCCGGCCTTCAAGGTGCGGGCGCGGTTGGCGTCAGCCTGGGCCCGCGTCAGCGTGGCTTCGGCGGCGGCGATGGAGGCGCGCTGCTGGGCCACCGATCCGCGCGCCGACGCCTGGGTCTGGGTCGAGTTGGACAGGGCCGCCTGGGCCGAGTGCAGGCTGGCCTCGGCCTGCTCCAGCCGCTGGCGATAGATGCGGTCGTCCACCTGGGCCAGCAGCTGCCCCTGTTGGACGGTCTGGAAGTCCTGGACCGGCACGGCCGTGACATAGCCGTTCACCTGCGGGCTGATGATCGTTACCTGGCCGCGCACATAGGCGTTGTCCGTGCGCTGGATCGCGCCCCGGAAGGGCGGCAACTGCCACGCATACAGCACCATCAGCACGCCCAGCAGGGCGACGCCGGCGGCGATGACGGTCCACATGACGTTCTTCTTCGGCGCGGGCGGAGCAGCGGCTGGCGCTTGCGGGGCGGCGGGGGCGGAAGAGGCGGGGGCGGGCGGTGCGGCGTCGGTCATTGTGGGTCTCGGTTCAGTCGGCGGCGGCGACGGCGGCGCTCTGGACCGCAGCGTCTGCATTGTTGTTGTTCTTGGCGTCGCGGCGCGCCTTCCAGCGCGGCCGCAGGTGGGTGACGGTCACCCAGGCGGAGCCCAGGGCCGCGATCACGGCGATGACCAGAAAGACGTCGTTGTAGGCCAGCACATTGGCCTGCTGCGTCACCTGTCGGCCTAGCAGGACGGCGCCTTCGGCGTTCGTCAGCGCGGGGTCCGTTATTGTCGAGGCATAGGCGCCCGACAGCTGGCGCAGCCGCAAGGCCACCTGCGGGTCCAGCGCCGAAATCCCGGCCGCCAGCTGGTTGGAATGGTATTTCTCGCGAATGATCTGCAGCGTCCCGGTCAAGGCCGAACCCGCCAGACCGCCGACGTTCTGAAGCACGCTGAACATGACGATAAAGCTGATCAGGTTCTGCTTGCCCTGGGTCAGCACCTTGACGATGCCGATCATCAGCGCCGGACCAATGAACATGGCCGAGGCGAAGGCGATCAGGGCCTGGCTGAAATACAGCTGCGCCGGGCGCGTCAGGACTGTTGAATGGCTGTCGATCCAGGCGCCGACCGCGATCAGCGCCAGGGCGATGGCGATCGGCTTGTTCAGCTTCTCCATGTTTAGGGTGAAGGCGCTGACCAGGGTGCCGGCGATCATCGACAGCAGGATGACGACGAAGAGGCCGTGAAGCTGATCCGGTCCCAAGCCGACGACGGTCAGAAAGCCCACCGCGCCGGATGTCTGTTCCGACAGCACGATGCGGATCAGCAGGATCGCCCCGAACAGGCGCAGCAGGTCCGGCCCGGTCAGCCAGCGGGTGTTGATCAGTGGGTTCTTGCGATTGTGCTCGACCAGGAAGGCGGCGGTCAGCAGGATGACGGACCCGATCAGGGCCCAGCCGATCCAGGCGGCTTGCGTCCACCAGACAATGCGCCCCAGACCCAGGGCCGCGCACAGCAGGGCCACGCCTGGCGCAAACAGGGCGAAGGTCAGGAAGTCCAGCCGGTCGAATACGCGTAGCCGCTCGGACGGCGGCAGCTTGACCACCTGCACCGCGCCCCAGGCGACCAGGCACAGGCCCAGCTCGAACATGTAGAAGGCGCGCCAGTCGCCCAGCTGGAGCAGGCCGGGCATGACGAGGCGCGAAATCGGCACGGCGAAACTGGCCAGGCCGATGCCGATGATCAGCCCTTTGAGCCTATGCGCCGCCGGAAAGGCCTGGATGATGTAGAGGAAGCCCAGGCTGGAAAGGCCTGCGCCCGCCATGCCGGCGATGGCCCGCACCAGCAGGGTCGATTGATAGTTGTCGACGAACAGGTGGGCGGCGCAGACCAGCACGAAGGCGCCCAGGAAGATCTGGGTGAACAGGCGCAGGCCGTACTGCATCCGGAACTTGACCAGGATCAGGTTCATGCAGGCGTTGGTCATGACGAAGACGACCGGCAGCCAGGCGGCCTCGGTGATCGTGATTCCCAGCGAGCCCTGCAGGTTCTGGATGTTGGCGGTGACGGCGGCGTTGCCCAGCGATCCGACCATGGCGACCAGCAGGCCGGTCAGGGCGTACTGAATCCGCATCGGCCAGGCGTGATCGGGCGTAGCGGGCGAGCCGGGCATCATCGGCCGCTCGTGCGGCTTCAGCGTCTCGACATACTGTTCCCAGGGCAGGTGCCAGTTGTTGCGGGCCATCAGCGCGGCTCCCCGCGGGGCTTCAGCCCGTCCAGAACAAGCGCGCGGGTGCGCAGCGACACCGCCTCGCGCTCGGCTTCGTCCGCGCCTTGGAAACCGGCGCCCAGCAGGGTGGCGATCAGACGGATGTCCATCGGCCGCAGATCCTCCCTCACCAGGCCGGCGGCCTGGGCCCGCTTCAGCGGTGCGGCGCCCGCCTCCATCAAGCTCTGCCGCAACGGTGTAAGCGCATCTGGCGACCGCACGTTCCGCACGACGCCGGCCAGTCCCGCATTGCGCACCATGTCCTCGGCCAGCCGGTCCAGAAACCAGAAGAAGGCCTGCGGATCATCGCCCTGATCGGCGGTTCGCCGACCCAGGTCCGCGACGTCGGCCTCCAGCACCGCCAGGGCCAATTCCGTGCGGTCGGAGAAATGCCGATACAGAGTCCCGCGCCCCACACCGGCCCGTTCGGCGATCAGATCCAGGGGCGCATCCAACCCTCGGCTGGCGAAGACCGTGCGCGCGGCCTCCAGCACCGCCGCCCGGTTCAGAGCGGCGTCCTTGCGGACAGGTTTTTCGGCAGGGCGCGTCATGATGAGGCGCGTAAATGGACACGACTGTCCGTTTTGCAAGGGGCGGCTAAAGCGCTTTTTCCAGCACCGCGAATTCCAGCTCGGGTCGGGGCGGTTCGACGGGGAAGGGGCGGGTCTCGCCGGTGGGGGCATAACCGCGTCGTTCGTACCAGGCGATCAGTTCGGTCCGGCGGTGGATGACGGTCATCTCCATGCGACGCGCGCCTAAACGCGCGACCGCTTCGCTTTCGGCGGCCGCGAGCAGACGACGGCCGAGGCCGGTCGCCTGCAAGGTCGGCTCGACCGTCAGCATGCCGAGATAGGCCAGGTCGTCGCCGGCGCGGGCGACCTGGACGCAGCCAATCAGCGCGCCGTCGCGATGGGCCAGCAGGATGACCCGGTCGGGATCGGCGATCAGAGCCGACAGCTCCGTCGCGCTGGTGCGATCATCGAACAGCAGGTCCGCCTCGTGCGTCCAGCCGGCCTTGGCGGTGTCGCCGCGATAGGCGCGCTCGATCAGAGGATGCAGCGCGGCGACGTCGTCGGGCGTCGCCACGCTGACGGCGATCTGCGTCACCGGCTGACGCCCAGCTCCGTCAGCAGATGATCCATCCCATAGACGTCGCGCAGGGCCACGGTGACGGCCTGGGTGGTGACGATCACGCTGCGGTTGGTGTTGCGGTCGTAGCCATAGGCGTTGCGCTGGGTCAGGACGGTGGAGTCGAAGTTGGCCCCGATGATCTCGCCCCGGGCGTTGACCGCAGGCGAGCCGGACGAACCGCCGATCGTGTCGGTCGAGACGGCCATGTCCATCACCGCGTTCGGATCGATCCGGTCCTTGGCGGCCATCAGCTTGGGCGCGACCTTGAAGGGTTCGGCGCCGGTGGCGCGGTCCCACAGGCCGGCGAAGGTGGTGAAGGCGCCGAAGCGCTGGCCCGGCACGTCGGAGCCTTCGACCTTGCCGTAGGTCAGGCGCAGGGTGCCGGTGGCGTCGGGATAGACGGCGTCGCCGTAGGCGGCGAAGCGGGCGGCCGCCAGCTGTTCCGACGCGCGGTCGGTCGGGGCCTTGACCCTATTCTCCCATTCGGTGCGGACGGCGCGGGCGTCGGCGTCGATCGACAGTACATACTGGATCATCGGATCGTCCGACGCCTGAACCGCCGCCAGGCCGCCGGTCCACAGGGCGCGACGCACGGCTGGATCGGCCAGTTTGGTGCCCGAGACGACGCGGGCCGACAGCTCTTCGGGGCTTTCCTTGCCGAGCAGGGTGCGAACATAGGGGCTGTCCACCGTCAGCCATTCGCGCGTCTTGGATAGCCACCATTCCAGCCGGATTTGCTCAAGCTCGGGATAGGTCGGCCGCTCGGCGAACAGACCGGATTCGACGCCCGGCAGGCGGCTGTCGGCGAACTCGGCCAGACGCTGGTCCGACGGCTTGGCCCGCTCCTGCGCGCCGCGCACGATGGCCTTGGTCCACTGGAACAGCTGCGATCCACCGGCGACCGAGGTGGTGCCCAGGCCCGTGCCGCCTTCCAGCAGGGCGGTCGGGGCATAGAGTTCGCGCGCGATGGGCTGGACCGCTTCCAGCGCACCCCAGGGATCGGGGCCATTGCCGTTGGCGGCGGCGTAGCGCTGCATGAAGTCGACCTCGGCCGCGGCCTTGGCCTGGATGAACTGGGCGTCGGTCAGGGCGCGCATCCGGCCCAGGCCGCGCTTGTAGGTGTTCTCCACGCCCACGATCGGGTCCATGGCGATGAAGGCTTGGTCCTCGCCCTCTTCGGAATAGCGGATCAGACGACCGCGCAGCTCCGAGGCGACCAACTGATCCAGCGGCAGGACCACGTCGCGGATCGTCGCCAGTTGATCCATCGTCAGCAGGCGCTGGGTGGCGCCGGGATTGCCGGTGATGAAGACGGCCTCGCCCTCGGTCGGCTTGTCGGCGTTCCAGGCGAAGTGGATCGGCGTCTCGACCGGCTTGCCGTCTTCATACAGGCGGATGAAGGCGGCATCGATGGCGAAGCGCGGGAAGGAGAAGTTGTCCAGATCGCCGCCGAAGGTCGCGGCGCGGTCTTCCGGCGCCCAGGCCAGGCGCACATCGCTGTATTTGCGGTATTTGTAGAGTTTGAACTGGCCGCCCCGGTACAGGCTGACGACCTGGCAGCGGATTTTGGGATCGTTTCCGCAGGCTTCGGTCTCGATCCGGCCGGCCTCGGCCTCGCGCGCCTGGGTGAAGGCCTGGCCCTCAAGCCCTTCGCCGGCCTTGTGCATCCGCTCGGTGACGTCGGAGATGTCGGTCAGGATCTCGGCCGTGGCGCCGGGGCATTTGCGCTCCTCCTCGCGCGTCTTGGGCGTAAAGCCGGTCTCGCCATATTGCTGCTGCGGCGTGGACAGGTTGGCCACGCAGGTGGCGACACAGTGGTTGTTGGTCATCACCAGGCCCTGGCCCGACACCACGCCCGCCGAACAGCCGCCGAACTTCACCGACGACAGCCGCACCCGATCCAGGAAGGCCTGATCGATATTGGTCCCCAGCGTCTGGTTGGCGCGGGCGATGGGGAAGTTGTCGTAGGTCCACATGCCTTCCTCGGCGCTGGCCGAGGTGGCGGCGAAGGCGAAAACGGCGGCGGAGGCGAGGAGGAGAGGGCGCATGGGCGGTGTCCTTTAGGTCTCCTCCCCGCCTTGCGGGGAGGTGGCGCGGCGCTTCTTCAGCGTCGTGACGAGGGGCTCTTGGGCACTTTACAGGCGATTGTGTGGTGGAAGAGCCCCTCCACCGCTTCGCGGTCCCCCTCCCCGCGCCGCGGGGAGGAGACTTCTTCGTTCTCGTCTTAGCGCCGCACGCCCAGTTCGCGCAGCAGGCGCGGCTGGTTGTAGACGTTGCGCAGGGCCTCAGTGATGGCGGCGGTCGAGACCGTCACCGTGCGGTTCAGCTCGGGATCGTAACCGAAGCTGCCGCCCAGCGAGTGGATGTTGCCGTCGAAGGCGGCGCCGATGACTTCGCCCTTGGCGTTGATCACGGGCGAGCCCGAGTTGCCGCCGATGATGTCGTTGGTCGAGACGAAGTCATAGACGGTCGACTTGTTGACCTTGCCCTCTGCCGCCAGCCAGTCCTCGGCCGCGTTGAAGGGCTCAGCGCCGGTGTTGCGCTCATAAAGGCCGCCGATCTGGGTGAAGGGTTCGACGGTCACGCCGCGATAGGTCCAGCCCTTCACCTGGCCGTAGGACAGGCGCAAGGAGAAGGTCGCGTCGGGGTACAGGTTGGTGCCGTAAACCGCGAACCGGGCCTGGGCGATCTTTTCGCCCGCGCGGCTGGTCGGGCCGGACACGGCCGATTCCCACTGGGTGCGCACGGCTTGAGCCGCATCGTCATTGGCCAGGACGAACTGGATCAGCGGATCGCCTGAGGCGGCCAGTTGCTCCGGCGTCATGGCCAGGGCCTGGGCGCGGAAGGCGGGATCGGCCAGGCGCGTGCCGTCGACCAGACGCTCCGCGATCTGCTCAGGGCTTTCCTTGCCCAGCAGCGCCTTCACGTTCGCATTGTCGACCGTCAGATACTCACGGGTCTTGGACAGCCAGAAGTCGAGATAGATCTTCTCCAGATCGGTCGAGATCGGCGTCTCGGTCGCCAGGCGACGGCCCAGCGAGGCGATGTCGGCGTCAGAATAGCCGGCGCGGCGTTCAGCGACGGGCTTGGCGCGTTCCTTGGAGGCGCGGACGATGGCCTTGGCGTAGCTGTACAGCGACGAGCGTTGGCCCGCCGCCGATTCCAACTGGCGATAGGGCAGATAAAGGTCGCGCTGGGCGCTCGAGGCGCGTTCCAGATCGGCCCACGGATCGCCGATGCGTTGGGCCAGGGCCGGGTCGGCGGCGACGCGCTGGCGCAGCTCCTGCTCTTCGCGGCGCTTGGTGGCCATGAAGGCCGGGTCGGTCAGGGCGCCCTGCTGGCCGTAGTTGACCTTGAAGCCGTTCTCCAGCCCGAAGATCGGATCGACCGAAACACGCTTGGCCTCTTCGCCGGTGGTCGAATATTCCAGCAGGCGACCACGCAGTTCGGAGGTCTGGATCAGGCTGATCGGCAGTTGCTGGTCACGCAGGGTTTCCAGCTGGGCCACGGTCAGCAGGCGCTGGGTCGAGCCGGGGTTGCCGGCGACGAAGGTGACGTCGCCTTCCTTGGGCGCATTGGCGTTCCAGGTCAGGTGGTTCGGCGTGGCGACCGGCTTGCCGTCCTCGTATATGCGCAGGAAACCGGCATCCAGGGCGTAGCGCGGGAAGTTGAAGTTGTCCGGGTCGCCGCCGAAGAAGGCCGCCTGGAACTCGGGCGCGAAGACCAGGCGCACGTCGTCATACTTGCGGAACTTGTAGAGCTTGTACTGTCCGCCGCGATAGAAGCTGATGACCTGGCAGGTCAGCTTCTGATCGTCGCCGCAGGTCTCCTTCTGGATCTTGTCGATCTCGGCGGCGCGGGCCTGGACGAAGGCGGCGCCCTCAAGACCGGCGCCAGCGCTGGTCACGCGGTCGGTGACGTCGACGATGTCGGTCAGAATCTCGGCCGTCTGGCCGGGGCACTTCTTCTCTTCCTCGCGGGTGGCGGGCATCCAGCCGTTCTTGACGTAGTCGTTCTGGGCCGTGGACAGGTCTTGAACGCACGACACCACGCAGTGGTGGTTGGTCAGCACCAGGCCTTCGTTCGACACCAGCGAGGCCGAGCAGCCCTGCAGGCGGACGGCGGCGTTGCGCACGCGGTCCAGCCAGGCCTGGTCGATGTTGGTGCCGTACTTCTCGTTCACCGTGGCGATGGGGAAGTTGTCGAAGGTCCACATGCCCTCGTCGGCGCGCGCGGAGGTCGCAGGCGCGGACAGGACGGCGGTGGCGGCGCCGAGCGCGGCCAGCGAGGCGGTGAGACGAAGCGAGGGCAAGGACATGAAGGCGTGTTTCCCAGAGCGTGGGACGGCCTGTCCCATCTGTTATGTTGTAACTAGCGCCGACGAAGGGTGGGCGCCAAGAGGCTGTAAGGCCCTTAATCCCCTGATTTCGAACCCGCAATGACAAGGGTTCACAAGCCTTACCCCGATTTAACTTGGCGGTGAGGGGGCGCACGGTCAGATAGGCGCAAGTACCGGGGGTTTATCGACGACAATGTCGCTTGCGCTATCAACACTGCTGTTCGAGTGGCGTCGCTATATGGCGGCAGTCATGGCCCTGGCCCTGTCGGGGCTTCTGGTCCTGGCGATGACCGGCGTCTTCATCGGCATCGGCAAGGGATTCACCGCGACCATCGAACGGTCGAACGCCGACATCTTCATCATGCAGCCCGGCGCCAAGAGCCTGATCGGCGGGCCGTCGGGCGTGCCCCGCCGGTTCATCCCCTTGGCCTACAATCACCCCGAGGTGGTCGAGGTCATGCCGCTGGACGGCGCCGGCGGCACCTTCCAGAACATCAAGAACGTCGATCCGACCAAGAGCCAGGCGGACAATGCGTCGCAGGGCGCGCCGCGGCAGAAGTTCGTTCAGGCCAGCATCATCGACACTCGTCCTGGCTCGGTGACCATCCCGACCGACTATTCGCAGGAACTGGTCGATGCGCTGCGCCAACCCTACACCGTGGCGGTCGATGAGACGGCCCTGACGACCCTGGGCGTGAAGCTGGGCGACAAGGCCCTGTACAACGGCCAGACCGTCACCGTCGTCGGCGTGACGCGCGGCTATCCCAATATGATGCAGCCGGGCGTGGTCATGTCGCGCGACACCCTGCGGATGCTGGGCCAGGCCGACACGGGTCCGCGCGTCGGTCCTTTGATGGTCAAGCTGCGAGATCCGGCCCGCGCGCCCATCGTGGTGGCCCAGCTGAACGCCATGGGCGCCGGTCAGTGGAAGGCGTGGACCAAGCAGCAACTCGCCGACGCCAACGCCGGCGCCATGTTCGAGGAAGGCATCCTGGTCATCATCATCGGCGGCTGCGTCGTCTTGGGGATCATCATCGGCGTGGCCATCACATGGCAGACCCTGCGCGGCGCCATCATGGCCAACATCAAGGAGTTCGCCTCTCTGCGGGCCCTGGGCGTCAGCATGGGGTCCTTGCGTCGGATCGTGGTCGAGCTCAGCTTCTGGGTCGGCGTCGTCGGCGTCATCGCGGCCATCGTCCTGACCTGGCTGGTGTCGCTGCTGGCGATGATGGGGGCGGTGATCATCGCCCTGCCGCTGTCGCTGCTGATCATCGTCGGCATCGGCCTGATCGCCATCGCCATGGTGTCCGGCCTGCTGTCGCTGGGCATCCTCAAGAACAGCCAACCGGCGGACCTGCTGCGATGAACGTTCATACAAAGGTTCACGGCAAGCACGGCGATTTCGCTATCGAGGCCAAAAGCCTGGTCAAGCGGTTCAAGTCCGGCAAGGCCTGGGTGGATGTGCTGAAGGGCGTCGATTTCGATGCGCGGCATGGCGACCTGACCATGGTCATGGGGCCCTCCGGCTCGGGCAAGTCCACCCTGATCGCAGCCCTGTCGGGCCTGCTGAAGCCCGAAGAGGGCCGGGTGGACGTGCTGGACGTCGACGATCTGTGGAAGCTGTCCTCGGGCCGGATCGACAAATTCCGCCTGGATAATTGCGGCTTCATCTTCCAGGGCTTCAACCTGTTTCCCGCGCTGACGGCGCTTCAGCAGGTCGAGACGGTGTTGAAGTTCCAGGGGCTGACCGCGGGCCAGGCCAAGAAGCGCGCCACCATCGCCCTTGAAGAGGTGGGTCTGGGCCACCGTCTGCACCAGCGGCCGGCGGCTTTGTCGGGCGGTGAAAAGCAGCGCGTCGCCATCGCCCGCGCCCTGGCCAAGGACCCGAAGATCCTGTTCGCCGACGAACCGACCTCCGCCCTGGACGGCGAAAACGGACAAGTGGTCATCAAGCTGCTTCGCCGCGCCGCCACCGAACACGGCGCAGCCGTCATCTGCGTGACCCACGATCCGCGCCTGGAGGCCTGGGCCGACCGGGTCATCCACATCGAGGACGGCAAGATCCTGGACGACCAGCGCCGCATCCCTGATCCGAACGCCATCCTGGCGTCCCACTAACCGACACGAAGATTTCCCTTAGGACGACACGCCAATGCCCGGCTTTCTGAAGAAAAAACGCACCTGGATCGGCCTGCTGCTGGTGATCGTGCTGGCGGTCGGCTTCATGCTGTTCCAGTCCGCCGCCAAGACCAAGAAGGCCGAGCAGGAGAAGGCGGCGGCGACCAAGGTCGACAGCCCCTATGCGGCCATCGCCAATGGCAAGGTCGACGTCGAGGGCGGCATCATCCAGATCGCGGCCCGTCGCGGCGGCATCGTCCGTGACGTCCTGGTTCAGGAAGGCGATCGCGTCGTCGCCGGTCAGATCCTGGCCCGTCAGGAAGACGACGAGGCGCGTCTGGCGGTGCAGGCTGCGGCCGCCGCCGTCAGCCAGGCCGAAAGCCAACTGGCCCAGATCCGCGTGGACATCCGCACCGCCCAGCGCGAGCAGGAGCGCCTGCAACGCCTGGTCGCCACCAACTTCGTCGCCGCCCAGCGCATGGACCAGGCCCAGGACGCCATCGCCACCGCCCAGGCCCGCCTGGGGTCGCAGGTCGCCGCCGTCCAGACCGCGCGCGCCCAGCTGGATCAGGCCCGCTACAATCAGGAACTGACGGTCATCCGCGCCCCGACCAACGGCCGGATCGTGCGCCGCTACGCCAACCCCGGCGCCGGCGCCTCGACCCTGAACGTCTCCAACATGTTCGACCTGGAACCCGACGCGCCGCGCATCGTCCGCGCCGAGGTGGTCGAGAGCGACCTGCCGAACCTGACCGACGGCCAGGCCGTCGAGATCAGCCCCGAGGGCGACGCCAGCAAGGTCTATATCGGCGCCGTCATGCGTCGGGCCGCCGTGTTCGGCGCGCGCAAACTGGCCTCTGACGACCCCTCGCAGCGCAGCGACGAGCGGGTGGTGGAAGTGGTCGCCTCGGCCGGCGATGCGCCCCTGCTGATCGGACAGCGGGTGCTGGTCAAGTTCATGAAGCCGGGCGAGACCGCCGGGGCCAAACGCGCGGTCGCCGCCGGCGTCGGGCCCAGCGAGGCCATGAAGACGAAATAGAACGTCGGATCAGCGGCCGGTGAAATTGCCCGGCCGCTTTTCCAGCACGGCGGCGACGCCTTCCTGATGGTCCTCGGTCAGATGGGCGAGCGCCTGCATGGCCGCCGACATCTCCAGCATCTGGTCGAAGGTCGTGTCTCGGCCCTGACGCAGCAGGGTCTTGGCCATACGCAGGGCCTGCGGCGGCTGGGCCGCGACCTGGACGGCGACAGCCAGGGCCTCGGTCATCAGGTCGTCGTGCGCGACCATGCGATTGACCAGCCCCCATTCGGCGGCCGTCGCGGCATCGATGGAGCGGGCGGTGAACAGCAGTTCGGCGGCGCGGGCATAGCCGATGTTGCGTGGCAGCAGCCAAGACCCGCCGTCGCCGGGAATGATGCCCAGCTTCAGGAAGGGCACGCCGAAGCTGGCGCGGTCCGAGGCAATACGGATATCGCCCAGGCCGGCGATATCGCAGCCCAGCCCCATCGCCGGCCCGTTGACGGCGGCGATCAGCGGAACCTCAAGCCCATACAGCGACCGCACGATCCGGTGGACGACCCGGCGATAGCGTTCGCGGATGGCGGCGCCTGAACCCTCGAACAGGTCGCGCCTGTCCCGCATCGCCGTCAGATCGCCGCCGGCCGAGAACGCCCGCCCGGCGCCGGTCAGGACCACGCAGCGGATCGACGGATCGGCGTTGACCCGCTCGCACGCCGCCGCGACCTCGTCGCCGTCGCGCAGATCGGGCAGGGCGTTCAGCCGCGCCTCGCGATTCAGCGTCCAGATCAGGATCGCGCCCCGCTTCTCTTCGGTGATCAGGCCCATGCATCGTCTCCGTCTTCGCGCCCGTCATCGACCGCGAACGCCGCGTCAGGCAAGCCCGGAATTGCAAAAGCCCCGGCGAGACCGGGGCTTCTTCAGGCTGTGAACCGAGCGGGTCGTCAGCGTTTCTTGATCGTATAGGGTACGAAGTTGGACGGATGGCTGACCACCCGGCCCGAGTTCGACGGCATGTGCCGACTGTTGACCAGCATCCCGCCCCAAAGGGCGAAGGACATCATGGCGTGTTGGAGGTTACGCTCCTTATCGTTCATCTTGGCGTCTCCTTTCGCAGAACGATGAAAAGAGACGCGTCGTACCAATGGGATTCCACCGTCAGTCGTTTCGCGTCATCAGCCGATATAAGACAGTTTCGTGAATTTGCAACTTTATTCGTCAGGAGTCGGAGTGATTTTCGCCACTGTGTCACAATGAGCGCGACGACCCCGAACCGGCCCGGACCGCCAAAGGCCATCGCCACGCCCTGCGTCATGGTGTGCGCAGTCGATGGCGAGAGCGGCCTGTGCCTGGGCTGTTTTCGCACGCTGAAGGAGATCGCCGGCTGGCGGGCGCTGAGCGACGCCGAGCGCGCGACGGTCATGGCCGACCTGCCGTCGCGCCGTAGACAGGTGGATCCGGCCAAGCTGGGCTAGCGGTTCGCGGCTTAAGCTTTCGTCAGCCACGTCGTTTCACCCCATCCAAACGCCGCGCCTCTAAGACAGAGGCATGGTTCGCATCGATACCCAGTCTGTCGTCATCCTCGGTTTCGCTCTCATGGCGTCGTTCGGCACGGCTCTGACGATCCGCCATCTGGAAGGCGACGGCATGGCCCAAGCGGCGACGCCCGTGGTCGAGGCGGCGGTCGGCGCCTCCGGCACCGACGCCCAGGTAGTCAAGGGCGCGGACGGCCACTATTGGGCCGAGGCCAATATCGACGGCAAGGCGGTGCGGGTGCTGGTGGATACGGGCGCCAGCGTGGTCGCCCTGACGCGCGCCGACGCCCTGAGGCTGGGCGTCGATCCCGAACCCGAAGCCTTCACCGGCACGGTCCAGACCGCATCGGGGGTCGTGCGCGCCGCGCCGGTTCAGCTGAAGACGATCTCGGTCGCAGGCGCGCGGGTGGACCGGGTCGAGGCCCTGGTGGTGGAGCAGGGGCTGGAATACTCCCTGCTGGGCATGAGCTATCTGGGCCGGCTCTCCGCCTTTTCCGCCACGCCGGCCGGGCTGACGCTGCGCCCTTAAAGGTCGCGCATCTGGCGACGGGCTTCGCTGAAATACTGCCAGCCGGTCCACAGGGTGATGATGGCGGCGAACCAGATCAGGAAGATGGCGAAGGATTCGAACGCCGGCTGCCAGGCCAGCGGCGATCCGTCGTCGTTCTGCAGGCCCAAGGCGCCCCACAGCAGGGTCAGCTGAAGCGCGGCGAGCGCCACCATCTGCACCGTGGTCTTCCACTTGGCAGCCAGGGTGACCGGCAGTTCGATGCGGCCGGCCATCGTCTCGCGCAGGGCGGAGACGGCGAATTCGCGGAACAGGATCAGGCCGCAGGGCAGGGCGATGCCGGGCAGGGATCCCGAGGCCAGGACGCCCAGGATGGCGCCGGTCACCAGCACCTTATCGGCGATGGGATCGAGAATGGCGCCCCAGCGGGTGGTCGCGTTCCAGCGCCGGGCGAGGTAGCCGTCGACCCAGTCGGTCGAGGCGGCGATCACGAAGATCCAGAAGGCCCAGACGCTGAACCGCCCCTGGGTTTCCGGCGACAGCCAAGCCTCAAGCGCGCCCGGCGCGGCCCCGGCCATCATGGCGAACATCACCACCCCGGCCGCCAGACGCAGCCCGGTCAGGATGTTGGGAATGGGGTTGGCGCGGTGGGCGGAGGTCATCGTCATGTCCGTTGCAACGCGCCGGGTGTGACACGGTTCGCCGCTCAATCCAACGGTTCGAACCGGGGCTTGTCGGTCAGGGCCGTAAGCGCGCCCTCGGCGATGCCGAAATGCAGGCCGCTGAGCTGAAGTTCGCCCTTGGCTTCGCGCTCGGCGATCCAGGGGAAGGTGCGCAAGTTCCGGATCGACAGCCGCACGATGGCTTCTTCGGCCGTGCGCTCCAGTTGGTCGGGGGCGACGGTCTCGGCGACGTGCTGGACGACGGGCGTCCCTTGCGCGATCCAGGGGGCGACGAAGTCGGCGACGATTTCAGGGGCGCCGTTGATCATGGCGTTGACCCCGCCGCAGTGGGCGTGGCCCATGACCACGATCCGCTTGACGCCCAGCACCTTGACCCCGAACTCCAGCGCCGCCGACACGCCGTGCAGCTTGCCGTCCGGCTCATAGGGCGGGACCAGATTGGCGACGTTGCGCACGACGAACAGCTCGCCCGGCTTGGCGTCGAAGATCAGGGCCGGATCGGCGCGGCTGTCGGAACAGGCCACGATCAGGGTGTGCGGTTTCTGGCCCTTTGTCGCCAGGGTTTCGTACTCGGCGCGGGCCGTCGGCCAGTGCTCGGCGCGGAAGCGGCGATAGCCGGCGGTCAGTTCGTCTTCGATGTCGCTCATGGTCGGTGTCTTAGCTCCGGCTCAGCTTTTACGGAAGAAGGCGTGGATGCGTTCGGCGAGGGGCTGGTTGATGCCGTCAACCTTGACCAAATCGGCCAATGAGGCGCGGCTGACGCCCTTGGCCGAGCCGAAGGCGTGCAGCAGGGCCTTCTTGCGGCCGGGGCCGACGCCTTCGATCTCGTCCAGCGGGTTCTTCTTGATGTCCATCGAGCGACGCTTGGCGTGGGCGCCGTTGGCGAAGCGGTGGGCCTCGTCGCGCAGCCGCTGCAGGTAATAGAGGGCCGGCGACTTCAGCGGCAGCATGAAGGGTGCCTTGCCGGGCATGAAGAACTTCTCCAGGCCGGCGTCGCGATCGGGCCCCTTGGCCACGCCGACGACGGTGATGTCGTCCAGCCCGCCCAGGTCAGCCATGACCGCCAGCACCTCGGCCAACTGTCCCGCACCGCCGTCGATCAGCAGCAGGTCGGGGCGGACGACGTCTTCGCCCTCTTCCTCGTCCTTGACCAGGCGTGAGAAGCGACGACGCATCACCTCGCGCATCATGCCGTAGTCGTCGCCGGGCGTCAGATCCTCGCCCCGGATGTTGAACTTGCGATACTGCGACTTCTGGAAGCCTTCGGGGCCGGCCACGACCATGCCGCCCACCGCATTGGTCCCCTGAATGTGGGCGTTGTCGTAGATCTCGATCCGCTCGGGCCGGCTCTCCAGGCCGAAGGCCTCGCACACCTCGTCCAGGATCTTGCCCTGCGCCGAGCTTTCGGCAAGGCGACGGCCCAGGGCCTCGCGCGCATTGGTCAGGGCGTGGTCGACCAAGGCCAGCTTCTCGCCGCGCATCGGGCGGACGATCTCGACCTTGCGATCCGCCTTCATCGAGAAGGCCTCTTCCAGCAGTTCCAGCTCGTGCGGGCGCACGTTGGACAGGATCAGGCGCGGGATCGGCTTGTCCTCGTAGAACTGGCCCAGGAAGGCGGCCAGGATCTCGGGATCGGTGTCGGTCTTGTCCACGCGCGGGAAATAGGCGCGGCCGCCCCAGTTCTGGCCGGCGCGATAGAAGAAGACCTGGACGCAGGCCTGGCCCCCGTCGGAATGCAGGGCGAAGACGTCGCCTTCGGCCACGCTGTCGGCGCTGACCGAATTCTCCATCGCGATGGCCGACAGGGCGCGGATGCGGTCGCGCACGCGGGCGGCCTGTTCGAAATCCATCTCGTCCGACGCCGCCTGCATCTCCTTGGACAGGCGGCCGATGACGGCGCGGGACTTGCCGCGCAGGAACTGTTCGGCCTCGGTGACCAGTTCGCCGTAGTCCTCAAGGCTGATCAGGCCGGTGCAGGGCGCCGAGCAGCGCTTGATCTGGTGCAGCATGCAGGGACGGGTGCGGGTCTCATAGACGCTGTCGGAACAGGAGCGCAGCAGGAAGGCCTTCTGCAGGGTGTTCAGCGTGCGGTTGACCGCCCAGGTCGAGGCGAAGGGGCCGAAGTAGTCGCCGGGCGTCGTGTGGGCGCCGCGATGCTTCCTGACCTGGGGCGCGCGGTGGTCGCGGCGGATCATCAGTTCGGCGAAGGACTTGTCGTCGCGCAGCACCACGTTGAAGCGGGGCTTCAGCTTCTTGATGAAGTTGGATTCCAGAAGCAGGGCTTCGGTCTCGGTGGCGGTGACCACCAGCTCCATCGACCGGGTCTGCGACACCATCAGGCCGATCCGCTGGGTGTGAAAACGCCCCTGCGCATACTGGATGATGCGCTTCTTCAGCGACTTGGCCTTGCCGACATACAGGCACGACCCATCCTCGCCATACATGCGATAGACGCCCGGCTTGTCCGGCGCCCGGCGCGCCTCGTCGGCGATCAGGGCGGCGGCTTTCAGTCGGGAATCAGGCGTCTCCTCGGTCATCGCGCCCGATATAGGGTCAAGAGCGCCGGACCAGAAGGACGCCGGCCAGAACAAGCCCCACCCCGGCGATGCGGCCGATGTTCAGCGGCTGGCGCGGCACGCCCAGCGCCCCGAAATGATCCAGCGCCAGGCTGAGCAACAGCTGGCCCCCGACCATCAGGGTGATGGTCATCGCCACGCCCAGGCGAGGCACGCCCCAGGCGGCGGCGACCACGAAACAGGCGCCGTAGGCCCCGCCCAGCCAGGCATACCAAGGCAGCGTCCGCGTCGCGGCCATGTCCGGCCGGATGTGCAGGATCGCCGCCAAGATCCCCAACACCGTGGTCCCGACCGCAAAGGAGATGAAGGCGGCGTTGACCGGCGAGGCCACGGCGGTCGCCAGCTTGGCGTTGGTCGGGGCCTGAAGCGCGGTGGCGCCGCCGGCCAGGATGACGACGAGGATGGCGAGCAGGGACGGGTTCATGGCCCTTGGCTAGCATGGCTTTCAGGACTTGCAGAGGGCGGCGTGCGGCGCTGGGCGCGGCGCAGGCGGCGGCGCTCGGCCCGATTGAGGGGCGCGCCGGACCGGCTTGGGTCGTCCGAAGGGAAATCAGAGTGCAATCGGTGCGCTTCGCCCGGTCCGGACCCGGCGTCGTCCGTCGAGGGGCGAGGGACGGGCGGGGCGGTCCCATCAGACGGTCGGGGCGGAAAATCAGGGTGCAATGTGTGCACATCGCCGGTCTGGGACGCCATCGAAGACAGGGTTTCGAAGATCCTGAGCCAGCGCTGGGCCTCGGTCGCCTCGCCGTCCATCAGGGCCAGTTGCAGGCGACGGCGCGCCGTGTCGGCCATGTCGGAGAAGGCGAGGTCCTCGACCGCCTCCAGCTCGAGCGCGGGATCGTACAGGTCGGGATCGTCCTGGTCCCCGCGCCGCCACTTGCCCTTGCGCGCGCGAATGCGGAAGGCCGACAGGCCCAGGTCGTAACGGCGGCAGACGATCCGCGCCGGCTCGCCCGCCAGATAGTCGTCGCGGGCCAGGTCCCAAATCTCCTGCGAGCGGACGCGATAGACGGGGGCGGCTTGGGTCATGGGCGGACGCTGCCACGCGCCTGCGTCAGATGCGGACGTTGCTCAGCCTTGGGGTCTCACCAATCCGGATCGACCGGGGCGCCGTCGAAGATTTCGGCCAGGCGCGCGCGACAGCCCGGTTCACGTCGTCGGGCAGGGCGGAGGGAAAGAACCAGCCGACCTCGGCGATCTCGCCGTGGCTGGTGCGCTCGCCCACATCGAAGGCGTCGATGCGGAAGACGGCGATATGATCGCCGGGAAAGAAGCGCTCGTTGGAATGGATCGAGATCAGGCGCGGCGCCCCGCGCGCGACCAGACCGGCCTCTTCACGCAGTTCGCGCACCACGGCGGCGTGCGTCGTCTCGCCGGGGTTCACCCCGCCGCCCGGCAACCGCCAGCCCTTCAGATAGGTGTGCCGCACCCGCCCCTGCGCATCCACCGCCACCCCCCGCACGCCCAGCGTCTTACCCCGCGTCAGCCGCGACCAGGCGAAGAAGAGCGGGCGAGTGAAGGGTTCGACGTGGGTGCGCCAGGTCATGGATGAGCCAACTCTATGAAAAACTGGCGTGTTTAACCACTAGCGTATCTATTTGGGGTCTCAAACTGTCCCTGAAATAAAACCGTTATAACATTGCAATATGAAGTGTGGCTTATACGTGGCAATATTGGCACGGCGTGACGCTGTTTTATGACGGTCGTGTAATAATCGTGGCGAATGCGGCGCGTCTGCTTAGGCTCCCCTTCACCACACCCGCCCTGGGTGTGCGCCGGGGGCCATCGGCATGGGGATGTCGATCGGTCGTGGGGCTCTTTTCAAGGAGGGGTTCGTTTTGAACAGTCGCAGTATCCGTCAACGCCTTTTGGCCAGCACCGTCGTAGGCGGCGCCTTGCTGGCCGCGATTCCCGTCATGTCGCTGGTCGCCCTGCCGAGCGTGGCGCACGCGCAGTCTCAGACGGGCGCGCTTCGCATTTCCGTGCAGACGGGCGGTCAGCCGGTTCCCGGAGCAACGGTCACGGTCAGCTCGCCAAGCAGCCTAGTCACCAAGACTGGTGTGACGGATGCCAGCGGTTTTGTGCGACTGTCCGGCCTGGACCCCGCGCTAAACTACTCCGTCGCTGTGGTGGCCTCGGGATATGATTCCTTCACTGCGAGTAATGTGGCCGTGGTGAGCGGCCAGGAACGGTCAATCGGCTATTCACTGACGGGGAGCGACGTCTCGACACTGGGCGATATCGTCGTGACCGGTACGTCCCTCGCCTCGGTGGACGTCACTTCTGCGACGGTTGGAACGACGCTGACCTTGGGCGTGGTGGATTCGCTGCCGACGGGACGTAGCTATCAAAGCTATCTGCAGTTGGTTCCCGGCGTTAAGCCGTCAAGCAGCGGGAACCCCTCCTCGCGTTCCGGGATCAACTATTCGGACATCGGCGGTGCGACCGGTTCGTCGACCGACAACGTCTACTATCTGGACGGGGTGGACGTGACTGACCCGTCGACCGGGACGTTCGGGTCCAACTTCAACTCCGAAATCATTCAGGAACAACAAGTCATCGTCAGCGGCGTGCCCGCCGAGTACGCCGGCGGTTCCGGTCTGATCTCGCGTGTCGTCACCAAATCGGGCGGCAACGAGTTCCACGGCTCGCTGAACTATTACTTCCAGAATGATGGACTGGTGGCCAAAGACGAGCACACCACTTCGGGCGGTTTCTCTACCTATGACACCGCCGCGACCCTGGGCGGACCCATCATCCGCGACCGTCTGTGGTTTTATGGCTCGTACAAAAAATCGCACCGTGAAGACGAGGTTCTGGACATCAATAGCGGCGATGTGCTGCGCACCGTCACCAATGACGCCGAATATACATTCGGCAAGCTGACCTGGCAGATCACCGACGATGACCGTTTGACCGCCAGCTACTTCGATGATCCGACCAGCATCAGCGGTTCAAGCTCGTCTGCGACCCTCAATAATCGCAGTGTAGCGCAGGAGCAGGGAGGCAAGAACTACAAGGTCGAGTACGGCCGTACCTGGGGCGAACTGCAACTGGGCGCCTACTGGTTCCGTCACGAAGGCGAGGTCACGACAAGCTCCGCAGATCAGTCGGTGCGTGACACCGTCACTTATCGAAACTCGGCGGGATCGACCCTCGCCCAGCGTAGCTTGGGTGGCGCAGGTTCGAATCTGGAAACGTATCGCAATCGCGACGAGTTCGGCCTGAACTTCGAATATTATCTCGACACCGCGTTCGGCAGCCACACCTTCAAAGGCGGCTACATCAACACCGAGAACGTGTATGAGGAAAACGGAACTGTTCCGGGCGGCGTGACCTATCAGTCGCTGGCCCCGATCTATTCGGGCACCACCTACCTCGATTACACGACAGCCAGCGGCGCGAACGCATGGACTGGTCGTGCGATCGTACAGGCCGACAATGCGCGGGTTCTGGCCGCGATTCAGGGCAACGCCACGGCGCGTGCGGCGGTCGACACCAACCTGGACGGCACCGTCTCCCAGGCTGAGTTGAACGCCTATCGCTTCACGAATACGGCCGGCGCGCCCTACGGCAACGTCAACGTCTATCGGGCTCTGCGCACCATCAGCGCGCCTTACGAGGTCAAGAGCGAAGGCCAGAGCCTGTATCTGCAGGACACCTGGACCCTTAATCAATTGACCATCAATGCGGGCGTGCGGGCCGAGAAGTGGGAGCATTTCGCCTCGGACGGCTCCAAGACGGCGACCTTCGACTGGGAATATGCGCCGCGTCTGAGTGTCGTCTATGACGTGCTCGGAGACGGTCGTTCGAAGGTGTTCGGTTTCGCGGGCCGCTATTACGACCCCATCCGCAACAACATGTCGGACTTCGCAGGCGCCCTGACGGGACCTGTCGATGAAGAGCAGATCAACATCAACGGCACCTGGGTCACCTTCCGCACCCGTGGCGGCGCGACCACGCCGGACGCCCTGTTCTCGCCAGCGACCAAGACGCCTTACACCGATGAGTTCATGCTGGGCGCATCGACCACCTTGGGCTCCAGCGTCGGTCTGACCGCGACGGTGACGCGTCGTGAGACGCGCGACATCCTGGAAGACTTCGATCTGACGCTGTATTCCGACCCGACGCTGACGGCCGCCACGGCGCCCTTCGGTTACGCCTATCCGGGCTCGTTCTACTATCTGCCGTATTCGTACTTCGGCTACGCGTCGAAGCCGAACTCGAACTACGTCATCGGCACGCTGCCCGGCGGAGAGCGCAACTACACCGGCTTCGAAGTCACGGTCACCAAGTTCAAGACCGACAACTGGCAAGGGCAGGCGTCCTATACGTACAACAAGGCCGAAGGGAACTCGAACTCCGACTCCAACGCCGACTTCCAGGGCGACTGGATCGCGCTCGATCCCCGCGCGCCGAACATGTACGGACCGCAACCCGGCAACATCGAGCACCAGTTCAAGGCGTATGCCTCGTACGACTTCAACTTCGGTCTGCAGGTGTCGGGCGTCTTCAACTGGAACAGCGGCGCGCTCTACACGCCGGCGCAGTTGATCAGCGGTCGATATCTGCCGCTGATGGACAACGGTTCGACGTCGGGCGGTGTGCAGGACACCTTCGTTCTGCCGAACAACGTCGGCTCGGCGACGGGTCCGTCGTATTACACCTTCGACATGCGCTTCCGCTATCAGCGGCCGCTGCCGATCGGAAACGCCGAACTGTTCCTGGACATCTTCAATATCCTGGACAACCAGGCCGCCACCGCAGAGCAGAAGCTGGTCGCGGGCAGCGGCCAGTACGCCTTCGGTGAAGCCAACGCGTGGGTTCAACCGCGTCGTGCCTATCTGGGTGTTCGCTACACCTTCTGATGAATGTCGGACCGGGCGTCGCGCCTTGCTGTCGACGCCCGACCTGACTTCAAAGCTCATCTGCGGCGGCCGGAAGCGTTCCGGCCGCCGTTTCTTTTGCGCGGACAAGGCGACGAAGACCGGGTCCGCCCGTCGTTCGGCTTGAACCCCGCCGCATCCCGCTCTAATCGGGGACGGACAACAGGAGCATTCCATGCTGGCTCTCGGCATCATCTTCGGCTTCATCGCCGTTCTGGCGGCGTTCAACGTGTTCGAGTTCGGTCGGGTTGACTGAGGCGGCTGCTCGCTCCGAGCGGGGCGTCGCCCTGGTCACGGGCGGGGCGCGGCGGATCGGGCGGGCCATCTGTCTGAAGCTGGCCCAGGCCGGGTTCGACGTGGCGATCCATCATCATGCGTCGGGCGACGACGCCCGGACCCTGGCCGATGAGATCGCGGGCCTGGGGCGGCGCGCATGCCTGTTGCAGTCGGACCTGACGGACGAGGCCAAGGTGCGGGCGCTGATCCCCGCGGCGGTCGAGGCGCTGGGGCCGGTCAGCGTGCTGGTCAACAACGCCTCGGTGTTCGAGGACGACCGGATCGGCGCGCTGACGCGCGACAGCTGGGACCTGCATCTCGACACCAATCTGAGGGCGCCGATCGTTCTGGCCGAGGCGTTCGCCGCCCAGGCGGTCGAGGGCGCCATCGTCAATCTGCTGGACCAGAAGGTGCTGAAGCCGGATCCGCGCTTCTTCTCCTACAGCTTGTCGCGCAACGGCCTGTGGTGGGCGACGCAGACCCTGGCCCAGGCGTTGGCGCCCGGCATCCGGGTCAATGGGGTGGGGCCGGGGCCGACCCTGCCGTCCATCCACCAGACGCCCGAAGAGTTCGCCGCCGAGGCGCGCGCCACCCTGCTGGAAACGCCCGGCAGCCCCGAAGCGGTGGCCGAGGCGGTGCTGTGGCTGATTGACGCCCGGATGGTCACGGGCCAGATGATCGCCGTCGACGGGGGCCAGCATCTGGCCTGGCGCACCCCCGACATCCAGGAGTAGCGCGTGGTTTCCTCTCCTCTGGCGACGCCGGCTCCGGCGGACGATCCGTTGCGTTTCGAGCGGCTGAGCGTGTTCGTGCGCGGGCTGGAGGTCGAGGCCGGGATCGGGGTCTATGACCACGAGCAGGGGCGGCTGCAGCGGCTGGTGATCGATGTGACGCTGGAGCTGGCGCCACGCCCCATCGAGCGTCTGGGCGACACCATCAACTATGAGACCGTGGCCGACGCCGCGCGCGCCATCGCCGCCGACGGGCATGTGGGGCTGGTCGAGACCTTCGCCGAACGGCTGGCGCGGGCGTGCCTGGAGGACGGCCGGGTGCAGCGGGCCACGGTGCGTATCGAAAAGCCGGGCGCCCTGGCGGCGATGGCGGCGCCGGGCTGCGAGATCGTGCTGGGGCGGTAAGGGCGGTTGCTTCGCGCCGCGCCGACCGCCATTGTCGTCGGCAGATTCTAGCCGGGCGTCCGGCGTGACAGAAGCGTTGTTCATGGCCGAACCCGGCGATCCGAAAGACCCAGCGGCGCCCCGCGATCACGACCACGATCATGACGCCGAGGTCGGCTTCGTCTCGCCTGCGTCGCTGGCGGGCCGTGCGCGCGAGCGCCAGCCGGAGCCGTTTACCGCCGAGGAGCGCGAACCAGACCTGTTCGACCCGCCCGACGCCGGGGCCAGGGCCTTTCGACCGGTCTGGCCCGACGACCCGGCCGACGGCGCCGTTTCCGCCCCGGTCCGAGCCGACGCTCGTCGAGGCCGAACCGGCGCCGGCCGTGCGCGCGGTGCGCCAGCGTCTAACGGCCGAGGCCGCGCCGCGCCGCGAAGGACCGGTCGTGCCGATGCGGCTGTATGCGATCTATGTGCTGATCCTATTGGCGGTGCCGACGCTGGGCGTGTCGTGCCTGGTGGCCCTGCTTGCGGTGATGCGGCGCGATGGGTCGACGGATCCGCTGGAGCACAGCCATGCCGTCTATCAGCAGCGCACCATCGTCGGTGCGGTCGGGGCGGCGGTCGTCGGAGCCCTTCTGATCGTGGTCAACATCGGCGTGCTGGTGCTGTTCGCCCTGGCGATCTGGGTCCTGGCGCGCGGCGCGTTCGGGGTGCTGAAACTGAAGAGCGGACAGGCCGTTCCTCACCCCCGCAGCCTGTTGTTCTGAAGGGCCGACGATGACGAACGAACCCAATTTCATCGCCGGGCAGCCATCCGAGGGCAAGGTCGGGGCGCTGATTGCCTGGGCCCTGTTCATCCTGTCGATCCCCAGCGCCAATGTGCTGGTTCTGATCGGGCTGGTGGTGTCTTATGTCACGCGCGGGACGGCGACGGGCGTGGCGCGCCAGCATATCGAGGCGCAGATCTGGCTGTTCTGGTCGGTCTTCTGGTGGACCATCGCGGCCTGGGTCGGGATCTTCGTCAGCGCCCTGGCGTCGGTGGTGCTGATCGGCATTCCGTTCCTGCTGCTATTCCTGCTGATCTGGTTCCTGCTCAGCGTCTGGTTCACGATCAAGAGCGTGATCGGCCTGCTGAACCTGCTGAACGACAAGCCGATCTGACGCTGACGGAACGTCCCGGCGGCCTTGGCGGTTGATCCGCCAAAGGAGAACCCGATGGGACAGTTCAAGGACGTCGAAGGCGACAACCGGTTCGAACAGGCGTTCGACGACGACAAGGGCGCGGGCCTGGTCTGGGCCGACTATGCCGTCAAGGGCGATGCGCGGATCATCCTGCATGTCGAGGCCGAGCCGTCGCTGCGCGGATCAGGCGCTGCCGGGCGGTTCATGCAGTCCCTGGCCGATCATGCGCGCCTGACAGGGCTGAAGCTGTTTCCCCGGTGCAGCTACGCCGTCGCCTGGCACAAGCGGCATCCGGATTACGACGACGTCTTAGCCTAGGCGATGCCGCCGCCCCGCGATCGGAGGGCGGCGGTTTCGGTTTAGCCGCCGGCGTAGCCGCCGATGATCGGCAGGATCTCGCCAGTGATGAAGCTGGACATCTGGGGCGAGGCCAAGAAGACGTAGGCGGGCGCGATCTCTTCGGGCTGGGCCGGGCGTTTCATCACCGTGTCGGCGCCGAACTTCGAGGTCGCCTCGGCGTCCTTGTCGGCGGGGTTCAGCGGGGTCCAGACCGGGCCGGGTGCGACGACGTTCACGCGGATGCCGCGCGGCGCCAGATGCGTGCCCAGCGAACGGGCGTAGGCGTGGATGCCGCCCTTGGTCAGGGAATAGTCGAGCAGATCCTTGTTGCCCATCAGGCCGGTGACCGAGCCGGTCATGACGATGGCGCCGCCGGCCTTCATGTGCGGGACCGCCGCCTTGGTCATGTTGAAATAGCCGTAGAGGTTGGTCTTCAACGTGCGGTCGAAATGTTCATAGGTCAGGTCCTCGAAGGCGGGGACGTGTTCCTGGAAGGCGGCGTTGGGGACCAGGACGTCCAGGCGGCCGAAGGCGTCCAGCGTCGCCTTGACCGCCATCTCGGCGAAGGCGGGGTCGGACACGTCGCCCTTCAGCACCACGGCGCGGCGACCCTCGGCCTCGACGGCGGCCTTGGTGGTTTCGGCGTCGGCGTCCTCGTCCAGATGGCAGATGACGACATCGCAGCCTTCGCGCGCAAACAGGACGGCGACCGAACGGCCGATGCCGGAATCCGCGCCGGTGATCAGGGCGGCGAACCCGTCTAGCTTGCCCGACCCCTTCCAGAAGGGCGCATCATAGAGGGGCGCGGGATCCAGCGCCGCCTCGTCGCCCGGCTTGGTCTGATGCTGTTTGGGGAAGGGCGGTTCGGGGTAGGGGCGGGCGCCGGCCTGCATCGCGCCGGAGGGTTTGTCATCGCCGGACGCCTTGTCCTTGGCGTCGATGTCGCGCTGGATGGCGCGTTCCTGATCGGCAATGTCTTCGGCGCGCGTGTGGGTGCGGTCGTCCATGGATGTCGTCTCCTGAAGATGGGGTCTTCAGGAAAGCGGACGGGCGGGCGGGTCGTTCCGACGGCCCAGCTTCGGTTGTCAGCCGACGCGGTGGACGATGGTCTTGATGGTCTCGGCCTTGGTCGGCAGATCGGCGGCGAGGCGCGAGGCGATCTCGCGGGCGCCGACCGGATAGGCGTCGCCGCCGTCCGCAATGGCCTTGGCCTTGGCAGCAGCTTCCAGCAACAGCTTTTCCAGACCTTCGATCTCTTCCAGCGCCAGTGCGTGGGCTTCGAGCTGAAGGCGTTTGACGCGGTCGGCGGTGGTTTCGGGCGCTTTCATCAGGTCGTAGATCTCGGCCTCGGCCGCGACGAGCCGCAGGTCAGGCTTGGCGTCGGAACCGGTGGATTTGGCCATGGAATCACGTCTCCCGCAAACGACAGGAGCCTAGGGTGAGGCCGATCGAGATTGACGTCGAGCGTTGCTGTAACGGTTGTGGCGACACTGTGGCCCCCACGCATCGGTCGTTTACCGCTCTGGCGCGCGGGCCGGGACCATCGCCGGCGCAGCGACGGGAGCCAGGACGCCGCCGGCGACCGCACGCAGCGGCGAGCGCGGCGTGTGCAGGACGGCCGGTGAGACGCTGACGCCGTCCTGGACCGGGGTGACCAGATAGCCCTTGGCGGCCAGCTTGTCGCCCGAGCGGACGCGCGAGGTCCAGACCGTGATCGGGGCGGCCAGCAGCAGTGGCAGGACGATCGGGGCGAACCAGGTGGCCAGGTCGGGCCGGACGGCGAGCGGGATCAAGAAGCCGACGCCGGCGATCATCTGCCAGCGCATGGCGCGGAAAGCGTCGGACCAGGCCAGGCCGTCGGCCTCACGCTGCTGGGTCGACCAGCCGGTGTCGTGGCCCGAGACGATCTGGATGAAGGCCTTGGTGTTGGCGACCATCAGGATCGGGGCCAGGATGGCCGACAGGGCGATCTCGGCCGCCATACCCTTGGCGATGGCGCGACGGCCGCCGAAGGCGCGCAGCTCGGCCGGACGGCTGAGGACCAGGGCGGCGCCCATGAACTTGGGCCCGATCAGCAGCACGCCGGACAGGAATGAGGCCAGCATGAAGGGCGTGAACTGGGGGTTCAGGATGTAGAAGAAGCTGGTCCAGTCGACCGGATAGAACATCTGGATGAACAGGCCGACCATCAGCGACGCCAGCCACAGGGGCGACGACAGATAGGCCATGCAGCCCATCAGCAGCTGCAGGCGGCTCATCGGCGACAGGCCCTTGGCCGTGATCAGGCCCAGGTGCTGGAGGTTGCCCTGGAACCAGCGGTGGTCGCGCCGGATGAAGTCGGTGATCGACGGCGGGGTCTCTTCCCACGATCCGTCCAGCGAGGCGGTGACGTGGACGGCCCAGCCGGCGCGGCGCATCAGGGCGGCCTCGACGACGTCATGGCTCATGATGTGACCGCCGAAGGGCTTTCTGCCCTTCAGGTGCGGAAGGCCGCAGCAGGCGGCGAAGGCGCGCGTGCGGATGATGGCGTTGTGGCCCCAGTAGCTGGATTCCGAACCGGTCCAGTAGGCCAGACCGGCAGCGGCGACGCGGCCGTACAGACGCACCGAATACTGCGACACGCGCGCGAAGATGGTGCGGGCCTTAATGATGACCGGGGCGGTCTGTATTAGGCCGACGCCGGGATTGCGTTCCATGGCGTCGACCATGCGCAGCAGGGTTTCGCCAGCCATGGTGCTGTCGGCGTCCAGGACGATCATGTTCTCATAGGCGCCGCCGAAACGACGGACCCATTCGGCCAGGTTGCCGGCCTTGCGTTCGGCGTTGTCGGTGCGGCGACGGTAGAAGGCCTTGGAGTTAGCGGCCATGCGGAACGCCTGGAACACCGAACGCTCGGCGGCGGCGGCGTCTTCCTTGGTCGAATCGCTGAGCACGAAGATGTCGAAGGCCGACGAGGCGCCCAGACGCGCCAGGCAGGAATCGATCTGGGACAGGCGCGCGAAGGACGAACGGGCGTCCTCGTTGTACAGCGGCATCAGCAGGGCCGTGCGGGTGCGCGGCATCGGCGGATGCGGCGAGAAGGCGAGGTCCGCCTGATCCTTGCCGCGCAGCATGACGAACAGGCCCATCAGGCCGCTGACGAACCAGCAGGAGATGGCGGTGATCAGGACCATGAACAGGCTGAAGGCCAGGATCTCGGTGCCGTCCCAACCCTTGCGGGCATACAGGTAGAAGGGCGTGATGGCCGACAGGCCGGTCAGGACGATGGTGCCGGCCAGCAGGGCCAGGCGGCGCGTCGCGACCGTGCGCGGCGAGGTCGCGGGCGTCAGGTCGGCGACGGCGTCGGGCGCGGACAGGGACTGAACCGGCATGGCCAGCGGCGCCTCGTCGGGCAGCCACGACCAGCTAGGCGTTTGCGCGCCGTGGATCGTCGTCTCGATTTCAGCCTGTTCGACAGGCCGGATCGCCAGCTTGTTCATGCCGCTCTGGACGCCCCCGAGTGAACCGGATGTCGTCCCGAGGGCTGGGGACGACGCGGAGTGCTGCACTGCAACACGACCTGCATAATCGATCACATTCGCGCGATTTTCAATCACGCAATGTTGATGAAACCAAAAAATATGGGGGTGAAGTCAGGCCGGAACGTCGAACGAGGCGGGAGCCGGGCGGCCGTGCGGCGACTCCGTGGCGACCGAAAGCAGTTTACGGTCCAGGACCCAGGCTGCAACCCCCACCCAGCAGACCAGTACGATGGCGTAGAGCCGCTCCCACCAGCCGACGTTGGCGTCATTGACCGTGCCGGGGAAGACGAGGTGCTTGGTCAGGACCGTCAGGATCGCCATGACGACGAAGGTGACGACGAGGAAGAGCTTCAGGCGCGGCACGTCCCGGCGTTTGGCCAGCCCCCACAGCAGCAGCATCGGCGCCAGCTGGATGCCCAGGGCCAGATTGATGATCATGTGGCGCGGATCGGGCCAGGGCCACAGGGTCGAGGCCGACATGCCGCCGCCGGCCAGGATGAAGACGATGGCGATGACCCAGGCCGCGACCCGCGCGCCGGTCAGGGCGTAGATGGCCAGGCCGAAGCCGATCCCCGCCAGCCCGGCCATGACGCCGGCGACGAAGACCCCGCCGTTGAAGATGATCGGCGCCTTGGCCGTCGCTCCGCCCAGTTCGCTCAGATACTGGGTGGCATTGTTGAAGCCGGGGTAGGCCAGGATGGCCACGGCGACCACTGTCAGAGCCAGAAGCGGGGCTGCGACACCCACGCCCAGCAGGCGACGACGGCGGTGATAGCGAAGCTGCGGCTTCAGCAGAGCCTGAAGGTCCAGCGGCCAGGGCCGGCCGTCCAGCGGCTTCAGCCCCCACAGCGGGCGAATGGCCGGGACGCGACGCACGACCTCATAGATCGCCAGACTGCCGACGAAGGTCACGGCGATCAGCGACAGCAGTTCGACCGGCGCCGGCAGGTTGGCCGGGCGGATGATCCAGACGGCCGCGACCAGCACCGTCTGGTGCGCCAGATAGAGGGGGAAGGTGGCCTGGGTCAGATAGTTGAGCGCAGGGCCGCCCCGGTCGCGCAGATGGCGATAGCCGAAGCCCAGGATGGCGACGATCACCGCCCATTGGTCGATGCCGTACACGGCGGCCTTGGGCACGCCCCAGAAGGCCCGCGCGCCGGGATGCCAGACCTGGACCATCAGGATCGGCAGGGCGACGGCCGCCAGGGCCAGGGCGATCCAGCGATAGCGCTCCATCGTGCGCCACAGGCTCTCACGCCCCACGATGCTGAAGCCGAACAGGAAGGCGACCAGCGACAGGGCGTGGTTGTACCAGTCGTTGTGCAGGGTGTTGGTCAGGCCGAACCAGGGAAAGAGCAGCCAGCGGATGGCGAACAGATAGAGGATCGGCAGGATCAGCAGGCGCGGGCCTGTCAGCGCCTTTTCCAGCCCGTCCCCCAGTCGGTCGATCAGGCCGGGCTGGCGCCACAGGACCACGGCGACCAGGCTGTAGACGGCGATATAGACGATGAACCACAGATGGTTGACCGGCACGCCGTCGGCGAGGCCGCTCCAGCTGAACTCATGACCCAGCCAGGCGACGAAGCCGGCGACGCCGCCGGGCCAGCCGCCCTTGTCCATCGACTCGATCCACGACTGGATCGGCACCAGAACCAGGGCGCCGAAGATCAGGGGCGGGACAAGCCGCTCGAACCGGGCGCGAGCGACCTCGCGCGGGGTGCGCCGGAAGGTCATGAACCGCAGGGCGGCGCCCGACACCAGAAACAGCAGGGTCAGCCGCCAGGGGTTGGTGACCAGGATCGCCTCGCGCATCCACTCGAAGGTGTGGGCGCTGTGGATGTGCCAGTCATAGACCCCGTAAACCAGGCCCACATGATACAGGATCAGCAGGCCGAAGGCGCCGACCCGGATCCAGTCGAGATCGTAACGGCGCTGGGTCGGGGAAGCGGACGGGTTCACGGCCGCGTCTATGATCCGCGTCTGCGCATCAGGCAAGACGCCGGATGGACGCGGGGCGCCGCCAACCCCGCATCCGGTTGAACGGACTAGACCGTCTCCGTAAGGCCCAAGGCCTTCAGCGTCGCTGCGACCGAGGCGCCCTGTTCGGCGCGGTACAGGGCCATCTCGTCCTGGACCGGGCGGCCCAGCGCCTGTTCGAAATCGGCCTTGGCGGGATCGACGGCATAGGCGGTTTCGCGGGCCTCCGAGCCCAGGTTGGACTGGAAGATGCCGGCGGCGCTGACAGGCAGGAAGTCTTCATAGGTGATGGGTTCGGCGACGACGTGGCCCGAGGAGATCAGGGCTTCCAGGTCGGCGGTCTCGGCGCGGCCGGCCAGGCCCTCCGGCGTCGCGCGATAGCGGAACCAGGCCAGCTCTGCGCGGCGCAGGGCGTCCCAGTCGTCGGGCAGGGCGGAGAAGTCCGTCTTCGCCAGCGCCTCGTCATACAGGGCGCGACCGGCGGGGGTCAGGGCGCAGCCGCGCTGTTCGATCTCGCCGAAGCGGGCGGTGTGGGCGCCCGCCGTGGGGCCGTCGGCGCCGGGGAAGGTGATCGCCTCCTGCAACGCCTTGAAGCTGGTCTGGCGAAGCAGGATCGGACAGGCGCGGGCGGGCGGACCCTCGATGGTTTCCTTCGGGCTGATGCCGCGTGCGGGCATGGCGGCCTGGGCCGCATCGATATCCAGCGTGCGCGGCGTCAGATGGTTGATGTGCGGCCCCTTGAAGCTGACCACATCAGCGATCAGTCGGTGGGCGGCGACCAGGCGTTCGTAGGTCTCGGCGCTGACTGTCGCCTGGGCGTGCCAGCGGAAGGTCTCCAGCAGTTCGAACACGAACCGATCGGCCTGAGCCTCGTCCAGACCGCCGGCGGCCTGCGCCGTCTCGATCAACTCACGCGCGCCGGGGGTGAAGATGTCGCGGCGGGCCAGGGTCTCGGCCGCCTCTGCGCGCAAGGCTTCGTCCTCGATCAGTTCCAGCCGCAGCAGTGAGGTGAAGACCCGGAACGGATTGCGCGAGAGCGCCGCCGGATCGACGGGGCGGAAGGCGGTCGAATGGACCGGCACCCCGGCGGGCGCCAGATTGTAATAGCTGACCGGCTCCATCCCCATGACCGCAAAGGCGCGCGCGATCGTGGCCAGTTCATCGGCCGTCCCGACGCGGATGGCGCCGTGGCGCTCCTCCGACAGACGCGCCAGTTCGCCGGACGCCGCCAATCGGTCCGCGCCGCCGGCGTCGGCTTTCAATGTCTGCGCATTGATGTCCGCCACCAGCGTCAGCAGATCGCCGTATTGCGGCACTTCGGCCCGATACATGGCGGACAGGGCTGCCGAAAATCGGCTGCGGATCTCGTCAGGATGGACGAAGGCGGACATGAGCGCTCCCATTTTTCGCCGATCCATAGGCCGACTGACCGCCGGTTGAAACCCGGCGGCCGTCGCAAGAGTCAGGCGTCGACGCCGACGCCGATCGGGCAGACCACGCCGGTCCCGCCGATGCCGCAGTATCCGGCCGGGTTCTTGGCCAGATAGCCCTGGTGATAGCCCTCGGCGTAGAAATAGTCGCCCGCCGGCTCGATCTCGGTGGTGATCGTCCCGCGCCCGGCCTGGGTCAGGGCGGCCTGATAGGCGTCGCGCGACGCCTCGGCCTCCGCCTGCTGCTCGGCGTTCAGCGTGTAGATGGCCGAGCGATAGGTGGTGCCGATGTCGTTGCCCTGGCGCATGCCCTGGGTCGGGTCGTGGTTCTCCCAGAAGGTCTTCAGCAGTTCGGCGTAGGTGATGACGCTCGGGTCGAAGACGACCTTGACCACCTCGGTATGACCCGTCCGGCCGGTGCAGGTTTCCTCATAGGTCGGGTTCGGCGTAATCCCGCCGGAATAGCCGGCCGAGGTCACCCACACCCCAGGCAACTGCCAGAAGATGCGCTCCACGCCCCAGAAACAGCCCATGCCGAAGATGGCGGTCTGGAACCCGTCGGGATAGGGCCCCTTCAGCGGATGGCCGCTGACATAGTGGTTCACATCGGTGTCCAGCGGCTCGGCGCGTCCGGGCAGGGCGGTCTCGGGCGTGGGCATTTCGGCGGTCTTCTTGAACAGCATTTGCGGCTCTCTCATCGGAAAATGGCGTTGAAGTCCATATGGGGATGCGAGAGGCGCTTGCCGAGGGGGCGAGTGTGTTCTATCAGGCCCGCCTCCCGCCGGATCGACCTCCGGCGGCGCGCAAGACGCAGCGTGAAACGGACAGGTGGCGGAGTGGTCGATCGCGCACGCTTGGAAAGCGTGTGTAGGTGAAAGCCTACCGAGGGTTCGAATCCCTCTCTGTCCGCCACCCCGCAAATTTTATCGTATATTTTCATAATCTTATTCTCCGGACTGTCTAACCGCAGGTGCCGGGTTAGACAGATTTTGTTCTGCTTGCGTACTTTGCCCGATGCGCTTCATGGCGCTGTCCGCCAAGTCGCGGCGCCCCGCCTCTCGCGTGTACCGTTCGACTTCTTTGAGAGTTTGGTGGCCGGTGATGGCCATAATCTCGTGTGCCGAGCAGCCGGCCTCTGCGAGTCGCCGTGCTGCAGCTTTACGCAGACCGTGCGCCGAACAGTGGGGTAACTCTGCCCGCTCTGCCGCCTTGCTAATCCAGTTGCCGAAGCCTTTTGCGGTGAATGGTTTGCCCTGTTCGGTCGTCAGTAGAACCAAGTGTTCTGACGGACGTGCGGCAAGGGAGGCCTTGAGCTGCGGGTGTTGGCTTATGTCGACGAGCTGGCCGGTCTTCTCCTGCCGGACCGTGACCCGCCCGCCTTGAACCTGCTGCTTGGTCATTTGCCGCACATCGCCCGATCTTTGCGCGGTGTAGAGTAGAAGGTCGAAAGCCAGCCTTTCCTTCGTCCCAACGGGCCACCGCCGTTCAAAAGCAGCGACTTCAGCTTCGGTCCACGTATGAAAGCCCTGACTGCGGTAGCGGAGCATTTTCACGCCTACGGTTGGGTCGCTCCTCAGCAGACTTCGCGCCATCGCGAACCGCATAACCGCCCTAAGTACCTTGAGCATGTTGTTGGCCGCTGTCGGTGCTGCTGCCTGCTTGTCCATCTGCCCCCGGATGTGCCGCGCCTCAAGCAGGGCGATGGGGTTGTCGCCGTACTTGTCTCGATAGCGGTCGAGAATTCCCCTGTAGGTTCGCTGTGTCGCTTGGCTCAAGCGTTGGAAGTCAGCGGAGGCATAGTACGCGACGGCGAGGGCATGGACTGATCCAGGCTTGGTCCGATCTGCCCCTACAATTGATGGCGCGGCCGAGGAGGCCGCGGCGTACCAACTCCACCACGCAACGGAATCGAACGTCTCGCGCGTCTGACATTCAGGCAGACCCTTCTTACGAAACCGCCACCGCATATTGCCGTGGCGATCGTAGTAGTAGCTGACGTTGCGGGGGCGCTTGGTCATGCAGCGGCGTCTTAGAACGTCGCATTGTGACTCATTTAGGAAGTTCGGAAGGGCGGCTTTCAGGATGTGCGAGCTCGTTCGAATCGCGTCCGGCTCACAGCCGCGGGCGAAGTTGGGAACTATGTTGTCGGTCGCGAGGCGCTAACTGCTCACTCGTCGCTACCCAGGAAAGCCCAGTCGCGGTGCGGTGATCCAAGCCTGTGAGAAGCGGATCGCATCGTTTAAGATCGATGTGGGCGGGCGACCGCTCGAAGAGCGGGGGCATGATCGGTGAGCGCATTAACGCGAGGCTCGAGGTCGAGCGGATCGATCTGATCCACAACGATCTGTCCTCTGCGGCCTTCCATCTCAAAGCCCGGATTGACAAGGCGCTAGCTCCGGGTGGCGAGCGGGATGGGGTGGGGCTCGACATCATGGCCGGGATCACGATGCTTGCCTACACGCTAGAAGCCTACATCAACTTTGTCGGCGACCTAAGGGTCGACAATTGGGACGAACGCGCCAGCGGCAAGGAAAAGCGCCAGGCCGTCTGGAAAGCTCTGGGGCTCGAGTGGCACTCGGCCCAACGACCGGCCTCGACGGTACTGCAGCTGATGAAGGCCCGGGACATGATGGCTCACGGCAAGCCGGTGAAGACCAAGAAGGCGTGGGAAGCCCAAGGGACGGACGGCGAGTTGCAGAAGCTTCTTCGCGATTACCAGACCGAATTCGACGCCCTGACCACTCCAGAGTTCTTCGCCGTTGCCTATGACGACGTCGAGGCGCTGTGGCGCACATTGTTGGAAGCGGGAAAGATCGAGGTGATCGAGACCTTTGACCAAGGCGTCAGTGGCATCACCTTCATCAGCCACGCTCAATGAAGCACGCTCTGGGTGTCGCGTTATGGGTGGCGTTCTGCGGTTCAGTCGCGGTGCCCTGCGTTGCCATCGCCCAAGAGAGCGTGAAGCCTGAGGTGCCGACGCCTGTGAAGGAGCCATCGGCGACCGGTCCCGTCTCCGTAGCGATCCTTCGATCGCCCGATGAGATCAGGACGCAGAGCGAAGTCGATCGCGCGAATCGATCTTTAACTGAACGGGATCTCGCAGCCCAAGTCAGAGCGGCCGATGCGGCCGAACGCCAGATCACCGCCGCTTGGGTGGCCGCGATCCTGTCCGGCATAGGCACGATGCTGCTGGCCGCGACGCTTTGGGACACACGAAGGACGAGCCGTCGGCAACTGAGAGCGTATCTGGATTTCGACGACACGGTGCTTGAGGCGGTCGAGGCGTCGGGTGATGCGAGCGACTGGTGGGAGGCGCGTTTCCGCGTCAAGAATTTTGGAGAGACGCCGGCGTTCGGTGTCACCATCGACGTGAGATCACACCGTCCCTGGCGGCCGGATGTCGTCGTCATTGACGACAGGAAGACCCCCCAACCCATCGGCGGCATCACCCGAGGCGACGATTTCACCTATCGCGTAGCGACCTACATCGCCCTGCAAGATAAAGAGCGCATCGCTGGCGACGACACGGTCGTCTGGTTCGAAGCGGTGGTCGCCTACAGGGACACTTTCGGTCGCCGTCGGCGGACCTCGGCGATATGGGACGTCACCGCCGAACCGGGTCTCGCTCTTCGCGAGGGCAGCCACGTCATGACGTGAGGCGATGCGCCTGCGAGTACGCCGGAGGCGATGACGCCGTGTCTTTCGTTCCGATTCACTCGCTTTGCGCGCGGAGACCAACGTCCAATTCTGGCGGGGCGCAGCGCACTTCGCAGGTCCCGATTAGCCGCCAGACAGACTTTATGTTTGACTGGTCCTTGGCCCCGTAGATCGGCCATCAATTGCGGAGGGCGCGTGTCGCTTGCTCAGAGTTACACGATGGCCAGCCAAGCGCCTCCAGCGATGGCTTGGCGCGAGTATGAAGAGCTCGTTCTTGCCAAGTGGAAGGACTGCTTGCCTCGTCGCCAGCTGAAAAAGCGGTTCAGCAGTTTTTGGAGGTACACCCCTGCATGGTTCCGGGGCCCACCGCAGCTATTGGCTATGCGGGCCACGGGGGTGATCCGCCAGCGCTTATTACGCAGCCGGCACTGCCGGCGTTCACAAGCCGAATCCCTGATTTTCTCTGGATCGGCCGCAATAGCGCCGCGGTGTATCCAATCCTTATCGAGATCGAGGCCCCCGGTAAGGCGTGGTTCACGGCGCGTGGAACAGCGAGTGCACAGCTTACTCAAGCGCTGGGCCAGATTCACGAGTGGAAGGCGTGGTTTGCTGACCACCACAACGTAGCGTCATTCCTAAAATACTATCGTGTTGAGACACACGGACGTCCACTTCTGCCCCGCTATATTCTCGTTCACGGTCGTCGCAGCGAGTTCGACGCCAACAAGGCGCTCGTGGCCAAGCGCGCAGCAATGGAAACGCCCGACATCGTCTTAATGACTTACGACCGCTTGACGCCGGATAGGAACGCCGGCGACGTGATGACGGTGAAGCTGAAGGCGGATGGCTATCATGCGATCTTCGCACCCCCGACCTTGGAGCTCGGCCCCAACATTGCCGAAGGCTTGGCGCGCATTGTCGGCAAGCAAGACGCCGTGTTGGCAAGTCCCTATTTCACCGACGAGTGCCAGACCTTCATAGTCGAGCGCCTCGCCTATTGGGACAACTGGGTTCGGACGAGCTCGAAGGGCATCCGGAACTTGGGGCATCGAGAATAGGCGAGAGATCATTCGGCTAATCTAAACCGAGACCGCTCGGCTTCCGTCGTGGAATGTCCACGACGGCTTCAGCGGAGCGCGGTCTGAAAGTCAGGCTGCCGGCAGCGCGCCAATGTCAGCTCCTGGCGCATCGCCGACATCACCAACCACCGCGCCTGACTCAATGCGGACGCCGAGAATGTCCGTTTATGGGCCGATGTTTGACGCGGTGATCAGGCCCTGTCCCCATGTTCGGCCGCCCCTGTATGCCGCAGGATTACACACCGGGGGTCGTTGCCGGGTTCGGGGAGGTCGCGTAGGCCTGCACCCGAGCGCAACAGGCGCCCGGCCGCGAGCCCGACTATGGTTAAATCTCCGAAAACGCCCGGTCGCGGCATGTCCAGCGGGGCTGAGGCCGCCCTGAAAGGCTTCAGCTATCAGATCGATGTGTCGGTGTTCGCCGCCTTGCGCCTGCTGCTTATCGACAACAGCGCCACCCGGCTCACACTGGAGCCGGCCAATGAGGAAGATCTCGAAGTCGACATCGCGCCGGACGAACCGGGCAGGGTTGTGCCGATCGCTACCACGGCGCAGGGCTATCGCCTGGTCATTCAAGTCAAGCTCGAAAACGGCAACCCGTGGTCGGTGGAGGCCTTTGACAGGCTTCTGAAGAAAGGGACGAACCGGACGCCGGCGAAGGCCCATCTGGACGACCTTAACGTCCGGTACCTGCTCATCACCTCCGCAGACGCGACAGGTGTCGCACGCGATCTTCTGATGACAGGCTTCGAGGACTGGCCCCCGGCCGCTGACTTCCCGGCCAGCCTGAAATCAACGCTGACCGTCCAGCCTGAGGGGCGCATTGGAATTCTGGGAGGGTTGGGCGAGCGGTCGTTGGAACTGGAAATCGACGCTGTCCTCGGCCAGCTGTTGCACGTCCCACGCCCACGTCGCGCGGACTGCCTTGCGCAGTTGCGCACCGATGCCCGCACACGGATGGGAAATGCGACTCCAGGCGTCTGGGTCCGCGACGACCTGCAGGCGGTTATCCGCGCACATGGGGGTTATCTTGCCAGCGGGGCGGATAGGGATGCTTTCGTAGAGCCCGCCAACTATGACGCGATCACTAAGGGTCTGGACAAGAACCATTCCGTCATCCTGTCCGGACCGTCGGGCACGGGCAAAACCCAGACGGCGCTCGCACTCTGCGATCGGGCCCGTCGCCAGGACGGCGACGTTGAAATCATCATCGTCGACACCACCGGCGATCCATCGCTCGTCCGCAGCGTCTCGGACACCGGACCCCGGGTCTATTACATGGAGGACCCTTGGGGGCAGAACAGCCTGCGGGGTGGATCCGAAGCGTGGACTGCGCAGCTTCCCGGCATCCTGCGCACCGCCAGCGATCGTCGCAAGTTCGTCATCACCTCACGTTTGGACATGCTGCAGCAAGCCAATGCTGAGGTGGAGCTGCGGCGCTGGACCGTCGCGCTGGAATCCGAGAACTACGCCGACGGCCAGCTGGCCGAGATCTACAACCGGCGGATGGACCAGCTGCCCGGCGAACTGCAGACCCCGGCTCTGGCGTTCCGGGATCATGTCTTGGGCGTTCTCGAGACGCCGCTCGAACTGGATCTGTTTTTCACCCAGCTGGCGGACGGTCGCGCCGGTTCCGAGAATGACGGCGAGTTCCTGCACCGGCTACTGGCGTCAGCGCACCGCGACGCTGTCGAGGGTTCTGTCCAGACCTTCCTGACGGCGAACGGCTACAACACCGAAGCCATTATCATCTGGGCGGTGCTTGCGGCCAGAGGGCAGGGCGACCGCGGCCGCCTGGCCCTGATTGACCGTAGTGCGCGTCGCGGCGGGCTTGCGATGACGCGCGGCCTGATTCCGGTCGTCAACCGCCTAGTCGCCACTCGTCACCTCAAGATGCCGGGCCAGAGCCTTTCTTTCGCCCACCCGAGCGTGCGCGCCGGGTTCGAGGCGCTGGTACACGTGGACTGGTTTCATGCGATGAGTGCTCTCGATGCTCTGCTTGACGCCCTAGTCGCTATGGAGGGCAAGGATCGGGACTGGGCGCTGGAGACCGCGGCGCGCCTGCTCGTCCTCCTGCAGGGCTGGCCCGGCAATGAGGCGGCAGGTCCCGCCTACGCGCCGGTGCCGCGGGTCCAGGCGCTCATCGACGCATGGCTGGATGAGGCCCTGCTGGACCCGGCAGCTGACTTCGCAGCCCTGATCGCTCTGGCGGCCGACATCGGCAGCCCGACATCGCTGCCCAGCGAGGTCGCCCGCTGGTTCATGCGCGGCGTGCGCCGCGGTGCCGACTGGTTCCTCGAGACGTGGACCGCGCCGACCTATGACGACGCCTGGTATCAGCAGGTCGCCGCGGATCCCCGGACCGCGACCATCGCCGGGCGTTACATCCGCGAGATCCTGCCACGCGAGTCGCACGTGTACACCGACAGCATGCCGGCTGATGTCGATCGGCTCGCCAGAGGTATGGAGCCCGATTATCTCATTGCAGCCCGCTCCGTCGTCGGCGGCGGCCACGAACTCAGCGCCGGGGCCATTGCCGCCGGCGCCGTCCGGGACCTACAGGGCTTTCTTCCTATCCTTGGCATGGCGCTCGACGTGCAGGCGCAGAACCGCGCCGAGTACGAAAAAACCGAACGTCTCACCTGGCAGGCCATCGAGGATGGCGAGCGTGACGAAGGGTTTGCAGAGCATTTCCAGTCGATGCACGAAGACGACGGTTACGTAGCCGCTCGCTTCGTGACCGCGTGGATCGACGCAATGCGACAGGCCAGTCGATGGCGGGATTTGGAACACCACGCACGATCCACTGAGTTCGCCGATGACTGGGCCGACGCCATCGCAAGCTCGCCGCAGGCGCCGTCGCCCGGCGAGCTTGAGGCCGTGTTCCGGTGTGTCCGAACTGACCACGACACGGCCGCCGCATGGCGCGCGGTCGCAAGGCACTGGGACCCGGCGTTTGATGCCCGGCTGCGCGCCGCCCTGGTGCTTCGCCATGACCAGGAAGATCTGCGTCAGGCCCTCGTTGCCTGTGCGCTGGCGGCGGGATCGCCGCTGTTGCGCGATATCATCGCCCAGACCCGAGACGAGGGTCAACGCGTTCAGCTCGCAATCGATCTTGGGAAAACCATTGATGGCAGTGAAGCCCGACGAAACTATCCGGTGATTTCCGAAGCTCTCGCTGCAGGCCCACCGGGCGGGCGTCAACTCCTCCGTGCCCTGCCGACGCGCAAGCGCTTGCGGCCGGCAGACGGGCCCGCACTGACCCTCGCCGGAACAGCGGTGGAGACCGCGACCCATACCGCGCTCGCGGCCCTCGTCCGTTTGCTGATCGCGAGTGGAGCCGGGCCGGTCGATGCGGTGGAACGGTGGCTCGTTGCGGCTACAGACGCTCGGGACGCCGAGGCGGCGGCCGAGGCCGCGGCCGAACTCAACGATCCAGGCCTGCTGGCGTACGCGCTGGCTCATCCAAGGGCGAGCGCCCGCCGGGTCGCCCTGACCGCACTCGGACAAGCCGCGCCGGGGGCATTGCCTCCGGCGCTTCTAGCGCTCGCCCGTGACCCCGGCAGCGGCGTCAGGATGGCCCTCGTCAAGGTTCTGGAAACCCGGCGGGTCCCGGAGCACTTGGAGGCCTTGCTCATCCTATCGGAGGACACCTGGTCGAATGCCGAGCCTTACTACGACGCCGATCCCGGCTATCCGATTGCGCAGCGCGCGGTCAGCACACTCAGCTCATACGACGAGCTGAACGACGTCGTCGCCAACAGGCTGATCGACCTTGGCCTCGCGACGCGGGACCCGGAATTGCGTAAGCTAGCGTTCGCCGGTGCAGCAGACCGGGGTTCGTCGCAGATCCGCGCCCGCCTGTGGAATGAGGTCGTTCGCGGCAGCGGCCGACGCCCACGCCTTGCTGCGATCCTGGCTATGGCGTCGGCCACCAATGTTGAGGAGACAATAACGAACCAGGTGACGGCTTCCGTAATTCTGACTGGGCATCCCCGAGTGGTAGCAGCTCTCACTGACCTCATCGGGCGGCACGCCCCTGTACCGGCGGCGATCGCGCTGTTTGAGGACGTCTACCCTTCGCTGGATCGTCGCTCGCTGATGGTTCTGGGCGCCTCGGTGCTCGCGGCCCGGGACCCGGCGGCGGCAGAGCGGCTCATGAGCCTACTTGGCTCTGCACACCCGGCACGAAACCTCCTAACGCAAGGGGCCAATGGAACGCCAGCCGCGGTTCTAGATACCCTGGGCAACGTCGAAGTCCGGATGGCGGTGCGGCCCTATCTGTCCAGCCTGTTTCAGGAGTGAACCCGAGTTCGGCTCGAAGTAATCGTGGTCGGTGCTGTCGTCGACCACTACACAAACGGCTACGAGGTTTGAGCTCCGTCATCCCCTTGGAGGCTCGCGGCGGTTGATGGCGCAGGTCTTCTCGCTTCCCGCCTTCTGAAGTCTTTCGGCTTGAGGCATCCAGAATGTCTGTTCGCAGCATTTATCCGCGAACGAAGAATGGCAATGCCGCTCGCGGCGGTCTTCTGATGTTGAATAACCGTCGGCCTATCGGGAAACTTCACCTCGATGTCCAGTCTCCCCCCCCAAGCGCTTTGGCGTAGGCATCAAGCGCGGACACGGCCATGTCCTCGGCGTGTTCGATCTTCGCAACTCGATAGCGGGTCATACCGTCAGCTTTTGCCACCTGCCCGCGTGTCATCCTCATCAATCTACGGATCTCCCAGAAAGTCGATCCGTCCACCCAGACGCCTTCTATTGACAGGCCTGGCTCTCCTGCGGGGCTCATCTAAGGCTACAGGATTGAGACAGAAGAAACGGGCGATGGGAGGTCTCGTCAGTCTGACCGAATTCCTAGGCGGTCTCCGGCCACCGCTCCTTCAGCCGTTCGACGGTGGTGCGCCACTTCGGGGTGGTTGGCTTGCAGACGGTGTTCTGGTTGCCGAACAGTCCGATTTCGTTAACGGCTTGATCCAGCGGGACAGTGTGGATCCAGCGCACCGGAACGAAGAACTCGCTGCGCTCAGGATCATCGGCAACCGCGCGGTGGTAATCGCCCTCGGTCAGAACCTCCAGCGCGGGCTGCTCGCCCTCGGGGGTATTGATCCGGAACTCGGACGCCGGCTGCGGACGGCCCGTCACCTCCCCCATGCCGACGAAGCCGTGACGCGGTGTCTTGACCCAGATCCGGTCGCCGACGTTCAGCAGGTTCAGGGTGTTGCTATACCAGGAGCCGCCGCCGGCACTGATAAAGCCGTAGCGTCGGGCCTCGTCCCATGAGCGCCGATCGTCGCCCATACCGAAGGACGCATAGAACTCGCCGTTCCAGGGTTCACTTTCACGCACACCGCGCGCTTTGGGGGCCGCAACAGCACTGACCTGTGTATGGACGGGATCCAGCAGCCACGCGCGACTGAGAAGCTGCTGGTCGCCGTGGTCGAAGACCTGAAAGCACAGGACATTGATGGCGATGTCGCGCTTGTTCAAATAGGCGACGATCCGCTCGCTGCTGTCGTCCAGCGACGCCGCGACGATGACGATCTGATGGCTGTCGTTCAGCGTCTCCTCGTCGAGGGGCTGGCCGAACCGGGTCTTAAAATCCATCGCGAGATCCCGCCCAGAGGAGAAGCGGCGGTAGATGGCGTCGATGTCCTGCGCTTCTAGTTCCTCGACCCAGACGGCATAGTCGATGGCCTGGGCGACGACCTCGCGCGGTGTGCGGTCTCGCTTCAGCTCGATCAGGACAAGCGCCCCGTCGGGTGCGACCGCCAGAAGGTCGATGAAACCACCGGAAGCAGTGCGCTCCTGTCGACCGATCAACATCCATTCGTCGGACAGCACCCGGGGTGAGGCGACGATCATGTCCTCCAGCGCGCGTTCGCTGGGCAGACGCCCCTCGGTTAGTTGCCGTGGGGTGCCACCGACTGTCCAGATGGCATTGCGGATGGGCATCAGGCAGCCTCGGCGAGCGGCGATGGGTCAACGGCTTCGGCGAGGAGGGCGTCGAGCAGACGGCGGCGGGTGGTAGTGCTGGTGGCTAGGCTCGCCTCCAGCCGGTCGCACAAAACCATCAGCTCATCGACCCTCGCGACTATACGGTGCTGCTCTGCCAGCGGTGGAAGAGGCACGGGGATTCGACGAAAGTTTCCTAGACCAATCCGTGTCAGTGTCATGCCGTGGTGGTGGGCGGCGGCAAATCTTTGTGTGAGCTGTGAGTTCAAGCAGTGCAGCGCATACCGCGACGACAACTTTGGATGGACGGCGAAACGGTAACAATCGGCTTTGACAAGGGCAGGGCCGATGTTGGCCGGAACCTCACAACAGCGCACACTTGGATCGACGAGGCCTGCCACCACCAGGTCCCCCGCGTGGATGTGGTGCTTTGAAAGCCGCTCGTAGCGAGACTTCTCGATGAAAGAGTGATGCTCCTCGCGGAAGGACCCGGCTCCGACATTCTGTAGGCGAATAACTCGAAAGCCCGAGGCCTGAATGTAGTGGTCAGTTTTCAACTGAGATCCGAACGGTCCATCCGTGATCGCGCTTTCATCGTCCGCAGAAATCTGATCCGGAGTTGTCCAGAGCCATCCTGAGGGCAACTCCGGCAGCGGTTCTTCGAGATCGTCCTCGACTATTTGGGCAAACTTCCGTTTGTGCGTCCTTTCCCCATGCAGACGTTCAAGCAGTGCCGACGCTGGTTCGTCGTTCACATCTTGCGGCACGAGCCTGCCGCGCACGGCGAGGTTCAAAATGGCCTGTCGCCACGCCTTGATTTGGTCGGGGCGTTTGGCGAGGGAGGGCAGCGCGTCGAGGGCAAACCGCGCGTTAGCCTGAAAAGAGTCCGCATCGGGCGCGCTGAGGCATTCAAGGCTCGCCGCCGTCAGCCGGTCGCGCACGATTTCGCGGCCTTCCTGTGCGGCCTCCAGCCGGTCGCAAAGGCACATCAACTCATTCACCTTGGCGACGATGCGTTGCTGCTCGGCGAGCGGTGGGAGAGGGAAGGGCGAGTGCGCGAAATACTCGGTTGGCACGCGCTTCTGCCCTGCGGTGCCCGTCATCTTCGGGATGCCGGTTTGGACGAAGTGCGGGCTCTTGAGAAAAATCAGAATGAAATCCTGATCGACGAACAGTGGGCGCACGATGTGCAGTTCGGTCGTGCCGCTGCCGATGCCGCCTGTCAGATTTCGAAACACGGCTGATTTGCCGTTCTCGAAGCAGGGCGTGATCTTCGCGAGGCCAACGTCACCCTCGGCGAAATGCGTGTAGCCCTTCTTGATCTCGCCCCACGGGCGGACTTCGTGCTGGTTCGCGACCCCATACTCGGCAGCGATCAACGGCATCGGCACGAAAGAGGCTTCCAACGTGTCGGGTGCTTCGTTGCGCGGGCTCAAGACTCCGATTTCGGCAAGCTGCGACCAACACCAGTTCGAGGGGATCGGGAATGGCGTTTCAGGCAGCGCCGGGATCGCTTTCGGCTTCCTGATCTCCCTCGCCTTCGCCAGCCGCGACTTCTCCTTCGCGATCCGCGTTAATAGTTCCCGCACCGGTTCGTCGGTCGCGTCTTGCGGCACCAGTTTGCCGCGCACCGCAAGATCGAGAATGAGGCGACGCAGGCGGGCAATCGCTTCGGGCGCATCGGCGATTCGCTCGTATTGAGCCATCAAGCGATCCGCATTCATCGGGCAAGCGCCTCAGCGAGGATCGTCTTCAACTCATCACGCAACTCGGCTGTCTCAGCCTCGGCTCTGGCGAGGTCCGCCAGCAGTGTTTCCGGGTCGCCGTGATCGTCGGCCACCGCGTGCGGGTTCTTGATGTCGAGATTGTAGCCGCGCGCCTTGATGTCTTCGGCGCTCACCTTCCACGCCTGCGGCGTCTCCTCACGTCCTTGCCTTTCAGCCCCGCCCCACCAGTCGATGCAGTCCTGAAGATGCTCCAGCCGGATCGGCCTGGTCATAGAATAGGCTTTCTGGCCGGCCGGCACTGGATGCTCGTAGAACCAGATGTCCCGCGTTGGTTCGCCCTTCTCGAAGAACAGCAGGTTGGTGCCAATCGAGGCGTAGGGGCGGAATACGCTATTGGGCAGGCGAACGATGGTGTGCAGATTGCACTCCTCCATCAGCGCCTCTTTCAGCCGGGTCTTGACGCCCTCACCGAACAGGGAGCCGTCGGGCAGAACCACGGCGGCGCGACCCCCCGGTTTCAGCAGACGGATGATGAGGGCCAGGAACAGGTCGGCGGTTTCGCGGGTCTGGAAATGCCTCGGGAAGTTGCTCTCGATCCCGTCTTCTTCCTTCCCCCCAAACGGCGGGTTGGTCAGGACGATGTCGACGCGGTCGGACTGCCCGTAGCTGATGTAGGGTCGTGCCAGGGTATTGTCGTGGCGCACGAAGCTGGGGTCCTCCACCCCGTGCAACAACATGTTGGTGGTCGCCAGCATGTGCGGCAGTGGCTTCTTCTCGACCGCCCGCAGTCCTCCCTGCATCTTCTGCTCGTCCTCGGGCCGCTTCACATAGCGATCTCGCATGTGCCGTATCGAACAGGTCAGGAAACCGCCTGTGCCACATGCCGGGTCGAACAGAATCTCGCCGGGCTTCGGGTCGATGCGGTCGACCATGAAGGCCGTCACGGCGCGGGGGGTATAATACTCCCCGGAGTTGCCGGCGTTCTGGAGGTCGTTCAGCAGCTGTTCGTAGACGTCGCCGAAATGCTGGCGCTCCGCCAGGTCGTTGAAGTCGACCTCGTTGATCTTGTTGACCACCTGCCGCAGCAACTGACCCGATTTCATATAGTTGTAGGCGTCCTCGAACACGCCACGGACAACGCGGGCGCGATCCCCCGGCAGTCCGCTGAGCGGCAATGCCTTCAGTTTCGGGAACAAGGTGTCGTTGACGAAGTCGATCAGTGCTTCGCCGGTCAGTCCTTCCGGGTTGGCGGCCCAGGCGGACCAGCGCAGGTGATCGGGAATGGGCGAGCTGTAGTCGTCCCGGAGCAGCTCCAGCTCCTGATCCTGGTCGTCAATGATCTTCAGGAAGAACATCCAGCAGAGCTGGCCGACACGCTGCGCGTCACCGTCGACGCCGACGTCTTTGCGCATGATGTCTTGAATGGATTTAACGAGGGTGCGGACGGACAAACTAGGACCTCGAGAGCGCGGCTTTTATATCGTGGGCGATCTGGTTCATCGGATCGTTCGGCGCGTTTGGATAGAGCGCGTCGGCAGAAATCGGAGGGAACGCGCGGCTATTTTTCCAGAAGGCATCTGGCTCAAAGCTAAACTTTGCGATCAGCCGGAGCCCAAAATCGATCTCGTAGCTCCGATACAGGTTCTTCTGCTCGGGGCGATCCATGTCAGGGTATTCGCCGAGCAGGTAGCCTTCTTGGATGTGGGGCCTCACGGCCTGGGGAGGACACACGCTCGACAACCGAACGATCTGCAAGCCTGCCTCGGCGCTCGCTGTAATGGCACCGCTCAAGTTCGGAAGTCCAAGGACGTAAAGGAAGGCTCTGCGGCTGTTGGACGACGAAGCAAACGATGCAGCTATTCGAAGCGAATGGGTGACGTCGAGCAGCGGCGTCGGGCAGACCTCATAGTGCTGAAGGATCGACCAGCGCAGGATCCGTTGCCGACGCAAACGTGTGAGCCCCTGGAATCCAGCCTGTTCATATTGGGACTCGAGTAAGTCCTCTGCACGTTTCAGAAGATTGAAACGGTCCGGATACTGGTCACCTGACACCCGGGATCCACGGTAGATGGTAGCTTTGAGCGTTGTGTTGCTTTGCTGATTGATGAAGTCCTGACCCTGACCTCGAAACATGAGAACGAAGTCGCGATTGAGATACTGTAGGGTCGAAACCCGCTGCGCCAGGTCGAGGTAGTTCGACACGTGAAAGCCTTGGCTCTTGCGCACCGCCGTGTTGCTGGTCGCCTCCGGTTCGCCGCCGATGAATGACCAGATTTTTTGGCTGCCGATGGTTTCCATCGTTTATGACGCCTGTTCATATATTGCAGTCTGTAGGTCGTGAGCGGCTTTGACAAAGCCGGGTCGCCCGCCGAACGCCTTCACCAACTGCAGGGCCGTTCCCATGCGGTCGAAGGGGGCAATCTTCAGCACCTGAACGTCGTCGAGGTTCAGCAGTCCCTCGTCCTCGTATTTCGCCAGCAGCGCCTCAAGCACCGTTCGGGCCTGGGATCCGTATCGAGTGAACACATCACGTTTGCGGACATTGTCGGCTCGCTCCTGACGGGTCAGGGGCGGCTGGTCGAAGGCGACGTGGCAGATGAGGTCAAAAGGGTCGAGGTCCTTGCCCGTAAGGTCTCCCAGCGCCTCTATTGGGAGCCCCTCTTCGGCCAGCTCGTCGATGATCAGCTGCTTGCGATCAACCTCGCTCCAGCGGCGCAGGAAGACGTCGAGAGACGCATAGTGTTTGCGGAGCGTGTTGCGGGTGAAGTCGCGCAGGCTCTCGGTCACCAGTTTCCCGTTGGCGTCCAGATATTCGATCCGCTCTGAGATGACCGATGCGGCCACTCCGTCGACGTAGACCTTCCGCTGCCTTTCGCCGACACCGTCACTGATGGTGATGTCTGGCGTATCGACAATGGTCTCGTCCGGTCCCGGAACTGGAGGAACGGCATCATCAGCGTCGTCGCTGACGACCACATCCTCGGGCGGCGTTATCGGGTCGAACTCGCCCGGCTGGTAGATCTGAACCGGCTCGCCGTCGAAATCAGGGTCGGCGAAGTGGTTTGTCGCACCCCGGAAGTCCATGACGGTGAAATAGTATTTCCGGGTGTCTTCGTGCACGCGAGTGCCCCGCCCGACGATCTGTTTGAACTCGGTCATCGACCCGACCGAACGGTCCAGCACGATCAGTCTGCAGGTCTGGGCATCCACCCCCGTCGACAGCAGGCGAGAGGTCGTGACGATGACGGGGTAGCGTGACTCTGGATCGATGAAGTTACCCAGCTGGGCCTGACCCTCGGTGTCGCTGCCAGTGATGCGCATCACGTATCTGGCGTTCTGGTCGACCAGATCCCGGTTCTCGTTGATCAGGGCCTGACGCATCCGCGCGGCGTGCTCCTCGTCCACACAGAAGACCATCGTCTTCTGGAAGCGGTCACCGCTCTCCTTGAGGAACTCGGTGACCCTGCGGGCGACCAGCCGGGTCCGTTCGTCCAGCACCAAGGTGCGGTCGAAGTCCTTGGTGTTGTAGATTCGGTCGTCGATTTCTTCGCCGTCGCGGTCGGTCGCGCCCTGTTCGGGTCGATAGCCTTCTACGTCCCGGTCGATGTGGACCTTGATGACCTTGTAGGGGGCGAGGAAGCCGTCGCGGATCCCCTGCTTCAGGGAGTAGGTGTAGACCGGCTCGCCGAAATATGCGGTGTTCGAGGCGTATTCGGTCTCCTTCGGCGTCGCCGTCAGTCCGACCTGGGTTGCCGAGGAGAAATAATCGAGGATCTCCCGCCACGCTGAGTCTGCGGCGGCGCTTCCACGATGGCACTCGTCCACCACGATCAGGTCTAAGAAGTCGGGCGAGAACTCGCGGTAGAGCTTCTTCGCGTCTTCTGGCCCAGTGATAGCCTGATAAAGACCCAGGTAGATTTCGTAGGCGGTGTCGATGCGCCGCTTGCGGTCCAACGCCAGCGTGAGATCGACCTCGGTCCCGTCGGCGCGCTCGATCGTCTTCGACTTGGTCGACAGCTTCGCCATCGCCGGACCGAACGGCCTGAAGTCGTTGACCATCGTCTGGTCGACGAGGATGTTGCGGTCGGCGAGAAACAGGATGCGCTTCTTCCGCTTCGCCTTCCATAGCCGCCAGATGATCTGGAAGGCCGTGTAGGTCTTGCCCGTGCCCGTCGCCATGACGAGCAGAACCCGGTCCTTGCCCTTGGCGATGGCCTCGATCGCTGCATTCACAGCGTTGACCTGGTAGTAGCGGGGGGCCTTGCCGCTTCCGTCGTCGAAATAGTCCTGAAGCACCATCTGCTCGGCTTCGGGCGTCAGGTTCTTCCAGGTAGTGTAGCGTGACCAAAGGTCCGCCGGCGAGGGGAAGTCGGCGAGCGCAAGGGTCGTTTCCCGTTCGGCACTGACGCCCGTCCGGTCATGGAACACGAAGCCGTCGCCGTTCGACGAGAAGACGTAGGGGATGTCCAGGGTCTCGGCATAGGCCAACGCCTGCTGGATGCCGTCCCCGACGCTGTGCCTGTTGTCCTTCGCCTCGATCAAGGCAATCGGCAGGTTCGGCTTGTAGTAGAGAACGTAGTCCGCGCGCTTGGACTTGCCCCGGGTGACCAGCTTGCCTCGCACGATGATGCGGCCCTTGGTGAACCCGACTTCCTCGCGGATTTGAGTCTGAAGATCCCAGCCGGCGCTGGTCACTGCCGGAGTGATGCGCTTGGTGCAGATGTCCCGTTCACTCAGAGATGAGCGGCTCACAGGACTTCCTTGATGCCGCCCCAACGACAGCGAACGGGTCTGCTCATCCCACTCATCGATTGTCGCCCCCTCATCGGTGCTACCTGAGCAAGAATGCCGATCTGGAGCAAGCCGGTAGACTCAGCCTTCACATCGAGAAGGAATCTAAGCGAAGCGTATAAACGCGTCGCCTCCCTATGCGGCCTTCCAAGGGGCGTCTCTCCACCGGACCAGCGCCTGGTGCGCCCGGCATCCGGACGCGCGTCTAAGAGGTCAGAGTGCGAGCGAATAGCTCGTGCTCCGCCCACCGCCCGCGTCTCTCTTCAGCACCCCACGCTGCACCAAATCGCTTATGTCTCGCAGCGCCGTGTCTGGCGATGTCTTCGCCAGCGCCGCCCATTTCGCGTTGGTGAGCTTGCCTTCGAAGCCGTCTAGCAGTCGGTTCAGCACCTTCCTTTGGCGTTCATTCAGCGGCAGATTGGCCAGGGCCTCCCAGAAGTGCGCCTTGCGCATAACGCTGGCTAGGATGGTCTCGGCGCCGTCGAAAGCGCGGTCGAGGCAGGTAATGAACCACAGCAGCCAGGCGGTGATGTCGATGTCACCTTTCTGGGTTGCCTCCAGCGTTTCGTAATAGGCCTTCCGTTCGGCGCGGATTTGGGCGGACATGCTGTAGAAGCGCTGGGGCGTGCCCTCGGCGCGGGCCAGGGCGAGGTCGGCGATGGCGCGGGCGATGCGGCCGTTGCCGTCGTCGAAGGGGTGGTTGGTGACGAACCACAGGTGGGCGACGCCGGCCTTCAACACCGGATCAGGCGAGGCGGTTTCGAACCAATGCAGGAGGGCGCCCATTTCGGCGTCGAGACGGTCGGCAGCGGGGGCTTCGTAGTGGACGCGTTCGCGGCTGACCGGGCCTGAGACGACCTGCATCGGGTCGCCATCCGGGGTGCGCCAGGCTCCGACGGTGATCTTGGTCATGCCGCTGCGGCCCGTCGGGAAAAGAGAGGCGTGCCAGCCGAACAGGCGGTCGGCGGTAAGCGGCTGAGCGTAGTTCTGGGTGGCGTCGAGCATCATTTCGACGACGCCCTCGACGTTGCGATCCGCTGGGACTAGGCCGACGACATCCATGCCCAGGCGGCGGGCGATGGAGGAGCGGACCTGGTCTCGGTCCAAGACTTCGCCCTCGATCTCGCTGGACTTCAGTACGTCCTCGGTCAGGGTGCGTAGGACGGCCTCTTCGCGCAGTGGAAAGCCCAAGGCTTCCATCCGTCCGATCAGCCGGCCTTGGCGATGGCGGACAGCGGCGAGCGGTTGGGCGAGGGCGCTGTCGTCCCAGGTCAGGTTGGGCCAAACGGCCAGTTCGTGAATGTAGGTCATATTTACCGCGCTTTCTGCGGTGAATGTGTAGGCTATTCGCCGCAAGGGCAATGTGTAATCGCAAGTCATGCGGTGAATGTCGGGTGTGTTCGCCGCATGCCTATCCATCAGGCCGCGAGTTGCCGGGCACCACAGGGCTGCAGCGCGATGGATACGCCTCTCGCCGCCAGCGGCTCGCCAACGAGATCCGTCAGTCGCGTGAAGGCAATGGGGCTAGTGCAGAGGATGCGCCGTTCGTCGGGCTCCCATCTGGCGCGATCTAGGTAGCTTACCGCGGCGCCTTCCCCCGCGATCTGGACGACCGCCTGGCGGATGTCGGTCTGGGCGAACGGGACGAGCCGCGCCAGCGTCCCGACACCGCTATCCGATCGTAGGCTTTCGGCGGCGCGAAATCTTTTAATGGGTTCATAAAGGTATTGTCGGTCACCGGTGACCGGTTTTCGTGTCGCTGATGTCCGGTTTTTCGGCGCTTGAGCGGTCGCCTGTGGCCGCTTTTCGCGGGTTTGATCGGTCGCAGATGACCGGTTTTGCGGCGTCTCGGCCGCTTCGTTGGGCAGGGTCGCGCGGCAGATGTTGGTGCGGCCGCGTCCCCGGCGGACCTCGACCTCCAGATAGTCGGCCGTCTGAAGTTCTTCGAGCAGGCGTCGCAGTTGGCGAGGGCTGACGCCCAGGCTGGTGGCCATGCTCTCCTGGCCGCGCCAGGCACCGCCTTCGCAGGGGTTCAGGTCGTGGAGGATGAAGCCGGCGACAGCCTTGGCCTGGAGGCTGATCTTGGGATCGTTGGCGATCCGCTGATGCCAGGCCAGTTTTTCGGCGACGAAGTTCTTGGGATCGAGGCGGCGGCTCATTTGTGTGCCTCCGACGTTGCGGTAGGGCAGGGCAGGGAGTAGGTTTCCTGCGGCCTTGAGTGTTGTGCCAAGCCCATTCGAACCCCGCCGAGCGCTGCAACGCTGGCGGGGTTTTTCGTGTCCGAGAGGCGTCCCGAGGGGTTAGCCAAACGCGAAAAATCCCTAGGGATTTCAATATGCGCCCTATGCCCGGTTAGACGGGGCAAGGCGTTGAATTCACGAAAGGAAACGACTTCCTCTCTGTCCGCCACACCGCAGTCCCTGAGTGGGCACTGCTGCTGCATTGCCGTTCGCGGCGAGCGTCTGAAGCAGCCGGTCCTTCGATCCCATAATACGAACCTCGCCTGTATGGACCTCGACCCTCTGGGCCAGAGCGCAGGTGGTCGCGGCGATAGCCGCCGCCATCCAGGCGCATGCGCTGGCGGGCCGTGCGAGCGAAGCGCTTCAACATCTCCGGCGTGATGGCCTGACGCCCTGAGCCGTTCAGCAGAGCCTGGGCGCGGTCGGCGTCGGCCCTCGCCTGGTCCCGGACCGCCTTAAGGCCGTCGAGGCGATCCTTCAGCGCCGGGTCTTCCAGATCAGCCACGCCGGCCTCTATGGCTTCATAGAGCCGCCTGAGCCTCTGATCGGCCTCAGTGGCGCGCTTGTTCAGTTCGGCGATGTGCCCCCCCCCCCCCGACGCTCTGCCTGCTCGTGGCGCCGGTCGAGCAGAGCCTCCAGCACCTCCTCCAGCCGCTGGGCTGGAGCAGCCGCGTCTCCAGATGCTGGGCGACCAGATCATCCAGCTTCTCGATCGGGACCGCCATGCCCTCGCAGGCGGTCGGGCCTTGGCGAGCCTTGATCGAGCACGCGTAATAGCGATAGCGCCCGCCCTTGCCGGTGCGGATGGTCATGGCGCCGCCGCACTTGCCGCAATGGATCAGGCCCGTCAGCAGCGTCGGACCCGACACCACCCGCGCAGGCATGACCTTGGGGTTCCGGGCCTTGAGAAGCGCCTGAACGGCGTCGAAGGTTTGTCGGTCGATCAGCGAGGGCACCGAGACCACGACCACTTCGCTGACCGGCTTCTTCTTGCCGTCCTTGTCCTTTCGATTGAACTCGTGCTCGCCGATGTAGCTGCGCCGGGTCAGGATGCGGTGCACCTGACCGATGCCCCAGCGCCCGCCGTCGCGCGTGAAGATGTGGCGCCCGTTCAGGTTGGAGACGATAGCCTTGATTCCCAGCTGGCCAGAGGTGCCGTCGCCCTGGAGCGCCAGCCGGAACATCAATCGCACTGTGTCGGCGTAGAGCGTATCGATCTCCAGCACCTTCTTGACCTTGGTCCCGCGCGTCTCGGCCGCGACAATGCGATAGCCGAACGGCGGGCGGGCGCCGTTCCAGAACCCCTGCCGCGCGTTTTCCTTCAACGCGCGGGAGACGTGTTTGCCGTTCTCCTTGGACTGATACTCGTCGAACAGGGCCATGATCCGCCAAATCATGTCGTGGATCGGATCATCACCCAGTTCCTGCGTGATGGAGATCAGCTTGACCCCGTTACGGGCCAGCTTTCTGACGTAGAACTCCATCTCGAAGGCGTCGCGGAAGAAGCGAGAGAAGCTGTGCACCAGGACGATGTCGAAGGCGGGCGGCTTGGCCGTCCCGGCCTCGATCATCCGCTGGAACTCCGGGCGCCGGTCGTTGGTGGCCGTACTGCCAGGCTCCACGAAGGTTTCGACCAGATCATAGCCGCGCGCCTCACACCACGTCGCGCCCTGCTTCTGCTGATCCGGGATCGACACCGCATGGTCCGCCTGCCTCACCGTTGAGACGCGAAAATAGAGAGCGGCTCGGGTCATGGCGGGTCTCCTCGTTGGATCAGGACGTCAGGGAATCAGCCCGCGCGCTCGCTGTCACTCCGGGTATTCCCGCGCGTCGGCGCTTGAGGCTGCGGTGAGCAGGTCATCGAACAGGTCGCCGAACCAGGTCTCAAACACCGCAATCTCCGCCTCGGTCACCGGCACGGGGTCCGGCCAGTCGTCGGTGACGGTCCAGGTGGACAGGTCATGTCTGGGCGGGCGGCCCTTGAAGGGCCAAGGCTCGCCCAACAGCGCGGCAAGCTGTTCAGAGGGCGTGGGCGAGCGGTCATGAAGGGTGTGGGGCATGCCGACAGATTCGGGGCAACCCGCTCCCACCCAAACAGCCCAATCCTGCGATAACGGACGCCCCTTGCAGTGGCGCGCAAAGACTGGCTGTTGCCAACTGCGATCAACAGACGGCCAGCGGATCGCACTCCCGGCGCGATGGCCATCTCAGGTCTGCGCGGGAGGGGTTGGCGACAGGGTCTGAAGCAAGGCTTCGACCCGGTGAGCCTCGACCTCGCCCGGCTCCATGCCGAGCTGCGCGGCGATCTCCCCGCAGGTCAGGCCCGCCATGAGGTGCCGCAGGAAGCAACTCCGCGTCTCGGGTGGAAGGTCGAGGATCGTCCGCTTGAGGGCCGCCTTCTCGGCCGCCCTCGCCGAACGCGTCTGGGTTTGCCTGATTGGGCTCATTGCGCATGGCCGATCTGAACGAGGTCGCGGGCGGCGCGAGCGATCAGCCCATGGACGATGGTGTTCTCCTCGGAAGGCAGAAGACGCTCTGCGATCCTGAGGTTCTCGACCACTGCCCCGAGATCTCGGTTCAAGTCGGTCGGCATCCGTCGCAGCCATCGACGGAGACGCCGATCGATCACCTTGAGGCGCAGGTCGAGGTCGGCAAGGCCGCTGGCGCGCTCTGCCTCGTTCTTGTCGGCCTCCGACAGGTCGAACCAGCCGGGCTGTCGCTCGAGACGCGCGAAGATAACGCCCCAGGCGTCCATAGTCCGCTTGCGCTCGTCATCCAGCGCCAGCCAGTCCCGGCGCCACGACATCCTCTCATAGGCAGGCATGAACAACCTCCCGCGTAGCCGAGTTCGCGCCCAGTCGGTGCTGAGCGATGGAATTTCGGAGTACTTCGGTTAGAGTTCAGAGGAATTCGCCGACAGAATTCTGCAACTAGTCGGAGTTTTTCGCTAACAATGGTCAGCCCTGCTCAAATCCGGATGGCGCGCGCGGGCCTCGGAATAAGCGTCCGAGTGCTAGCTGAGCGCTCCAACGTCGCCGAATCCACCATCCACCGGTTCGAGGCCAGTCGAGGCGGAATGCAAGCGAACACACTCGAGCGACTTCAGTCCGCACTCGAGGCCGCCGGGGCCACTTTCCTCCCCGCTGACCCCACCAGCGGACCCGGCGTTCGCCTGAAGGCCTGACCGGTACCAGCACGACCACGGCAGCCAACTGCCGGGCAGCGAACGGACTGTCAGGGGTGAGCGCGGCACGCGCTCATCGTTGCGCGACGGCGCAGCCGCCCTTGACCGACCGAGAGCAGTCCGGCCCACTCGGATCGGTGACGGCGAAATTTACGTAGGGCACTCTCCGTCTTTGACATCGATTACCACCGGTTTTTCGAGGTTCGGCAATCGAAAGTTGTAACGGAACACAGCTCATTGCTGGAGTGCGTAGACCATGTCCGCATCCCTACAGAGTTGCACAAGATTGTCGCGCGCGAAGAACCTGTACACTGCTGCTTCATCGGCCCGCTCACTGACCTCGTAGACATAAGTCATCGTCGTTCCACTAACGCTAACGTTAGTCAGAACAGTCGAGGGATCAGTTCTGCGCGGGACTTCCTGTGCCGCCGCACCTTGGCGAAGACCGGCCGCCACCTCCGCCCGTGTTAATTCCTGGGGGAATGACAGCAGGGCCGCGGCTATGAATAGGGAAATCATTGCGCCCTCCGAATGTACGGTCCACGATAGCACTACCGGGAGGAGAATATATATGTCCTATCTACTTGGAATATTTCTCGGCGCGCTCATCGCCACATTTCTATTATCGTCGCTGTTTTTGTGGTTGTTCCGAAGCATTGGCGACAACCCAAAGCGCCTGATTTTCGCTTTTGTGGCCGCCTTTGTCGTCATGTTCGTACTGTCGGGATTTGGCTACGCAGACGGAGACGGCTTCAACCCTTGGGGCAGCCTACCAATCTACTCGATCAGTTTCGCGATTTGGTTCGGTGTGCAGTGGTTCGGCATGAGGGGACGGCGAGCAAAGGAAGGCGAAAGCAAACGAGTTCTTCCCACACTCGAGTAGAAGCTACAGATTGACTGTTTTCGCTGTCTGCAAGGCTGCGGCTCAGTCGAAAGACACTCTATCGAAAAGGTGCGGAAAACCGCTTTGCGACAGCCACTTCGGCGGGCTGCGCCTTGTGGCGCGGAGGCACATCTTATGGCTTCACGGTGAATCGCACGCCACCAGACGTTGGCCGCCCTGCAGCCGCGATGTTAGATTGAGGGCGGCTTGTCGCGGCGTGAGCGCAGCGCCTTGTCGAAGAGGGAGACATCGACGGGCCCGGTCTCGGCGATGGAGCGCAGAGTTGAGCCTGACAGACGAACTTCGGGTTCACCGAAAAAGCGACGGCGGATCCATTGCCCTTCAGCGTCGTCGTCGAGGAAGTCGGCGATCCGGGACTGCGTCCAGAGGTCGAGTTCGAAACCTGCGACCTGGCAGGCCGCTTCGGCGTCCGCGACAAACTCAATCGGCGGTTCACGGTTCAAGGGCAGGACTAGGATGCCTCCGCTAGCGCCGACCGCATGCGCCTGGCGTTTCGCCTTATCGATATCGCCTTCGACGGGATCTAGCCATTTGCTGCGAAGCTTCGAAAGCTTCATGGTGGTATGAGCGGTGAATACCGAGGGCTTGGTCTGACCGCCGAGACTGTAGCCGTCGACTGCCGCTGCAATGGGGCGACCCTCAGCGTTCACCCCGGAATGGACGAGGCTCGCGTAGTCAGGATTGGCGCGTCGAAGTACAGCCGTCGCCAGGCCTTCGAACTCTCCGGCGTCGGTCATCGATTCTAGCTTGGCGCGAGTCGTTGTCACACACTGACACTAGTGAGCAGGCCGCCGGTAACAAGCCAGTACCTGCATTCGCGGACGCAGAACAGGAAGCTGCACAAGGGAAGTTAACCGTCTAACTGCATGACTTGCCCGCCCGATGAAATCTTATGCGGTAGCTGCCGCCCACGTCGCTTCAGCTCCGACGCGGAAGTGGCATAGGGTTGGCGGCTGGCGGGCCTTGGCGTCGCCGCCTCTTTGGTGAAGACGGAGTTCCTAACAAGGTAGGCGTTAGCTCGCTTGGTCATTCTGAACGTAGGGCTATAGCGTAGGTATAGTGCTCATTTCCATCGTCGGTGGCCCGCCACCCGCATGACGATTTCATTTGATTACAACTAGATGTTGACCTGTTCGGCAAACTTTGGGGTGGGGTTAGCCAAAATCTGTTCGCTTTGCGTGCCGCCAATCAGGGCAAAGGCGTCTTTCGCGAGCTGCTTCTGATCCCGCGCCTTAGTGTGGCATTCGACCTCCTTCGAGGTTTAGTGACCGATTACGGCCTTGATCTGCGCCTCGATGTATCCAGCATCGGCCAAGCGCGTCGCGGCAGATTCTCAAGCCGTGGGCGGAGCGATCCGAGATCCCGGCTTCGCGGCAGCGTCGCGGAACCAGTAGCCGAAGCTGCCGGCCGTGAAGCCCGTCCCGCCTCGGGCGACAAGAAACAGCATCTGCCCGCTCGGCACAGTCTCCAGCGAGGCGACGACGCGAGAATGAAACGGCAGTTCGAGGAAGGCTTTGTTGTTCTCCTGCCGAACCAGAAGGGCCTTGCCCTGAAAGTGCTAGCGGCTCAGCTGGCCAAATTGATCGATGCAACTGCTTTTGGCTCTTAATCGACACGCGACTATTCAAAGGTGTCAGCCTGGAATGTTCAGTCTGCTGGCGCCGGCAGTGGCTGTTTCTGGCGCGTTGCCGACGCTAGAAGGTATGGTGCTTTGCGCTTCAGCCGCATTCCAGGGAATGGGGGTGACGTCCGAAGGCTACGCCGCCAAAGCCGTCACCAAAAGTGGTAACCACTCCACTGCGTCACCGTAGGGATGGCAGTGGGCCAGGACGCGGGTTTCGCCGGTGGGCCAGGCCGTCAGGCGCAGCTCGACGTGGCTGCGGTCGCGGGTCCATTCGAAGCTGATCCAGAGCAGCGGGTGGTCGGCGTCGGCGCGGCGGCCGGCGGTTGATAGCAGCGCTGTGATCTGACGCCGGTCGTCGTCGCTGAGATATTGCAGAACCATGGTGTGCATGACGACGCGGCAGCGCCCGGCCGGCTGCGGCTCGGCAAGCCGGTCGGCCAGCCAGGGCACGGCGTCGCCTTGATCGATACGCGGGGGATGATCGGCGGCGATGCGCAGGGCGTTCTCGAGGCGTTGGGTGCGCGCCGGCTGGTCGGCCCAGGCGAAGGCCAGCAGTCGTTCGCGATGCGCCGGGTCTGCGGCGTTCAGCGGGTGCAGATCGACCCCGCGCGCCGCCGCGATAGAAACCGGGCCGGCCTTCGGCGACGCGCCCTGCCACAGGGGTTCGATCTGCACGTCCGAGAAGGGATCGCCGGCTGACGCCGACCCCAGAGCATAGGCGTAGCGATCCAGATTCAGGTTCAGGCCGCAACTGGACCCGAGCTCGAGCAACTCGAAGGGCATGGCGCGATCCAGAGGGGCGGCCATCAGCGCGCTCATCAGCGCGGCGGCGCGCGCCACCTCGTTCGTTTGCGGCGGATGCAGGATCCAGTCGGCGATGTATCGATCGTTCCGGGCCAGGGCGTCAGCCACGGCCGCGTCGAAGTCGGTGTGTTCGCGACGATAGAGGCTAGTCAGGGCGTAGGACCGGCCCGCGCGCGCCAGGGCGTGCAGGGCGCCATTCAAGCGCAGGGCCAGGGCAGCCGCAGCCTGATCTCCCGGCCAGTCATACAGCCGTGCGGCGGTGAGCGGTGCGTGCGAAAGTTGCCGGCTTGCGGCTTCGAGAACGCGGGCGACGAAGGGCGACCCCATTGCGCGGCAGCGGTCGGCCTGGGCCGCGAGTTCCTGGGTGAAACGGTCGGCGACGGGGCAGATCATCCAGTCACCAATCGCATCGTCGCGCATTCCGAATAAAACGAACTGTTACTTGTGTGTCCCCGGCCTGAAGAAGTATTCATCCGGGGGTTGCGACCCGGCGTTGCTTGAAGCGCGGACGGGAAGGGTGACTTACCTATGATCACCTCGCTTAACAGCGCATGAATCTCGCGAAATTCAAGTCCGGTCAATGTGAGCGCCCGGGCGTCGGCAGCTTAACTATCTTTTTAGTCGTTCCGTCATAGGGGTGGATAGTCACCTGAAAAACAGGGTGTTTTGCGTAGCTCGAACCGAGACCGGGCTGTGCGCAGTGGCGTCAGCTGAGTAATCGGTTGCCCCTAGGTAAGTATAAGTGCGTAACGGGGACGAGCTCATGATGTCGAAGATGCGAATTCCGAGAAAGCTGCGGCTTTCCTTCATCCTGATCTGCGTCTCGGCGGCGATCATGATGGCGGTCTTTTTCGCCACGATCATGATGATCCGCTCGTCCATCGAGAGCAACAATCTCAGCCGCACGGTCGAGGCGCAGGCCATGTCGCTGGAAACCGCGATCCTGCGCCAGAATAGCCAGTTTCGAGGCTTTCTGGTCACCGGCGACGAGACCTATCTGAAATCCTACTACGAAGGGCGCGACGAGTTCGACAAGGTCGTCGTCGAGCTGAAGGGTCAGTTGGGCGACGCCGAAAAACAGGCGCTGCTCGAAAAATCGCGCCTCGCCACCCTGGCCTGGAGAGCCGACTGGGGCGATCGCATGATCGCCGAGGTTCGCGCCGGAAAGCGCGAGCAGGCGCAGCAAGAGGTGCGCGACGCCGGCAAGAAGGTGCTGGTCAGCGCGGCTGTTCTGCCCCTGCGCGACCTGCGTGAGGCCGAAGCCGCCGTGACCGAGAAAAATCTGGAACGCCAGCAGGCTGCGATCGTCACCGCGATCATCGCCCTGATCGTCGGCGGCATCGCCCTGATCACGATCGCCATGGTGCTGTCGGCCATGCTCAGCCGCATGATCGCGCGCCCGATCACGGTCCTGACCGAGGCCATGGGCCAACTGGCAAAGGGCGACAACGAAATCGTCGTGGACGCCAGCCATGCCGACGAACTGGGCGACATGGCGCGCGCGGTCCTGGTGTTCCGCGACACGGCTCTGGCCAAGGCCGAGGCGGAACGGGCCAAGGCGGCCGCCGATCTGGCCAAGGACGCGGCCGAGCGCGAGAAGATCGTCGCCGACGCCGCGCAACGTCACGTCGTCGAGGAGCTCGACACAGCTCTGGAGGCCTTGGCCGCCGGTGATTTGACCCACACCATTCGCACGCCGTTCGCCCCGCAGTACGAGCGCCTGCGCACGGCCTTCAACGTGGCGGTGCAGGGCCTGGAAGAAAGCATGGCCAGCGTCGCCGGTTCGGCCCAAAGCGTTCGCCTGGGCGCCACGCAGATCTGCTCGGCGTCCGAAACCCTGTCGTTGCGAACCGAACAGCAGGCGTCCAGCCTGCAGCAAACCACCACCGCCACCAACCACGTCACCGACATGGTCGGCGACACGGCGCGCAGCGCGGCCAACGCCCGCAACGCCATCACCCTGGCCAATGGCGACGCCGCGGACGGTCGCGTGATCGTTGAAGAAGCGATCGTCGCCATGGACGCCATCAAGGCCGGATCTCAGGAGATCGGCGAGATCATCAACATGATCGACGCCATCGCCTTGCAGACCAATCTTCTGGCCTTGAATGCCGGCGTCGAGGCCGCGAGAGCGGGCGATGCCGGACGCGGTTTCGCCGTTGTCGCCGGCGAGGTGCGCGAACTGGCCAAGCGCACCGTCGATGCCGCCAAAGACATCAAGCAACTGATCAGCAAGTCGTCGGACGAGGTTCGACTGGGCGTCGATCGCGTTGGCGAAACGAGCGAGATGCTGGCGCGGGTCGTGTCCAAGATCGGCGACGCCAACACCCTGATCGTGGACATCGCGCACGGGGCGCAGGTCCAGTCCGAGAACCTGAAGCAGGTCAACAGCGCCGTCGGCAGCATGGACCGCATGACCCAGCAGAACGCCGCCATGGCGGAAGAGGCGACGGCGGCTGCGCGCATCCTGGCGACCGAAGCCGATGAGCTGGCGACCCTGGTGTCCAGGTTCCGCCTGAATACGACGACCTCGGCCGCACCGGCGCCTCGCCGGGACACCGCGTCCGCTCCCCGGTCGGCGCCCAAAGTCATCCGCACGGTAGGTGCGCTCGCCCTGTCTAGCGAAGCAGCCGATGACGACTGGAACGAGTTCTAAGATATCGATCCAGTTGAGTGTTGTAGAAACCGGCGCAACAATCCGAACTTCGTAAGCGCCGTTATGTCAGTATTAATCCGTAGTCTGGCATTATAAATCATCAAACACATCCGTGTTTTATTGATAACAGCCATGCAAGAAACTGCATGGAAGAATTTCCGAACGAAAATCAGTTGTCCAGTCTCTGTACTGCCGGACAACGCCTTGGAGGCTTCCTTGAAATCCCTGTACCTCACGGCCGCGTTTGCGCCGCTTATCCTCGCCATGCCTGCTCATGCGCAGATGCAACCTGCGCCGCAGCGCCAGACGGCCTGGGAGGCCAGCCGGACGCGGGCCAAAGACGACGTGATCGTGACGGGCGTGGCCAAGGCGCGCGACAGGCTGGACAGCGCGACCTCCACCAGCTCGATCAACGATGTCGAGATCGCCAAGATCGGCGCCTATTCTATCAACGACCTGTTTCGCACCATCCCCGGCATTCGCGCCGAGGCCAGCACGGGCGAGACCAACGGCAACTATACGATCCGCGGCCTGCCGATGGTCAGCACCGGCGCGAAGTATCTGCAGTTCCAGGAAGATGGTCTGCCTGTTCTGGAGTTCGGCGACATCCTGGCGTTGGTGCCGGACTACTTCATGCGTTACGACTTCAACGTCGGCCAGATCGAGTCCATCCGCGGCGGGTCGTCCTCGACCTTCGCATCGAACGCGCCGGGCGGCGTGATCAACCTGATCTCGCAGACGGGTGAGGTCGAAGGCGGCTCGGTCCAGGTGTCTTCGGGCCTGGATTACGACACCTATCGCGGCGACTTCAGCTATGGCGGTCACCTGAGCGACACCGTGCGCTTCCACGTCGGCGGCTTCTATCGCGAAGGTGAAGGCCCGCGCGACTCCGGCTTCACGGGCAACAAGGGCGGCCAGATCAAGGCCAACATCACCAAGACCTTCGACGGCGGCTTCGTACGTCTGTACGGCAAGATCCTGGATGACACCGTCATCGCCTATGGGCCGACGCCTCTGCTGGTGTCCGGCACGAACGACGATCCCAACTACAGCGACGTTCCGAACTTCTCGATGACGCGCGACACCCTGACGTCGCGCAACACCACCGTCTTCCCGTTGCTGGACGGCGACAACAACCTGAAGCGCGTCAATCTGCAGGACGGCAATCAGGTTCAGGTGCGCGCGATGGGCTTCCAGACCCGCTTCAACCTGCACGGCTGGACGATTTCCGAGCACATGCGCTACGCGCAGCAATCGGGCGATCAGTCGTTCAACTACCCGCTGGCCGTGGTGCCGGCGGCCCAGGCGTCGCTGGCGTTCGGCCGTCGTCCCGGAACCCTGGCCTACGCCACAGGTCCGCGCGCCGGTCAGGCGATCACCAGCCCGACGACCCTGAACGGCAACGGCCTACTGGCCTATTCGACCCTGGTCCACACCGACATCGACAGCCTGGATAACTTCACCAACGATCTGCGCGCCAACCGCGTCTGGAAGATCGGTGGCGGCGACCTGACGACCACCGTTGGCGTCTATTCGGCCCAGCAGGATCTGAAGTTCGATCGCCAGTACATCCCGTTCCTTCAGGATGTCGTGGGCGGCGGAAACTCGGCCCTGGTCGATATCTTCAATACGAACGGCACGCCCCGCACGCAGGACGGCGTCGTCAACTTCTTCGGACCCTCGGGCGCCGGGTCCAACTCGCGCACCGATGTGACCTACAAGGTGCTGGCGCCCTACGCCTCGCTGAACTACCGGCTAGGCAAGCTGGCGCTGGGCGGATCGATCCGCTTCGACAGCGGCGACGTCAGCGGCCGCACGGTCGCCAACGGCCTGACCGACGTTCGCACCATCGACGTGGACAACGACGGCGTCATCTCTGAAGCCGAGCGCACCTTCGCCTTTGCGCCGGCGGCCAGCGCCACCCCGGTCGACTACGACTACGACTATGTGTCGTATTCGCTCAGCGCCAACTACCGCGTCTCGGACAGCTTCTCGACCTTCGCCCGTTACAGCGAGGGCGCGCGTGCCGCAGCGGACAAGATCCTGCGTTCGCCGGCCATCAGCAATGTCGACGGCGACCTGCTGCAGGCCGACGCGGCCTATGATCCGGTGAACCAGGCCGAAATCGGCATGAAGTATCGCGCCAACGGCCTGTTCGCCAACGTCACGGGCTTCTGGGCCGAGGTCAGCGAGACCAACCAGCAGATCCGCGCGGATGCCGGCGGCGTCACCCGTCTGGTGCTGGTCCAGCGCAGCTACGAGGCCAAGGGCGCCGAGTTCGAGGCCGGCGTGCGTCACGGTCCGTTCAGCCTGACCGGCAGCGCCACCGTCACCAGCGCCGAGATCACCAAGGCCGAGGACGCGGCCCTGGTCGGCAACTCGCCGCGCCGTCAGGCCGACCTGATCTTCCAGGTCATGCCGCAGTACGAGACGGACCTGTTCACGGTGGGCGCCAGCGTCGTCGGCACGACCGAGAGCTATACGCAGGACGTCAACCAACTGAAGATGCCGGGCTACGCCACGGTCAACGCCTTCGTCCAGGTGCGCCCCATCGACCGCGTCGTGCTGTCGGTGACCGCCAACAACCTGTTCGACGAAACCGCGCTGACGGAAGTGTCGGCCGACACGCTGCCCGCCAGCGGCGTTGTGTTGGCCCAAGCCCTGCCTGGCCGCACCATCACCGCAGCCGTGCGCTTCTACTTCTGACGCAAAGCAGGCTTCCGGACGCGAGCCCGGAAGCCTGTTCTGTCAGGGGCTATATCCAATGACAGCGGGCGGCGTTGTTGAGGAGGCGGGCGGATTCGAAGATCAGGTGATCGGCGGACAGGGGCTTGGGGATGACGACGTCGGCGCCGGCGCGTGAGGCCAGATCGCGATGGTTGGACGAGGCGTTGGCGGTCAGCATGGCGATCGGGAGCCTGTTGACCTCGCGCTGTTGTTCGCCTCTGCGGATGCTGCGGATGGCCTCGACGCCGTCCATGACCGGCATCTGCATGTCCATCATGATCAGGTCGTAGGCGTGCGCTGACCACAGATCGACGGCTTCCTGGCCGTTTTCGGCGACATCGATCTGACAGCCGAAGCCGCTGAGGAGCGCCTGGACGACCTGCTGGTTGACGAGATTGTCCTCCGCCAAGAGAATCCGCGCGCCATAGAGTCGATCCAGCGCCTCCACATGGCTCTCGCTTTCGCGGGTGATCTCGCCGCTGGGATCCATCGGCAAGTCGAGAACGAAGAGCGTTCCCCGACCGGGCTTTGAACGCACCCTGAGGCGGCCGCTCATCAGCTCCGCCAGACGACGACTGATGGAGAGGCCAAGGCCCGTGCCGCCGAACCGCCGCGAGATGGAATCGTCGGCCTGGCTGAACGGCGAGAACAACAGTTTCGCCGTCGATCGATCAAAGCCCATGCCGGTATCGGCGACGCGGATGCGAAGACGCCGGGACGGCTTAGAGTAGCGCGCATCGACCAGCACCTGGCCGACTGCAGTGAATTTGATGGCATTGGAGACCAGGTTCAGCACGACCTGACGCAGGCGGGCCCCGTCGCCCATGAGATGGGGCGGAAGGCCGTCGAACCGGGAGATCAGCTCAAGTCCCTGTTCGCTGGCCAGCGGCCGCATCAGATCGACCGCGCCGGAAATGGTGTCGGACGGCGCAAAGGGTTCGTTGACCAGGTTCATCTCGCCGGCCTGGATTTTGGACAGGTCCAGCACATCGTCCAGAATGCGCCTCAGCGTCTCGCCGGACTTGATAATCAGATCGACCTTCTGGCGCGCATCGTCGGGCAGGTCGGCGCCTGACAGGGACTGCGCCAGGCCCAGGACGCCGTTCAACGGCGTGCGAACCTCATGACTCATCGTCGCGAGGAAGGTGTCGCGCAGCGCGGCGGCGCGTTCGGCGACGAGCCGCGCTTCCGAAAGGGCCTCCAGAGCCAGCACATGTTCGGTCACCTCGAAACGGATGGCCGTGTAGGACGCCGGACCCTCGGGACCGCTGAGCGCCGGCACGATGGTCGTATCGACCCAATAGAGGCTGCCGTCCTTGCGACGGTTCCGCAACGTGCCGGTCCACACCTTGCCGCTGCGGATCGCGCGATACAGATCCTGGAAGAAGGCCTTGGAATGAAGGCCGGAGTTCACGATCCGGTGGGTCGAGCCGATCAACTCCTCTCGGCTGTAACCGCTGACTGCGACGAACTTATCATTGCAGTCGGTGATGACCCCATGTCGATCGGTCGTCACCAGGATGGCGGCGACTTCGAGCGCTCTTCGAAGTTCAGCATCGAGCGCGCCTCCCGTGCTTATCCCCAGCGATCGGGTCGCCGTGACAGGGTAGGCGGGATGTATTCTGACCGACGCCATCGGCTCTTTCCGGTTGTTGCCTCGCCACTTTGTTTCCAAAGGCTTGCTCGGCAATCTAGGATTGCGCTGATATGAAATCGTTTCCTTCAGGATGCACTGTTAAGAGTTCGATAGCCCTAAGGGTTGACCTTCGTCTATCTTGCAGGTTGCGGCCAATCCTGTCACACCGGACCTATGGGTGTTCGGGGGACGATGGACGAGTTCACCGTGCGGGAGTTCGATGATCCCGCGATGGCGCTCTATGCGCTCGACACCGCCTTGCTTGAGCTTGATCGCCAGCTTGATCGCGTCCTGCGCGCCGACGGTCAGAGCAATGCCGCCGTCCGCGCCTTGAGCCTGATCGCCGGCGAGGGCCGTCGCGGGGTCAAACAATGCGCTCTGGGATCGACGCTTCAGGCGCCGCCGGCCTCGCTATCGCGGCTGGTTGATCATTTGGTTCGCGCTAACCTGGTCAAGCGTTCGCCCCATCCAAACGACCGGCGGGTCACCATGCTGGAAATCACCGAGGCAGGCCGCGCCGTTCTGGACGATCGGCGGTCGCAATACGGTCGTCTGGCCGGCCTTTTGAACAGCGAGGGTTTGAAGACCGCCGCCCAGCTGATCCCGCTGCTGCAGGCCATGGCGAAGGACATCGGTCACGCCGCGACCTGACGTCAGACCGGCGCAAACAATGCTTCCGCTGTGAAACAGTCTGCAGGCTGAAGGGACTTCAACCGGCTTTTAGATTGAACGTCGTCCAACTGACCGCCATGCAAGGGGGCCGTCATGTCGGACGCAATGAATCTGGATCAAAGACTTCGCTTCTTGAAGATGGACAAGGCCGCAAGGTCTCGGCTCGCCGACGCCAGACCCGTCATCGAGGCGGCGCTTCAGCCCAGTCTTGAAGCTTTTTACGCCCAGGTTCGCGCGACGCCTGACGTGGCCCGCTTCTTCGGCGCGGAAAGCCAGATCGCGGGGGCCAAGGACGCCCAGGCGCGACACTGGGGCCTGATCGCCTCGGGCGCCTTTGATCCGGCCTATGTCGAGGGCGTGCGCCGCATCGGCCAGACCCACGCCCGCATCGGCCTGGAGCCGCGCTGGTATATCGGCGGCTACGCCCTGGTCCTGGAAGGGTTGATCGAGGCGATCGTCACATCCCACGCTAAGACGCGGTCGCTGTTTTCGAAGCGCGATGACGGCAAGGCCTTGGCGGCGACGCTGGCCAGTGTGGTGAAGGCCGCGATGCTCGACATGGATTTCGTCATTTCGCTATATCTGGAAGCCTCCGAGACCAAGCGCCTGGAGGCGGACCAGAAGCGCGCAGAGGCCGAGGCCGAACAGACGCGGGTGGTGGAGGATACGGCGGCGGCTCTGGCGGCCCTGGCGCAGGGCGATCTGCGAACCCGCATCGCGTCCGACTTCACCGGCGGCTACGCGCGCCTGAAGACCGACTTCAACACCGCCATGCAGCGCCTTGACGACGCCATGGCCGAGATCGCCGGCAATACGGGCGCCATGCAGCTGGGCGCCGCCGAAATCAGCGAAGCCGCCGACGACCTGTCGCGGCGCACCGAGCATCAGGCGGCCACGCTGGAGGAAACGGCGGCCGCGCTGGACGAGATCACCGCCACGGTGAAGCGGGCGGCCGAAGGCGCCAGTCGCGCCGCCGCGGTCGTGGAAACCTCGCGTCAATCCGCCGAGCAGTCGCGCGAGGTGGTCAGCCGCGCCGTCGAAGCCATGACCGCGATCGAACAGTCGTCGTCGCAGATCAACCAGATCATCGGCGTCATCGACGAAATCGCCTTTCAGACGAACCTTCTGGCCCTGAACGCGGGCGTCGAGGCCGCGCGCGCGGGCGACGCGGGGCGAGGGTTCGCCGTGGTGGCCTCCGAGGTTCGGGCCCTGGCGCAGCGGTCCGCCGAGGCGGCCAAGGAGATCAAGTCGTTGATCACCACCTCGTCCGTCCAGGTGAAGTCCGGCGTCACCTTGGTCGCAGAAACGGGCGAGGCCCTATCGTCCATCGTCAAGCGCGTCGCCGAAATCGACGAGCTCATGAACGAGATTACGGCCTCGACGCGCGAGCAGTCGACGGCGCTGGAAGAGGTCAACACCGCCGTCAACCAGATGGACCAGGTGACCCAGCAGAACGCCGCCATGGTCGAACAGTCGACGGCGGCCAGCCATAGCCTGACCTCTGAAAGCCGTCAGCTGTCGGATCTGGTCCAGCGCTTCAGCCTGACGCGCGAAACCGCGCTGAGCAGCCGAGCCCTCGCCGCGCCAGCGCCACGCAAGCCAAACGCGACCCGCCCCACGCGTCCGGCCGCCCTGCGATCCTCCGGCTCGGCCGCGCTGGCCGTCGTGGAGGAGGCGGACACGGCCGGCTGGGAGGAGTTCTGACAATGAGCCAAGGAAGCGCAAGCTACCGGATGACCCTCGCCTGCGGGCGGCTTTTGATGCTCGACGAGATCAACGCGCTGACGTCGCGCTGGAACGAAGCCCTGGCCGCCAGCCAGACCGACGAACAGACCTTCCAGACCATATCCAACGCCTGGCGCGACATGGGCGCCTTCATCAGCCGCGCCGTCTTTCAGAACGCCGCCGACGTCCGCCGACTATCGCTCGAACACCGCTGCCAAAGCGCCGGCAACGACAACGGCTGACTGACGGAGCTCCCTATTCGGCTGCGACCACGACGGCTGGTCGGCGTGACATCAGCACGATCATCAGCAGACCAAGGGCGGACGCGCCGGCGCCGGCCATAGCAACGGCTGGATAGCCGAGGCCGCCGGCGATGACGGCGCCGCCCAGAGCGGCCCCGATGGCGTTGCCGAGATTAAAAGCGCCGATGTTGACGGCCGAAGCCAGGTTCGGGGCCTCACGCGCTGCATCCATCACGCGAACCTGAAGCGGCGGCACGAGCGCGAAGCTGGCGATGCCCCACAGGAAGATGATAACGGCGCTTACGTTGGCCAAAGGCATGGCCACGGCGAAGGTCAGCAGGACGAGCGACAGGCCGGCGAGGGTGACGATCAGCGTGCGATCGACAGAATGGTCAGCAAACTTGCCGCCGATCCAGTTGCCGACGGTCAGGCCAAGCCCATAGAGGACGAGCATCGCGGTGATGAAACCCAGCGATGCGCCGGTCTGTTCGCGCAGGATCGGCGTGATGTAAGTGAAGACGGTGAACATGGCGCTGGAGCCGATAACCGTCAGGGCCAAGGCCGACAGGACGCGTCTGCGGCCAAGCACGCGCAGTTCAGCCAACATGTCGCCGGCGGCAGGTGCGGCGGCTTTCGGCAGGGTCAGGGCGAGAGCCGCCATCACCATGACGCCGATCATCGCAATGCCCCAGAAGCTGGCCCGCCATCCTAAGGTTTCCCCCGCCCAGGTGGCCAGAGGAACGCCCACGACATTGGCGATGGTCAAGCCCATGAACATGGCAGCCACCGCCCCGGCCTTGCGGTCCGGCGGCACCAGCCCGGCGGCCACAATGGCGCCGACGCCAAAGAAGGCCCCATGGTTCAGCGACGTGATGATCCGCGCGATCATCAGCAGGGCGTAGTTGTCAGCCAGCGCAGACAGCGCATTGCCAATCGTGAAGATGCCGGCGAGACCGATAAGCAGGGTGCGGCGCGGAACGCGGCCCGTAGCCAGGGTCATCAAGGGTGCGCCCAGGACGACGCCCAGAGCATAGGCGCTGATCAGCAGACCAGCCGATGGAATAGAGACGCCTAGATCGGTTGCGATGACGGGCAACAGCCCCATAGGAGCGAATTCGGTCACGCCGATACCGAACGCGCCGGCGGCGAGCGCCAGCAGGGGAGGGTTGAGTTTCATAGGATGGAAATCCGCAGACCAATAAGACTTGCGCACAGATGGACGCGGTCGTGCGCAGCGGTTAGGCCTTCCGAAAGCGAAGGATTTTTGAAATGCACGCAAAGGCGCCGTCAGCGGGCGCAGATCGCGCCCGCGACATGGAGGTGTTCGCGGCCGTGGCTGCGGCCGGCAGCTTTTCAGCGGCCGGTCGGGTTCTCGGGCTGACGCCATCGGCCGTGAGCCGAACTATCGATCGGATCGAAGCGCGACTGGGCGTAAGGCTCGTCCTGAGGACAACCCGCGCCTTGACGTTGACGGTCGAGGGCCAGGCCTATCTCAGCGCCGCACGGAGAATTGTCGCCGATCTGGACGAGGCCGAGCAGTCCATCTCGGACCAGGGCGCGCCGCAGGGACGCCTAAGGGTTAGCGCATCCCTGGCGCACGGTCGGCAGGTGGTCGTGCCGCTGATCGGCGCGTTCGTGGCGCGCTACCCTCAAATCCTCGTCGACATCAATCTGACGGATAATGTCGTGGATGTCGCGGCTGGACAGGCCGATGTCGCCATTCGTTTTGGGCCGTTGCTGGACAGTCCGCTGACGGCGCGACGGCTGGGTGAGACGGGGCGAACGATCGTGGCGTCGCCGGCCTATCTCGCGCGTCGCGGCGTGCCGCGCGTGCCGGAGGACCTGCACCAACATGACTGTCTGAACTTCAACTTCCGAAGGTTGGAGCCCGTGTGGCCTTTCCGACGGGACGGTCGTGACTATGCGCTCACGGTTCGCGGCCCCGTGGAAGCAAACAATGGCGAGAGCCTGACGCAGCTTGCGCTGGCCGGCGTCGGCGTAACGCGTGTGGGCAACTTCAGCGTCGCCGCCGCGATCGCGAAGGGTGAGCTCGTGCCGCTGCTCGAGGATTTCAATCCTGGTGATCGTGAGCCCATCCATGCCGTCTTTGTCGGCGGCGCGAGCGTGCCCGCTCGCATCCGGGTATTCGTCGACTTCTTGGTCGATCAGTTGCGGCCACGGTCGGTTGCAACAGACACGGCCGAAGTCGCCCTAGTGCTGGAACGGGGTGATCGCGGCAATTCGTCGTAGAAATGAACCCTGCGGAACCGTCACAGCTGGCTTGGCTTTTCCCTTTCACGGGGATCAGGCGATCCGGCAAGGGGCGAGGGTGCAGGTTTGAGTTGGATGCCGTATTGCGGACCCCCGCCGGCTTTCGGCGAGTGGCGCTGGAACCTTGATCCGATCTTGCTGGCCGTCCTCGTTGCAGCTGCGGGCGTGGTCCTTTGGCGGTTGGAAGGGCGGCGGCGCGGCTATGGTCTGGCGGCCGTCGCGGTATTGGCCGTTGGATTTGTTTCTCCATTGTGCGCCCTCAGTTCGGCGCTGTTTTCGGCGCGGACGGTTCATCATGTGCTGTTGGTCGGCCTCGCCGCGCCCTTGCTGGCGGCGGCCCTGCCCATGAGACGATATGGGTCGCTGATTCTGGCGGCGGCGGTGCAGGCGGTGGTGTTCTGGGCCTGGCACGCGCCTGACGCCTATGGCGCCGCCCTGTCGAACGATGCGGTCTATTGGGTGATGCAGATCAGTTTGCTGGCGAGCGCCGTCTGGTTCTGGTGCGCGGCGCGGTCGGCGTCTGCGCCAGCGGCGGTCATCGCCCTGTTGGCGGCCATGCTGGCGATGGGGCTGCTTGGGGCGGTGCTGACCTTTGCGGGGCAGGCGGTCTATGCGCCCCATGCCTATTCGACCCTGGCCTGGGGCCTGACGCCGCTGGAGGATCAGCAGGCGGCCGGGCTGATCATGTGGGCGCCGGCGGCGGCGCTGTATCTGTTCGCCGCCCTGTGGCGGCTGGGGCGGATGATCGGCCCCGACGCCGAGGCGCATCCGGCATGATCGAAAGACTGTTCAGGCAGCTGCTGGAATGGGCGGCGGGTCACCATGACGAGGGTCGCTACTCGCCCGTCGGCATCGGCTTTCACTGGGTGATGGCGGGGCTGGTGATCTTCCAGCTCGGTTGGGGCTGGTGGATGGGACGCCAGCCGGTGGGCGGCGCCATGATGGCTGCCTACGACCTGCATTTCGCGATCGGCGTGCTGATGCTGATCCTGGTGATCGGCCGGCTGTCGTGGCGACTGTTGGCGCCCGACCTGATCAATGATGCGGACAAGCCGGGTTGGGAAAGCATGGCCGCTCATGTGACCCACTATGTCTTCTACATCTGCCTGTTCGGCCTGCCGCTGTCAGGCTGGGCCATGATTTCGGCGACGGATCGGACACGTCAGCTGGAGACGTTGGGCTTCATCAAATGGCCGCTGCTGCCGCTGCAGGATCTGTCCAACACACAGCTATGGGCTATCGAGGCGGCGGCGGAATGGATGCACTGGGGACTGGTCGTCACCCTGCTGCTGATGATCCCGATCCACGCCGGCGCCGCGCTCAAGCACCATCTGATCGATAGGGACGACGTGTTTCACGCGATGCTGCCGGTCGTGCCGCAGCTTCGACCGAAGCGGACCCGGTGGCAGCGGCGCTGGCGCGCGCTGGAGAAGCGGGTTGCGTCGACAGCCAGGACGCTATGGCGCGGGCTTCTGGGTCCGAAAGCGATTTGACGGCGGCGGCCATGACGCCGCGCGGGTCGTTGCGGCGTTTGCCCGCTTTCCAGCGGTCGATCTGTTCCAGCGTGTAGGCGGCGGGCTGACCGGCGATCTGCGGGTTGCCGCCCTGGCCCGAGCCTTGACCCCGGTCGCCGTGACATGAGGCGCAGGCGACGATGCCGCGCGAGCGGTCGCCGTTCAGATAGAGGGCGGGCGCGGGCGCCATCGACACGGGCGTTTGCGTCGGCGGCGCGGGCAGGGCGGCGTAGTAGGCGGCGACCTCGCGTCGCCCCTGTTGGTCCAAGGCCTTGGCGATGCGGGTCATGGCGTCGTCGGGACGCAGGCCCGATGCATAATCTTCCAACTGCTTTTGCAGATAGCCGGCGTCCAAGCCCGCAAGCCGCGGGGCGGCGACCCCGTCCCCGCCGCCGTCCAAGCCGTGACAGGTAAAGCAGGCGTTGGCCGCCCCGCCGGCGCCGCCGCTCATGGCGATGACCTGACCATTTGCCGTGAAGGTGCGATCCGTCTGGCCCGGCGTGGAGTCGCAGGCGGCCAGGCCGGTCAGCAGCACAAAAACGGAAAGGGAGGCGCGCACGGCGGTGCAACACCTGCTTATGGCGAAGGTTCCTTGTGGCGGTGAGCCGAGGCTCCATGTCGCAGTCGGGAACCTCCGTCCGACAAGGGGATTGGTCTGGCGAAGCTTTGGGGGGCGGATGGGTTTTCGGACGACGGGCGAGGTGATGGGACGACGGGCGGCGGCCTGCGCGCTGGCGCTCGCCCTGTGCGCCTGCGTGGACAAGTCCGACCTGCCCCGGCCGGTGGTTCAGGCCGATGCGGCCGCCGGACTGGCGGTGATCAAGGAAGTCGGTTGCGCCGCCTGTCACCGGATACCCGGCGTCGCCTGGCCCGAGGGCCGGTCCGGCTCGAACCTAGCGGGGTTCGGCGCGCGCCCCCTGATCGCCGGACGCTTGCCGAACCAGCCCGATGTCCTGATCCGCTGGCTGATCGACGCGCCGTCGATGGACCCCGGAACCGCCATGCCGCCCATGCCCCTGACGCAAGACCAAGCCCGCGACGTCGCGGCCTATCTGTACACGCTCGATGAAGACTGACGCCCCTCCCGGAATCGCCGGCTGGCCGCCACCCGTGCTGGATCCGGCCGGACCCTTCGCCGGACCGATCCAGACCGTCGCCTGGGTGCTGTTCATCATGGCGGCGGTGGTCATGGTTGTGGTGGCCGTGGCGCTCGGCATCGCCCTGTTCGGGCCGCGCAAATGGAAGCGGCGGGTCGGCGGCGAACGCCTGATCTGGATTGCGGGACTGGTCTTCCCGGTGGTCGTTCTAACAGGGCTGCTGGTCTATGGGCTGACCACCACGGCGCGGGTGGCCGATGCGCCCAAGCCCGGCGAAATGCGGGTGCGCGTCACCGGCGAAATGTGGTGGTGGCGCGTCGCCTATCTTGACGGTCAGGGGCGAGAAATCGTCCAGGACGCCAACGAGGTCCACATCCCGGCCGGCCAGCCTGTCGTGTTCGAGCTGGAAAGCGCGGACGTGATCCACAGCTTCTGGGTGCCGCGCCTGGGCGGAAAGACCGACATGATCCCCGGCCGCCGCAACTTCATGCGCCTGCAAGCCGATGCGCCTGGGACCTACGGCGGCCAATGCGCCGAATACTGCGGCGGTCCTCACGCCCTGATGGGGCTGGTGGTCGTGGCCCATGCGCCGGACGACTATGTCGCATGGTTGGCGCGTCAGTCGCGGCCGGCGGCCGTCGTGCCCTCGGCTCAGGGGCCGCTTGCCTTGATCGACCAGGGGCGCAACGTCTTCGCCGCCTCGGGCTGCGCCGCCTGTCACACCATTCGCGGGACCGAGGCGAACGGTCTGGCGGGACCGGACCTGACCCACGTCGGCTCGCGCCAGACACTGGGCGCCGGCATCCTCCCGAACAATCAGGGGACGATGGCCGGCTGGATTTCGGACAGCCAGAGCCTGAAGCCCGGCAACCGGATGCCGTCCTATGCCGTCCTGTCGGGCCAGGACGTGCGCGCCGTCGCCGCCTATCTGGAAAGCCTGAAATGAGTTCGGAAACCGGGTTCGATCCCGAACTCTACAAACGCTTCCCCACCACCGAAGCCCGGCCCGAGGGCGAGCTGGAGCAGCTCGACGAGGTCTGGTGCGGCCCGCGGCGGCCGTGGGAGTGGATCACGGCGATCAACAACAACTACATCGGCGTCTATTACGTCGGCGCGGCCATGCTGTTCTTTATGCTGGCAGGCGTGCTGGCGCTGTTGATGCGGACCCAACTGGCCCTGCCGATGACCGGCTTCCTGGCGCAGGAAACCTACAACCAGATCTTCACCATGCACGGCACGGTGATGATGTTCCTGTTCGCGGTGCCCGCGGTCGAGGCGCTGGGCGTGCTGTTGCTGCCGCAGATGCTGGGGGCGCGCGATCTGCCGTTCCCGAGGCTGAGCGCCTACGCCTTCTGGGCCTATCTGGTCGGGGGGCTGTGCTTCTTCGCCTCGCTGTTCTTCGGCCTGGCGCCGAATGGCGGCTGGTTCATGTATCCGCCGCTGACGTCGACGACTTACTCGCCGGGCATCAACGCCGACTTCTGGCTCTTGGGCATCGGCTTCATTGAGATTTCGGCCATCGCCGGCGCCATCGAGATCATCGTCGGGGTGCTGAAGACGCGCGCGCCGGGCATGACGCTGGACAAGCTGCCGATCTTCGCCTGGGCCATGCTGATCTTCGCTTGCATGATCATCATCGCCTTCCCGTCGATCATTCTGTCGACCCTGCTGCTGGAGCTGGAACGCGCGCTGGGCTGGCCCTTCTTCGATGCGGCCAAGGGCGGCGACCCCATGCTGTGGCAGCATCTGTTCTGGTTCTTCGGCCACCCCGAGGTCTACATCATCTTCCTGCCGGCGGCGGGGGCGATGTCGACCCTGATCCCGGCCGTCGCCCAGACCAAGCTGGTCGGCTATCGGCTGGTAGTTCTGGCCATGCTGGCGACCGGCTTCATCAGCTTCGGCGTCTGGGCGCACCACATGTTCACCACGGGCATGCCGCAGATCTCGATCAACTATTTCAGCGCCGCCTCCATGGCTGTCAGCGTGCCGGCGGGGGTGCAGGTCTTCGCCTGGATCGCCACCCTGGCGGCGGGCAAGATGCGGTTCAACACGCCCGGCCTGTTTGCGGTCGGGGGGCTGGTGATCTTCGTCATGGGCGGGCTGACCGGGGTGATGGTCGCCATGGTGCCGTTCGACTGGCAGGCCCACGACAGCTATTTCATCGTCGCCCACCTGCATTACGTCCTGATCGGCGGGATGGTCTTCCCGTTATTCGCCGCCATCTACTACTGGACGCCGATGTCCAGCAGCCGGCCGCTCAGCGAACGGTGGGGCAAGTGGATCTTCTGGCTGATGTTCGTCGGTCACAACGTCACCTTCATGCCCATGCACCTGACCGGGCTGATGGGCATGCCGCGCCGGGTCTATACCTATCTGCCGGATCGGGGCTGGGACCTGCCCAATATGATCTCGACCGTCGGCTCCTTCATGTTCGGCCTGGCGGTAGTGTTGTGGATGATCGACATGATCCGCAACTTCCGGCCCTTCGGAGAGAAGGACGCCGGCAATGTCTTTGGCGGGCCGGGGCTGGAGTGGCTGCCCGCCGGTCGATACTCGCTGCGGTCCGTCCCGGTGATCAAGAGTCTGTATCCGGTATGGGACCAGCCGAACCTGGCGCGCGACGTCGAGGCCGGCCGTTATTTCCTGCCCGGCGCGCCGCGTGGCGAGCGCGAGACCATGATCACCAGTCCGATCAACGCCGAGCCCCAATATCTCCAGCGGATGCCCCGGCCGTCCAGCTGGTATGTCTGGGGCGCGATCTTCACCGCCGGCTTCTTTTTGATCCTGACGATCCAGGCCTATGTCGCTTCCTTGGTCAGCGGCGTCCTGGCCGTCTACTGCATCCTCAAATGGTGCTGGGGACTGGATCGCCCAAGCGGTCCAGCGACGGTGGATGTCGGCGGCGGCGTTCGACTGCCGACCTATGTGTCCGGCCCCAGCAGTCATGGCTGGTGGGCGATGGTCATCACCCTGATCGTGTCGGGCATGGTCGCGATCATGGCCTGCTTCTCCTACGTCTTCCTGTGGAGCCGGCGGCCGGACCTGTGGCAGGCGCCGCCCGAGATCGGCTCGCTGCCATTTGCCCTGGGTCTGCTGGCGGCCGCCGGACTCGGCGCCTGGGCCTCGCAAGGCGCGCTGAAGCTGGACCGGCCGCGCAGCGCCGGCATCGCCGCCATTCTGATGCTGGTCGCCACCGTGGCGGCGGGCGGCGCCTTTGCGGCCGAGGCCTCGGCCTGGTGGAGCTCGGGCCTTCGCCCCAACGCCTCCAGCCAGGGCGCGACCGTCTATGCGCTGTTGGCCTGGCAAGGGACATTCGTCGGCATCTCGTTGTTGATGGGGCCGTTCGTCCTGCTGCGCTGGCTTTGCGGCCTGGTTTCACCGCGTTACCCGGCGACATTCGAAGTGGTCGCCCTGTTCGTGGCCTTCACGGCGGTTCAAGGCGCGGCGACGACCCTTCTGATCCGCCTGTTCCCGGGCGTCGGCGCATGAGGTTCTGGCTGTTGGTGCTGGGCGGCTTCCTGATCTGGGCCGTCCATTTCCTGGGCCTGTATCTGCTGTCCAGCGCCGCCGACGTGGCGCGTGGGGATGCCGGCGCCTGGAACGCTTTCGGGCTGACTTTCAGCGTCCTCTGCCTGGCAAGCATTGGCGCCCTATGTTGGAAATGCCTGATTGCCCTGCGTGCAAAGCCGGAAGCGACACGATCCTTCGGCTTGCTCCTCGCGATAGCCGGGAGCTTGCTTGGTGCAATCGGCGTCGTGTTTCAAACTCTGGTGCTTATCGTCGATGGCAGAATATGAGCTGATTGTGCGGCCCGATCTCTACCGACAATCAGGCCGCATAGTATCTTCTGTAGGCCCGGTAGTCGTAGTCGGCTTGGCCATAACCTAGGCCGGCCTCCGCCCGGACATCGACCTGGCTCAGGGTGACGCCGGAAAGGCGAACACCGGATTGGCTGAGGATGCGGATCGCAGCGGCGACGGCCCGCGCGGGGGTTTTTCGCCAGCGGGCGAGCAGGATGACGGTGTCGGCCTTGGCCGCCAGGATGCGGGCGTCGGCGAGGACCAGGACAGGTGCGGTGTCGATGACGATCAGGTCGAAGGCCTGACGCAGTTCGTCGAGCAGGGCGTTCATCGGCGGGGCGCCGAACAGGTCGTCGGCCGACAGGCCTGATCCCGACAGGGGCAGAAGTTGTGCGCCGGAGGCCGGGTCCAGCACCAAGACGTTTCGCCAGGCCGCTGCGCCATGCAGGACCTCGGCTAGGCCGTGGTCGGGGTTCAGGCCCAGCATTCGCGTCACGCCGCGCCGACGCGGGTCGCCGTCGACCAGTAGAACGCGTCCGCCGGAGCGCGCAGCGACGCGGGCCAGACAGACGGCTGTAGTGGTCTTGCCTTCGCCAGGCAGGGCGGACGTGACGGCGACTATGCGCGCGGACGGTTCGCCCACGACGCTGACGATGGGGGTGATCGAGGTGCGTAGCGCCCGGAAGGCCTCGGCGAAGACCGACAGCGGGCGTTGGACGACGAGGTCGATCGGATGCAGCGTCTGATCCTCAGCCGTCGCCACGGAGGAGGCCAGCGGAACGGCGCCGACGGCGGCGACGCTCAGCCTGCGCTCGATGTCATCGGGGCCGCTGAGACCTGTCTGCGTGGCGTTGGCGATGATGACGGCGCCGGTTCCCGCCGCCGCGCCGAGCATTAGGCCCAGCGCGAGGCTGATCATCAGGTTCGGCGCGCTTTGCGCGGTCGGAGGCGTGGCGCGCGAGACGATGCGGGCGTCCGCCTGTTCGACGCCGGTCTGGGCGCTGGTCTCGCGATAACGATCCAAGAAGGCGCGGTAGATGGCGCGGGCGGCTTCGGCCTCGCCTTCCAGTTCGCGCAGGCGCACCGAGGCGGCATTGTTGTCGGCCAGCGCGCCGCGCGCGGCGTCCAGGCTGGACTGGACCGAGGCGGCGCGTTGGCGGGCAACCTGGGCTTGGGCGTCGAGATTGGAGACGACACGGCGGATCTCGGCCTGGATCTGAGCGTCGATGTCGGACAGCTCCTGACGGGCGCGGATCATGTCGGGGTGCAAAGGGCCGTAGCGGACAGAAAGGTCCGCGACGCGCGTACTGATCGCGGCGCGCTGGGCGCGCAGGTTCTGGACGACGGGAGAGGAGAGGGCCTCGCCTACATCGTCGCCGTTGGAGCCGGCCGCCATCTGGGCGCGGGCGGTGCGCAGGCGGGCGTCCTGCTCGGCCTGCTGTGCGCGGGCCAAGGCGAGTTGCTGGTTGTAGGCCGAGATCTCCTGCTCCGTCAGGGTGGCGCCCTGGGCGCTGAGCAGGCCGTTTTCTATCCGGTAGGCTGAGACGGCCGCGTCGGCGGCCTCGACCTGGCGGCGCAGATCTGCCAGCCGGGCGCCCAGGAAGGTGTTGGCCTGGGCGTTAGCGTCGAATTTGGCGGTGAGTTGAGACTGGAGATAGGCGTCGGCGAAGGCGTTGGCGATGCGGGCCGCCTTGATCGGACTTTCGGAGGTGACGCTGACCGCCATCGAATAGGTCAGGCCGACGCGGCGCACGGTCAGGCGTCGCCGGACGGCGTCGATCACCTGTTGCCGCTCGATCTGAGGGTCGGTAGCCGGAGGCGTGGCGCGCGGCAGGCGCCGGGTAAGGGGCGAGGATCGCAGGCGAGCGTTGAACTCGGGATCGCGAATTAGATCCAACGTCTGCACGACTTGGGCGGCAAGCTGGGGTGACTTCAGAACTTCGACCTCGGTGTCGACGATGGCCGCCTCGGCGTCGAGCGCCGACAGCACGGCCTGGCCCGCAACGACCTGTTCCTTGCGCGTATTGATCTGGAGGCTGGCGGTCGCAGTATACACGGGAGGCTGGCCCAGCATCAGCGCCAGCACGATCAGGCAGACGGCTGCTGCGACAGCGATAAACAGGCCGAGACGACGCCGGAAGGCGGCGATCAGGGCGTGGAGGTCGATGGCGTCGTCCGCCGGCTGGCCGGGACCGCCGATCGCGGTGTCGTGGTGGGTCATCGCGCCATCGAACGGTGATCGTCCCGTCCAGTCCTGCGATGACGCCTTCAGGTTGTCAATCTTCGCGCTTTGGCCGTGTGTTCAGAACTGCGAGACGACCGCGACGGACAGGCGCGTCGAGTGATAGCTCGGTCCTGCAACCGCGCCGGACGAGGATTGGTCGAGATAGGTCAGACCGGCGGTCAGGCCATAGCGACGGTTGAGGCGATAGACGGCGCTAAAACCAGCGGTAAAGCGGGTGTCGGAGCGGTCGAGGCCGTTATAATCGTCTTCGCTCCACGCCGTTTCCGCCGTCAGGATCAGATTGCGCAGCAGTTCGTGGTCTGCGCTGATCGACACGTCGGTGCGCAGGGCGCCGGCCGAGCCGATCACGCCGGTGTCCTCGACGCTGCGCCCGGCGGCGGCGGTCAGGGTCGTCAACTGCGTCGGAAACCACGACAGGCGCGCACGACCGCCGAAGCCGTCGAGATCGCCATAGGCTGCGTTTTGGAAATCCTGGCGGATGTATCCGGCGGCGACCTCGCCCCGGATCAGCGCGCCCAGCTCGAAGTCCACGCCAGCGAGGGCTTCGTGGCCGGAAGAGGATCGTTCCGGCGACCCTGACACGATGCGATAGTCGCGGTCATCACGGGCGATTTGGACGAACAGGGCCGTCGCGGGAGAGAGGGCGTAGTCGGCGCGGCCGGTCAGGCGGACGACGGTGCGATCCCGGTCGTCCTGTTCGATTACGGCGCCGGCAGCGCTCAGTCCATCGCGGTAGTCATAGCGAAGAACGGCGGCGTCGGCCCGGAGGCGCAATGGACCCCGCGTGCGCGTCGCCGCCAGCGAGGCGGAGGCCAGATCGAAGGCGATCGGGCGGCGAGCAACGGGGCCGGCCCCCGCGGCGGTGCGGGCCTCGTGATCGTGGGCGTAGTCGGCGGCCAAGGTGATGTCGGCGCCTCGAACGATGTCGAGACGGCCGGCGCCGCCCAGGCTCCAGTCGGTCGTGTTCTCGCTGTCGAAATCGAGATTCCGGTCGATTTCGGCGCGGGCGCGGGTTTCAAGCGCGTGGCGCGACCAGTTGGATCGGACAAGGACCTCAGGCGTCAGGCGCAAGGTCGTTGCAGGCTGACGGTCGTCTTCGGCTGCAAAGACGTTGTCGTTTTGGACGACGCCCGACTGAAGCCGAGGAAAGGTCGTGAAGCCGCCGGCCCGGATGCCGAGCGGGTCATAGGAGGGTTGCGGCCGGTCACGCACGGCGACCGCGCGGTTGCGAACGAAGAGGTCGATTTGCGCGTCCTGAGCCGAGCGCAAAGCCTGAGCCGAGGCGTCGGTTGCGCCGAACAGCATCAGGGCGACGCCCGCCGGCAGGATTTCGCGTCGCATCGGCCCCCCAGCCTTCTTGCGTCAACCGTTCTCGTATTGACGCCACCAGGCGACGAACTTTTCCAGTCCGATCTTCAACGGGACCTTGGGTTGATAGCCGCACAGGGCGTTCAACTTTGAAATGTCGGCATAGGTGGCGGTGACGTCGCCGGGCTGCATCGGCCGCATGATCTTGTTCGCGCTGACGCCCAGCGCGGTTTCCAGCGTGGAGATCATCTCCATCAGGCCGACGGGCTGGCTGTCGCCGATATTGTAGATCTCATGCACGCCCCGCGCGGGGGGACGGTCCAGAACGGCGACCACGCCATCGACGATGTCGTCGATATAGGTGAAGTCGCGCGCCATCTTCCCTTCGCCATAGACCTCGATCGGGTCGCCGCGCACGATTTTCTGGGTGAAGCTGAAATAGGCCATGTCGGGCCGGCCCCAAGGGCCATAGACGGTGAAGAACCGCAGGCCCGACTGCGGAAAGCCGTAGAGCTTGGCGTAGCTCTGGCTCATCAGTTCGCACGAGCGTTTGGTCGCGGCGTAGAGCGACACCGGGTGGACGGTCGGATCGTCTTCGCGAAAACCCGAACCTTCCAGCGGCCGGTCGCCATAAACGGAACTGGACGAGGCATAGACCAGGTGGGTCACGTCATTGTGCCGCGCGGCCTCCAGCACCGACAGATGGCCGGCCAGGTTGGACCGTTCATAGGCGAAAGGGTTCTCGAGCGAGTAGCGGACCCCGGCCTGGGCCGCGAGGTGGACGATCCGCTTGACCCCGGCATCCGCGACCAGAGCACGCATCTGCTCGTGGTCGGCGATGTCGGCGCGGACCATCTTGAAGCCGTCTCGCCCTTCGAGCCGGGCGGCGCGGGCGGCCTTCAGGCGCGGATCGTAATAGTCGTTGAAGACATCGACGCCGATCACCTGCTCGCCTCGGTCCAGCAGCCGCTCGGCGACGTGCATGCCGATGAAGCCGGCCGCACCCGTGACGAGGATCGGCGCGCCCATCAGCCGCGCCCGATGCCCATGTAGCGGAAGCCGCGATGCTTCATGTCCTCGGGTCGATAGATGTTGCGCAGATCGACCAGGACCGGCTGTTTCATCAGCAGCTTGATGCGGTCCAAATCCAGGGCGCGGAACTGGTCCCATTCGGTGACGAGGACCACAGCGTCAGCGCCGACGACGGCGTCATAGGCGCTGTCCTTCATCTGGATGTCCGGCAAAAGCTTAGCGGCCTCATGCATGCCTTCGGGATCGAAGGCTTGGACGGTCGCGCCTGCGGCGATCAGGGCAGGCGCGATGTCCAGTGATGGGGCGTCACGCATGTCGTCGGTGTTCGGCTTAAACGTCAGACCCAGAAGGGCGACCGTCTTGCCCTGGACGCTTGTGCCCAGGGTCGCGGCGACGCGGTCGGCCATGGCCTTCTTGCGGGCGTCGTTGACCTCGACCGTCGCCTCAATCAGCTTTGTCGGCGCGCCATACTGCTGGGCGGTGCGGACCAGGGCGATAGTGTCCTTGGGGAAGCACGAGCCGCCATAGCCGGGGCCGGCGTGCAGGAACTTCGAGCCGATACGCTTGTCCAGGCCGATGCCGCGCGCGACCTGCTGGACGTCGGCGCCGACGGCTTCGCACAGGTCGGCCATCTCGTTGATGAAGGTGATCTTCATCGCCAGGAAGGCGTTGGCGGCGTATTTGATCAGCTCGGACGTGCGACGGCCCACGAACAGCAGCGGGCTCTCATTCAGGTTCAGCGGACGATAAAGTTCGCTCATGACCTTCTGCGCGCGGCCGCCGGCGTCGCCGGTCATGTCGTCGATGCCGATGACGACGCGGTCGGGACGTTTGAAGTCGCCGATCGCGGCGCCTTCACGCAGGAATTCGGGGTTGGAGACGACGGCGAAGTCGGCCTTCGGATTGGTCTTGCGGATAATCGCCTCGACCTCGTCGCCCGTGCCGACCGGGACGGTCGATTTGGTGACGACGACCGTGAAGCCTTCGATCAGGCCGGCGATCTCCTCGGCGGCAGCGTGGACGTAGGACAGGTCGGCATGGCCGTCGCCGCGACGCGTCGGCGTGCCCACGGCGATGAAGACGGCGTCCGCCCGGCGAATGGCCTCGGCGCCGTCCAGGGTGAAGAACAGTCGGCCTTCGCGCACATTGGCGGCGACCAGATCATCCAGCCCCGGCTCGTAGATCGGGATTTCGCCCCGCTCCAGCCGTTCGATCTTGGACGGGTCCTTGTCGATGCAGGTGACGACATGGCCGAAGTCGGCGAAACAGGCGCCGGACACCAGGCCCACATAGCCCGTCCCAATCATCGCTACGCGCATCGAAATCCCTCATCAGCCGCGAGCCGACCTTTAGCGGTGCGGTGCGCCCGGGGACAATGGCTTTTGGTTTCGCGGTGCAACGCGCCTGCAGCCGACGCCGTCCAGCGCCGGCTGCAGGATCGGGCTTTACAGGACGCCGATCATCGAGGCGACCAGCGGGTGACGGACGATGTCGCGCTCGGCCAGACGCACCACGGCGATGTCGGGCACGGCCTCCAGTCGAGCCGAGATGTCCGACAGGCCCGAGATGCCGGGCAGCAGGTCCGACTGCTGCGGATCGCCGGTCACCACCATGGTCGAATGCCAGCCCAGGCGGGTCAGCAGCATCTTGAGCTGGACGTAGGTGCAGTTCTGCGCCTCGTCCACGACGATGAAGGCGTTGTTCAGCGTGCGGCCGCGCATATAGCCGACCGGGGCGATCTCGATCAGACCTTCGGCCATCAGCGCCTTGACCCGCTTCATCGACAGACGATCGGACAGGGCGTCGTAGAGCGGGCGCAGATAGGGAGCCAGCTTGTCTTCCATGTCGCCGGGCAGGAAGCCGATGGATTCGCCGGCCTCGACAGCAGGACGGCTCAGGACGATGCGGCCGACCTTGCCCGCCTCCAGCGCCTCGACCGCCTTGGCGACGGCGAGGTAGGTCTTGCCGGTGCCTGCGGGACCCAGCGCCATGACCAGGTTGTGGTGGTCAATGGCTTCCATCAACTCGCCCTGGCCCTCGGATTTGGGCTTCAACGTCTTCAGATAGCCTTGGTCGCGGTCGTCGTTCGAAGGGTAGGGCGACCACCCTGATCGCTCGTTATGCGGGGCGTGAAGCCGACGAACTTTCGACTCCTCCATGAAATCACGCGAATCCAGGATTCCGTGTTCACGCGTTTGACGCTTGGTTGCAGCACGCTTGGTCATGGACGCCTCCAGGGCATGAAAAAAGGCGGACCCGAACGGGCGCCGCCTTGGATGGTCTTGGGGAGGAAGAGGTCGCGGCCTGCAGAGCGTCGGCCCGGATCGACAGCAGGGCCGTCTGCAACGGGGTGCGCCCGCCGCCGAACAACCGAACCAGGATCCCAACGCGCCACGCGAAAGCCCCGACTTGATGACCGGATCGGGCTTGATCCGGTTTCGGATCCGGGGCCGAAATGGCGACCCACGAATCGCATCAACAGGATGATGCTATCGTGGTTAGCGATCCGTTAAAGCCCCCGTTTTTCAAAGATTAGGCGGTGTACAGATGACCATTTACGCCTTGGGCGACAGCAAACCGCAGCTTCCGCCGCAGGGCGAATACTGGGTGGCGCCGAGCGCATCGGTAATAGGGAACGTGATTCTCCATTCCAACGCCAGTGTCTGGTTCGGCGCCGTGCTGCGGGGGGACAACGATCCGATCACCGTGGGGCCTGACAGCAACATTCAGGACGGCAGCGTGCTGCACACCGACATGGGGTCGCCGCTGACGCTGGGGCGCGGCGTGACGGTGGGGCACAAGGCGATGCTGCATGGCTGCGAGGTTGGGGACTACAGCCTGATCGGCATCGGGGCGGTGGTGCTGAATGGGGTCAAGATCGGCCGGAACTGCATCATCGGGGCCAACGCGCTGATCACAGAGGGCAAGATCATCCCGGACAACAGTCTGGTGGTGGGTCAGCCCGGCAAGGTGGTGAGGGAGCGTGACCCGGCGCAAATCGCCGTGCTGCAAATGTCAGCCGAACACTATGTGCAGAATTGGAAGCGGTTTGCGGCGGAGCTGCGGCCTCTATGATCGGCTGAGGATGGTTCGCGCCGCCGCCGCATCGGCGTCTATCTGGGTCTTCAGGGCGGCGAGACCGTCGAAGGTCTCCTCGCCGCGCAGCCAGGCGACCAGTTCCGTGTCCAGCGTCTGGCCGTAGAGGTCGCCGTCGAAGTCGAACAGCCAGACCTCCATCAGCGGGGTTTCCAGCGCATACATCGGACGCACGCCCAGACTGGCGACGCCGTCGATCACCCGCCCGTCCGGCAATCGGCTGCGGGTCGCATAGACGCCGTAGGCGGGGCGCATGTAGTCGCCGAGCGCGATATTGGCCGTCGGCACGCCGATGGTGCGGCCGCGCTTGTCGCCGTGGATCACCTCGCCGCGAATAGCGAAGGGGCGGCCCAGGATGGCGGCGACGCGGGCCATGTCGCCGGCCTTCAGGGCCTCGCGCACGGCGCTGGACGACAGTTTCAGCCCGTCCGCGTCATCCAGCCGTTCGGCGACCGACACGGTGAAACCCAGCCGCTCGCCATAGGCGCGCAAGGCCTCGGGCGAGCCGGATCGGCCCTTGCCGAAGGTGAAGTCGAACCCGACGGCGGCGTGGCGGATGCCCAGACCCTCGGCTAGCACCCGCTCGGCGAAGGCGGCGTCGGTCATGCCGGCCATCTCGGCGTCAAAGGGCAGCAGATAAAGGATGTCCACACCCAGCGGCGCCAAAGCCTCGGCCATCTGCTCGGCCGTCATCAGTCGGAAGGGCGCGGCGTCCTTCTGGAACCAGCGGCGGGGATGAGGATCGAAGCTGACGACGCCCAGCGGCGCGCCCAGCCGTTCCGCCGCGTTACGGGCGCCGGCGATGACGGCCTGATGCCCGCGATGCACGCCGTCGAAGGCGCCGACGGCGACCGCAGCGCCTTTCAGCGCGTCCGGCAGGTCGCGCCAGTCGCGGACAATCTGCATCAACGCTGGGAGGGTTTGCGCCGGCGGGGGACGCGGACGACGGCGACGCCGTCCATGATCATGGTCTCGCCGACGAAGCCTTCGCAGCTGAGCTTGACCCGCGCGCTCTCGGGCTCGACCTCGATCACGGTGATCAGGATGCGCACCACGTCGTCGATCCGCACTGGCTGATGGAAGGCCAAGGTCTGGGAGATGTAGATCGAGCCAGCGCCCGGCAGGATGGTGCCGACCACGGCAGAGCCGAACGAGGCGCTGAGCAGGCCGTGAGCGATCCGGCCGCGATAGGCGGTCTTGGAGGCGAAGGCCTCGTTCAGATGCACCGGGTTGAAGTCGTCGGACGCTTCGGCGAACAGCCGAATGCGGTCCTCCGTCGCGACGACGATTTTCTCGGCCGCCATGCCGACGTGAAGTTCGTCCAGGATGTAACCACCGGACGGATGCTGCTGAACCAATTCGACCATGGATGAGGCTTTAGCGGCGGTGCGACAAAATGGCGAGCCTTACCAGTTCAGTTCGAGCGCGGCGTATCGCGCATAGGTCGTTTCCGCCTTCAGCAGAGCGGCGGCGCGGGCGGGATCGAGCGCGCCGTCTTCGCCCTTGGCCTGGTCGCCGTGGATGCCCTGGGCGATGAACAGGCAGTCCAGCCCTTGCGCGTTTGCGCCCATCACGTCGGTGACGACGCCGTCGCCGATGCACAGGACGCGCGCGCGATCGACGGGCGGGCCCAACAGGCCTTGCGCCTCCTTGATCGCCAGGTCGTAGATCGGGGCGAAGGGCTTGCCCGCCATCACGACCCGGCCGCCCTGCGATTCATACAGGTCGGCCAGCGACCCGCCGCAATAGATCAGCTGGTCGCCGCGCTGCACGACGCGGTCGGGATTGGCGCAGATCAGTTCGATATCGCGTGCGGCGCCGACGGCGAACCGCTCACGATAATCTTCGGGCGTTTCGACTGTGTCGTCGACCGGGCCGGTGACGGAGATGAAGGCGGCGTCCTCAGGCGACGCGGCGCGCTCGAGGCCAAGGCCGGCGTACAGCGGCGCGTCCCGTTCGGGGCCGACGATCCAGGCCGGGCCGGGCGCGCGCTTGGCCAGTTCGGCGCGGGTCGCGTCGCCTGAGGTGACGAAGGCCTTCCACGCCTCGCGCGGCACGCCCAGCCCGTCCAGCTGAGCGATCACGTCCGACGCCGGCCGGGGTGAGTTCGAGATCAGCACGACATGGCCGCCCTCGCGGTTGAACCGCGTCAGCGCCTCACACGGGCCAGGCCAGCTTTCGCGGCCATTATGGATCACGCCCCAGACGTCGCAGAGCAGGATGTCATAATCGCCGGCGACGGCGCCGAGGTGGGGCAGGGCGTGGGGGAGGGTCATGGCGCCGTGATTAGCGGCTTGGGCGCAGAGGCGAAAGTCTCCTCCCCATGAAATGGGGAGGGGGACCGCGAAGCGGTGGAGGGGTTTTTGAAGCGGGCTCGGCGCCTGTGATGGGAAGAAGCCCCTCCGTCACGGCGCAAAGGCGCGCCGTGCCACCTCCCCACGGAGTGGGGAGGAGACAGACCGTTTTAGCTGAACCGACGACGCTGCTCGGCGCTGCGTAGGGTGGAGCGCAGGAACTCGGCCGGGGGGTCGGTTTCGGCCAAAACCTGTTCCTTGATGGCGCGGGGTTCGCCGAACAGGTGGCCCTGGCCCATGCCGACGTCCAGTTCGAGGATGTCGACGACCTGGCGTTCGTTTTCGACCTTTTCGGCGATGACCTCGACGCCGTAGCGGCGGGTCAGGGCGGCGAAGTCGGCGGCCTGGATGTCGGGCATGGACCGCAAGGGGGCGCCGCCGTCTAGGTCCAGCAGTTGTTCGATCATCAGGTCTGCCGCGACCTTGATGAACTTGACGTCCGAGCGTTGCAGATCGGCGAAGTCGAGGTCCAGCGTCTGCACCTTGTCCAGCGAGAAGCGGAAGCCCAGGTCGGCCAGCTTGGCCATGTTGCGCGCCTCGATGGCGCCGCGCGCGTCGAACGTCGCCTGGCCCAGTTCGAAGATCAGCGCCTGGTTCAGGTCGCGGTTCTCGCTGAGGAAGTCGAGGAACTGCGGGAAGAAGGTCTCGTCGCCCAGCGAGGTCAGGGCCACGTTGCAGAAGACGCCGACCTTGCGGTCCTGACGCGCCAGCCGCCGCACGATCTGGGCGCAGCGGAACAGCAACAAATTGTCGATGGCCGGCACCAGGCCCTCGCCCTCGGCCAGGGATAGGTATTCCGCCGGCATCATGACGCGGTCGGTGGCGTCGCGCAGCCGGGTGAAGCTCTCGTAGAAGATGGTCCGGCGTTGGGGCAGGGAGACGACCGGCTGCAGATACAGATCGACGCGCCCTTCGCTGAGCGCCTCGTGAATGGTGCGCAGCAGAACGTTGGACTGGGCCATGCGACGGCCCTCGAAAGTCTCGACGCCGATATGAGGCGCGGCGGCCAGACGTTCGTCGATGCTTTCGCTCATCTGCTGGACTAGCGATTCCAGCATCCGGACCTCGCCGGTCAGGGCGTCGGTGTCGGACAGGACGCCGGTCTCGATGGCGTGCGCCAGTTCGGTCAGGGCGCCCTGGGTCGATTCCATCGCATCGGCGAGCAGGCGGTGGGCCTCGCGGACCTGGCCGATTTCCTTCTTCAGGACGCGGCGCTCTGCGATGCCTGTGACGATGCCGTGGAAGGCGCCCAACAGGCCGAGTGCGCCGAGGGTTCCGGCCACGCCTGCGCCGATCCCTAAGCCCGCGCGCCACAGGAAGGCGCCCACGGTCATGCCGAGGAACAGATAGGCGAAGTAGAGAAAGCCCGTTGTAACGTTGCGCATCGGCTGGCGGTCGGCCACTCCCGGATGGAATCGCCTGAGTATCAGGCTATCAATGTCATTCGGCTAGAGCGGGGCTGCAAATATCCCCGCCAAACCTACGGGAAACGCAATGGAACTGTTCGATCTGACCGGCAAGGTCGCAATCATCACCGGCTCGTCGCGGGGAATCGGCAAGGCCATCGCCGAACGGCTGGCCGAACACGGCGCCAAGGTCGTCATCTCGTCGCGCAAGGCCGGGCCGTGCGACGAAGTCGCCGCCGAGATCAACGGCAAGTACGGCGAGGGTCGGGCCATCGCGGTTCCCGCCAACATCGCTTCCAAGGAAGACCTTCAGCGGCTGGTCGACGAGACAAACGCCGCCTTTGGCCAGATCGACATCCTGGTCTGCAACGCCGCGACCAATCCCTACGCCGGGCCGATGGCGGGCATCGCCGACGACCAGTTCGAGAAGATCCTGCAGAATAACGTCATCTCGAACCACTGGCTGATCCAGATGGTCGCGCCGCAGATGGTGGAGCGGAAAGACGGGGCGATCCTGGTGATCTCGTCCATCGGCGGGCTTCGCGGCAACGCGCTGATCGGCGCCTACAATATCTCCAAGGCGGCGGACATGCAGCTGGTGCGCAATCTGGCGGTGGAGTGGGGGCCGTCGAACGTGCGGGTCAACTGCATCGCGCCTGGGCTGGTTCAGACCGATTTCGCCAAATATCTGTGGGAGAACCCGGAGCTGCTGAAGACGGTCACCGAGCCCGCGCCACTGAAAAGGATCGGCCAGCCGGATGAAATCGCGGGCACGGCGGTCTATCTGTGCAGCCCTGCGTCGGCCTATGTGACCGGCCAGACCCTCGTGGTGGACGGTGGATTGACGATTGCCTGGTAAGAGTAGCGATTGGCGACAGGATTTCGCATGGCGCCTGGAGGCCTTCGGCTTTCAGGCGCTGTTCGGCTTTTTGCGTCTGCTGGGCGTCGAGCGGGCGTCGGGGTTGGGCGGCTGGCTGCTGCGCACCCTGGGGCCGCTGACCGGCACGCAGAAGACGGTGATGCGCAATCTGCGGATCGCCTTTCCCGACATGCGGGCAGACGAGCGCGAGGCGCTGGCCTTGGCGCAGTGGGATCAGACGGGCCGGACCTTCGCCGAACTGGCGGTCATGGATCATCTGACGCCCGAAGGCGGGCGGGTCGAGGTGGTCGGGATGGAGCGGCTGCACGCCTTGCGCGACAGCGGCAAGCCGGCCGTTTTGATCTCGGGCCATCTGGCCAACTTCGAGGTGATGGCGGCGGTGATCATGGCGTCGGGCGTGCCGTGTCAGGTGACCTATCGCGCCGCCAATAATCCGTATGTAGACGCCTTGATCCGCCAGAGCCGGGAGCGTTACGGCATCCGCCTGTTTGCGCCCAAGGGCGACGGGACGCGCGAACTGATGGCGGGGATGAAGCGCGGCGATTCCATCGCCCTGTTGGTCGATCAGAAATACAATCAGGGGCCAGAGGTGGAGTTCTTCGGTCAGCCGGTGAATGCCTCGCCTGGAGCGGCCAGGCTGGCGTTGAAGTTCGACACGGTCATGCTGCCGCTGTCGGTGATGCGCCTGCCGGGCGTGCGGTTCCGGGTGACGGCGCACGAGCCGATCGTGGTCAGCCAGAGCGAGGACAAGGCGGCCGATACGCTGGCCGGCATCCAGGCCGCCAATCGCTTCGTCGAGGACCGTGTGAAAGAGCATCCGGTGGACTGGTTCTGGGTCCACAAGCGCTGGCCGGACAAGGTCTATGCGGCGTTGGACCGCGAGGCGTCCGATCCTCGACGGTAGGGCCCGGCATAGTCGGGCGTCTCGCGGCGCCGACGGCAGGGGCCGATATAGCCATCGGCCTTGATGAAGGGGCGGGGCTTCATGATGACGGCGTTCAGCCGATCCAGTACGGCCTTGGCGGTGATCGGCTTGACGATGAACTCGGTCACCCCGGCGTCGCGGGCCTCGTAGACACGGCTGCGTTCGGAATGGCCGGTCATCATGATGATCGGCAGAAACGGATTGGGGCTGTCGGGGCTGGTGCGGACCAGGCGTGTGAACTCGACCCCGTCCAGCGGGAACATGTTGAAATCGACGATGGCCAGATCGATCGCGTGGCGACGCAGCAGATCGAAAGCCGTGGCGCCTTCGGACGCCTCATAGACGTTGCGGATGTCGGCCGAATGCAGCACGGCCGACGCGATGGCGCGCATATTCTGATTGTCGTCCACAAGCAGGGCGTTCAGCGATTTCAGAGAATACATCGGGCCCCGCCAGATCTTCGATCGAGGCTAAGTGGATATGCGTAGTCTCGCAAGAGGAGCCTTTGATCAGGCTAGACTTTCTGGAACACGCGCCCCGATCATGAGTGACGGATCCAGGTTGCGATCGCGCCATTTCATGCGCCAGCACAGGTGGGGGCCGGTGGCGCGGCCGGTCATGCCGACGTGGCCCAGCGCATCGCCGCGCCGGATGCGCTGACCCAGCATCACGTCCAGCAGCGACTGATGCAGATAGCAGCTGATCAGGCCCTGACCGTGGTCGATCAGGGTCAGGCCGCCCTCGAAATGCATGTCGGGGCGGACGAAGGCGATGCGGCCGTCGGCGGGGGCGCGGATGACGCTGCCTTGGGGAGCGGCCAGGTCGATGCCGTAGTGGGGCCGGGCGGGCGTTCCGTTCAGGACGCGCTGGGCGCCCCAGGCGCTGGAGACCCGGTAGCTCTCCAGCGGCCAGATGAAGCCATCCTTGAAGTCGTCGGTGTCGATGCGGCTGGCGAAGCCCTCGGTTTTCAGCGCGATCTCCTGCTGGATTCGGGCCAGGAGGGCGGGGTCGCTCGGCTCGACGGTCGAGGGCGGCAGGCCGTTCACGCTGGTCGAGGGGAAGGCGTAGGGGGCGATGGCGAGCGTGCGTCGGGCGGACCGGTCGCCGGACCGGGCCTCGACCTGGGTGGTTGAACCGGCGTCGCGGTCGAAGCCGATCACGAAGAGGCCGGCGGCCGAGGCTGTGGTCAGGGCCTCGCCGTCGATGAAGATCAGGGCGCGCGGCGCGGTGCGACCGAAGGCGTAGCCGCCCTGACGCCAGGCGCCGTTCAAGGCCAGCGGCAGGGTGTTCCGGTCTTCAGCCATCAATGGCGCGGCGATCAGGCTGGCGCCCGCGCCGGTCAGCAGGGCGCGGCGCGACGGGATCATTTTTCGCCCTGCTGGGCCGCGATGAATTCGGCCGGGCCGAAATAGGGCTGCTGACGGCTGGGGCTCCAGTAGCGGAGGACTTCCAGCGGGATCGGCCTGTCCGTGACGGCGCAGCGCACGAAGCGGCCGGGCTTCAAGACGGCGAACTCGCCGTCGCCATAGTGAAGAACGGCCTGATCTGCTGCGATTTTGTCCATGAGCGAACGATAGCGGGCGGCGGGCGGCGCGAAAAGAGGCTCAGGGCGCCGCGACCGCATCCGTGATCGGGCCGTCCGCCGCTGCGGGGCGGATCGCGCCGGCCGCGGGCGGCTTCGGCTTGCCGCCCATCCGATCGGTGAACAGGAAGACGAAGGGGTTCAGCGAGATCGACAGCAGGGCGGCGGCCAGGATCAGATCGTGGGTCTCGCGGCTCATGGCGCCCAGGGACACGCCGAGCGCGGCCAGGATGAAGGAGAACTCGCCGATCTGGGCCAGGGACGCCGCGACGGTGAAGCCGGTCGGCCGATCCAGTTTGAAGGTCTGGGTGATGACCAGGGCCGCCACCGACTTGCCGACGATGACGATGCCCAGCACGCCCAGGACTGCCCACGGCTGGCGCACCACAATCATCGGGTCGAACAGCATGCCGACCGAAACGAAGAACAGCACCGCGAAGGCGTCGCGCAGCGGCAGGGACCGCTCGGCCGCATTGTGACCCAGGGGCGAGGCGTTCATCACCAGACCGGCCAGGAAGGCGCCCAGCGCGAAGGAATGGAACAGGAAATAGGCCAGCCAGGCGATGCCCAGGGCGATGGCGAGGACGCCCAGGGTGAAGAGCTCGCGCGACTTGGTGTGGGCGATGCGGATCAGCAGCCAGGGAATGACCTTGCCGCCGACGACCAGCATGCCGACGACGAACAGCACGACCTTGAGCAGGGTCAGGCCGACGTCGGTTCCCAAGGCGGCGAGGTCCGTCTGTGTTCCGGCCGGAACCAGCACCATGGGCAGCATGACCAGGGCGATGACGATGACCAGATCCTCGACGATCAGCCAGCCGACGGCGATGCGGCCGATCTCGCCCTTGACCTGTTTGCGCTCCTCCAGAGCGCGCAGCAGGACGACGGTCGAGGCGACGGACAATGCAAAGCCCATCAGCAAGGCCTCGACATCGCCCAGGCCCAGCACGAACCGGCCGAGCCCCCAGCCCAGCACGGTGGCGACGCCGATCTGAACCAAGGCGCCGGGAATGGCGACCTTGCGGACCTGCATCAGATCCTTGGGGGAGAAGTGCAGGCCAACGCCGAACATCAGCAGGATGACGCCGATCTCGGCCAGCTGCGGGGCCAGTTCGGTGTCGGCGACGAAGCCGCCCGTATAGGGGCCGACGATCACGCCCGCGACCAGATAGCCCACCAGGGGCGACAGTTTCAGCCGATGCGCCAGCATGCCGAACACGAAGGCGAGGACGAAGCCCCCGACCAGGGTGAGGATCAGGCTGTCGGCATGCGGCATCAGGGCTCCTGTCGCGAGCGAAGGTGTGATTTGGGTAGGCTTTGCAGTTGGGGCGCGAGGGGCGGTTTGACAAGATGACGCGGTGTCGCGCGGGACGGAAAACGGCTTTGTCTTCGCGGCGTTCGGCCTGCGAAGTCTGGAGGGCTGGGCGGAGCGTCGGGCCTTCGCCCGGAGTGTGATTAGAGATTACCGTTTCGACGAAGGGTGTGACGCTCCGCGCGGGGGGTTGGCCTGCAAGCTCGGGGCGCCGAGCGGTGGCGGTCTTATCGCCTAACCCCATAAGCCTGCGACGGGCGGGTCGGAGCAGCGATCCCCGATCCCCGATCCCCGGTGCGGCCGAGTATCCCCCTCGACCCTGCGACGCGACTGCGGACGCCGGGCGATTCCCCGGCCGATCAGCCCCGGCGCCGCGATGGGATATCACCATCGCCCCCGTTCTCTCCGCTCTCGCCGCCGCAAGGTCGCAGGCCAGGCGAGCCCTCCATGCGACGAGACAGGGCCATTATGGGGGCGTTTGACCCCGTGGATGGGAGACGGGCGACATAAATCGGCACGCGATTGGAATCGCTGCGGATGAACCAGCGGCATTGCGATGGCTGAGCATCGTCTCCTCCCCATTCATGGGGAGGTGGCTTGGAGCGCAGCGGAGAGACGGAGGGGCTCTTCGCGCATCCAGGCGCTTAAGCGGCGTCTAGAACCCTTCCACCGCTTCGCGGTCCCCCTCCCCGCCAGGCGGGGAGGAGACGGTGTTGTGGTCAGGCGTGCGTCTGTTCCCAATACCGAACCGCATCGGCGTCGCGGGCCGAGAGGTCGGGATAGGCGGGGTCGGAGCCGACGTCGGGGACCCGGCGCCAGGAGCGGGCGCATTTCGGGTTGTCGGAGCGTCGCACTAGGGCACCTATGCCTGCATGTTCAGGCAGTCTGAATGGCACTTCGGGACCTTGAGGGTCATCGCGAGTCAGCCTTGCGACACTGGCGATGCAGAAGTCTGCCATGAACTGGTCAGGATTCTCAGACCCTGCAACGTCTTGAACCAGTTGGATCAAAGCCGGGTCATCCAAGACGATGAGAACATCAGCATCGAGGCTGGATCCTATCATCTTGTCACGTCGTGCCAGTTCCAAACTACCTAGCACTACTTCGCGGATGGGAAGCAGGTTCTTGAGTTTGGTGTAGGCCGTTTCGTTCTCCCATTCCGCCGGAGTGTCGGGGATCACTCGGGCGCAGTTAGAACCCGCATCCGGGAAGCGCGTGGTCCAGGCCTCTTCCATGGTGAAGGGCGTCAACGGAGCCAGCCAGGCGGTCAGGCGCATGAAGACCTCGTCCATCACAGTGCGGGCGGCGCGACGGCGCAAGGCGTCGGGGCGGTCGCAGTAGAGGGCGTCCTTGCGGATGTCGAAATACAGGGCCGACAGGTCGCCGGCGCAGAACTCCAGCACCGGACGGACGACGTCCTGGAAGCGGTATTCGGCGTAAGCCGCACGGACCTGAGCGTCGAGTTCGTGCAGGCGGTGCAGGATGAACCGCTCCAGCGGCGGCATCTGGTCCAGCGGCAGGCGTTCTGCCTCATCGAAATCGGCCAGGGCGCCGAGCAGATAGCGAACGGTGTTCCTGAGCTTGCGATAGGCGTCGACCGTGGTCTGCAGGATCTGTTTGCCGATCCGCTGGTCGTCCGAATAATCGACCAGGGCCACCCACAGACGCAGGATGTCGGCGCCCGACTCCTTGATGATGGTCAGGGGGTCGGTCGTATTGCCCTTGGACTTGGACATCTTCTCCCCCTTCTCGTCGAGGGTGAAGCCGTGGGTCAGGACCGCCTTGAACGGGGCGCGGCCACGGGTGCCGCAACCTTCCAGCAGGGACGACTGGAACCAGCCGCGGTGCTGGTCGGAGCCTTCCAGGTAGAGATCGGCGGGCCAGTGGGCGGGACGGTCGCCGGTATAGCCGTTTTCCGGCAGGCGCGGGTCGAGCGTGAAGGCATGGGTCGAGCCGGAATCGAACCAGACGTCCAGGATGTCCTCGACCTTTTCGTAGCGGGCCGGGTCGTGGGCGCCCAGGAAATCGCTGTAGGGCGCGGTGAACCAGATGTCGGCGCCGTGTTCGGCGACGGCCGCGACGATGCGGGCATCGACCTCGGGGTCATGCAAGGGCTGGCCCGTCTGTTTGTCGATGAACATGGCCAGAGGCGTGCCCCAGGCGCGCTGGCGGCTGACCAGCCAGTCGGGACGGCCTTCGACCATCGAGCGGATGCGGTTCTTGCCGGCGACGGGATGGAAGGCGGTGGCGTCGATGGCGTTCAGCGCCGTCTCGCGCAGGGTGTCGCCGCTCTTCAGGGGCTGATCCATGCGGATGAACCACTGGGGGGTGTTGCGGAAAATGATCGGCGCCTTGGAGCGCCAGCTGTGCGGATAGGAATGCTCCAGTCGTCCGCGCGCCAACAGGTTGCCGGCCTCGATCAGCTTCTCCATCACGGCGCCGTTGGCGGGGCCGAACTTGCCGGTCTTCTTGCCCTCGGTCTCCAGCACCTTCAGGCCCGCGAACAGGGGGACGCCGGGGTAGTAGGCGCCGTCTGGATCGACGGTGTCGGGCACTTCGTGATGACCGTGGGCCTTCCAAACCTCGAAGTCGTCGGCGCCGTGGCCGGGCGCGGTGTGGACGAAGCCGGTGCCGGCGTCGTCGGTGACGTGATCGCCGGCCAGCAGGGGCACGGAGAAGCCGTAGCCGCTGTCGAGCGCGGCCAGCGGGTGGGCGGTCTCCAGGCCCGACGGATTGATGTCGTAGACGCGGGTCCAGGCGGCGATCTTGGCGGCCTTGAACACGTCCTCGGCCAGCTTGTCGGCCAGGATCAGGCGGTCGCCGGGCTTGGCCCAGGGCGCGAACTCCAGGCCTTCCTCCATGGCCGTGACCTCATACAGGCCATAGGCGATCTCGGGGCCATAGCTGATGGCGCGGTTGGCCGGGATGGTCCAGGGCGTGGTGGTCCAGATGACGATGGACGGGGTGCTGGAGCGGAAGGCCAGCAGGTCGTCGGGATGGTCGTCGGACATGGCCGTGACAGGGAACTTGACCCAGATCGTCGGGCTGACATGGTCGTGGTACTCGATCTCGGCGTCGGCCAAGGCTGTGCGCTCGACCGGCGACCACATGACGGGCTTGGATCCGCGATAGAGCTGGCCCGAGTTCTTGAACTTGTGGAACTCGGCGACGATGGCCGCTTCGGAGGTGAAGTCCATGGTGGCGTAGCGGTTGGCGAAGTCGCCGACGATGCCCAGCCGGTGGAACTGATCCTTTTGCAGGTCGATGTATTTGCCGGCGTATTCGCGGCAGGCGCGGCGGAACTCGTCCTTGGACACCTCGTCCTTGCGGCGGCCCTTGGCGCGGAACTGCTCCTCGATCTTCCACTCGATCGGCAGGCCGTGGCAGTCCCAGCCGGGGACGTAATCGACATCGTAGCCCAGAAGGAAGCGGCTGCGGACCACGAAGTCCTTCAGCGTCTTGTTCAGGGCGTGGCCGATGTGGATGTCGCCGTTGGCGTAGGGCGGGCCGTCGTGGAGGACGTAGAGCGGGGCGTTCTGCTTCTGACGCTCGGCGCGCAGGGTCCCGTAGAGGTCGCCCCACTGTTCCAGGATGACCGGCTCCTTCTGGGGCAGGCCGCCGCGCATGGGGAAGGGGGTCTCGGGCAGGAAGACGGTGTCGCGATAGTCGCGGGCGGTGGATTCAGAGGTGTTTTCGGGGGCGTCAGCCATGGGTCGTCTCGGCGTCTTGAAAATTAGGTCGCTGTTCTCTTCGCCCTATCGCGCTTCGCGCTGCTTGAGGGCTTTCGATCCCGGCGTGCACGGGGCCATCAGGCCCAGGAGCGCTACGCCGGGCGGCTAATCGAAATCAGGCGAATGGAGACGCGGACGGTCATTGTGCGGGCGGTCTAGCAGACGGATGCGGCATTGCGCCATCCCGAAGCGCAGGCCTCATCAACGGAAACGAAAGGCTTTTGCGGTTTTGTGACGGGAGGATCGGCCGAAATCTTGTTCGCCCGACACGATATTCGCTTGGGAGTTCCCGCCGATGCGGCTGCGGATCACGAAATGGATGCTGGGCCTGGCGGCCGGTCTCGCCGTCTCGGCGGGCGCCGGAGCCGCGCTGGCGCAATGCACGTCCGGCTGTCAGCCGCCGCCCTGCACCTCGTGCGAGCCTCCGCCTCCGCCTGAGCCGCCGCCCTGCAACGGCGGTGGAAACTGCGGTCCCGGCGGCGGTGGAAACTGGAACGGCAACATCAACACCAACGTCAATGTGAACGTGAACCTTGGCGCGAGCGCCAATGCGAACGCGGGCGCTGGGGCCAACGCCAACGCGGGCGCGCGCTCCTATGTCAATGCGCGGGCCGGCGGGTTCTCGGGCAGCTTCGGCGGAGGCGGCGGCGCGGCCTATGTCAGCGTCGATCAGCCCTATCCGACCACCATCCAGGGCCTGGCCGTCGAGGGCGTGATCGCCCAGACCGTGCGCACCCCCTACAGCGCCTTCCGCAGCATGATGAAGCGGGTCGTCATCCAGGCCGTCTGCATCGACGACCGCCAGGTGCCGCACCCCGCCTCACAAGTGCGGCCGGACCGCGAGATCGCCGAAGGGTTCGAAGGCGAGCTGTATCGCTGCCTGTCGGGCACCTGGCTGCAGGCGACCATCGCCGACTACAACGGCGACATCAGCTTCGATCACGGCACGACCCTGACCTGCCGCAAGCATGAGGCGCTGTGGTACGGAACGGGCGGCAAGCTGGAATGCCGTCCCGAGAAGCCCGAGCGGGATTGCAACGAGCGTTCGCTGCTCCGTCGCTACGGCGCCGGGATCAAGATCCTGACGATGTATCGCGAAGAGGAATACACCGAATACCGCGAAGAACAGGTCGAGAGCGCGACCGTGCTGACCGGGGTGATCACCCTGGACGGCGGCGTCGGCGGCCGGGTCTTCTGAACCGGACCTAAACACGCCCGTTCAGCCGCCGATCAGGCGGGACATGAGATAAGGCGACCGTCGGCTCTCCGTCGACGATCCTGACGACTGGCCCCGGTTCGCGAGAACCGGGGCCTTTTTCGTGGGCGTTACTGGGCCGCCGGTTGAGCGGTGACGGTGGCCCGCCAAGCGCTGTCGGACTTCAGATACTGGCGAGCCAGGGCCTGAAGGTCGGCGGCGGTGACGGCTTCCAGGGTGGCGATCTGGTTGCGGGTCTGGTCCAGCGTCGCCGGATCGCTCTGGGCCTGCGACAGTTGGGTCAGCCAATAGCCATTGTCGGCCATGCTGCGACGGATGCGCTCGACGGCCGGGCGACGGGCGCGGTTCAGTTCGTCCTCGCTGATCGGATTGTCGCGCAGGTCGGCAGCGATGGCGTCTACCGTCTCGAACAGCTTGGGCAGGGCGGCCGGCGGGGTTTCCGCCGTCACCGAGATGAAGCCGTAGCCCGGATAGGTGTCCGAGGCGGTTGAGCCGGCGCTGGGCGAATAGGCCAGGCCCTGCTTCTCACGGATTTCGTCGTTCAGGCGCAGTTGCAGCACGTCCGACAGGATCGACAGCTGACGCGCGGTCTTGCGATCTTCAACCTGGTCGGTGGTCGGCCAGGCGACGAAGCCCAGCGCCTGTTCGGCGGGTCCGGTGTGATACAGCTGGACCGGCGTAGCGGTCGGGGCCGGGAACTTGCGCACCGTCGAGCCGGCGGGCGGTGTGGGCGCCTCGCCGCGCGAGGGCAGGGCGCCGAAGGTCGAGCCGACGGCGGCGATGACCGCGTCGACGTCGACGTCGCCGACGACGGTGATCTCGACCGGACCTTGGGCCAGGGCTGAGCGAACGCCCGAGCGGATGTCGTCGATCTGGATCGCGGCGATCTGTTCGGCGGTCGGGGTCGTCTCACGCGCGTCGCCGCTGGCTAGCAGGCCCGAGGCGTCGCGTTGGAAGACGCCGCGCGGCGTGGCGCCCAACTGAGCCAGGATTTGCGGGAACATGGCCTTGGTCTGTTCGAACGAGGCGCCGCGCAGGCCCGGATCGGTCAGATAGGCGGCCAGGACCTGAAGCTCCAGCTGAAGATCGGCGGGCTTGGTGGCGCCGGCGAAGATGTAGGCGTCGCCGGCCTGATTGACGGCGGCGCTGTAGGTGCGTCCGCTGAGGACGCGGTTCATCTCGTCCAAGCTAAGCTTGCCCAGACCGCCGGGGGCCAGGACGGTGCTGGCCATCGACAGGGGCGACAGGGTGTCGGCAGGCAGGCCCAGTTCGCCAAGACCGGTGCGGGCGCTGACCAGAATCTGGTCGGCGCGGAAGTCGGTCTTCTTGATGTTGAGCAAGGTGCCGTTCGGGAAGCGGACCAGGGTCGCGCCCAGATCGGCGACTTCCGAACGGGCGGCGGGGACCGCCGGGGCGCCGAAGTCAGCATAGGGCCATTTCAGCTCGGCCTCGGCGGCGCGGGCTTGCACCGGGGTGTTGCGCGAGGCCTCCAGCGCTGCGGTGACGGCGGCCTCGCCGCCCTCGACCGGCACGGGCGAGCTGAACAGAAGCAGCGGGCCCTGGCCTTCGAAGACCGCTTTGGTCGCCTGATTGACCTGATCGACGGTCAGGCCTTCGACGGCCTTGTTGAACAGATCGAGATTGGTCTGGGGCGAGCTGAACACTTGGTCGTCGTTGACGGCGCCCAGGAGGCCGGTCGCCAGAGCCGGGGTCGAACGGGTCGCGGCCGAGGCCACGGCGTTCTGAAGCGCGGTGCGGGTGTTGACGATTTCGCGCTGAAGCTCGGCGCCGCTGACGCCGTATTCGGCCAGACGACGGCTTTCCTGCTCGACGCTTTCCAGCGCACGCTGCCAGCCGCCGGGATTGAAGGCGACCGACAGGGTGCCGGCGTCCAGGCTGTCGAACAGCGACTGATAACCGGCGCCGGCGCCGATGAAGGGCGGGTTGTCGGCGCGGGCGATCTCGCCCAGGCGACGGTTCAGCACGGCCAGACCCAGGCCGCGACGGACGTCGGCGGCGCGTTCGGCGGCCGTGTCGGGGCTGAGGTCCGGGGCCTTGATCCAGTTAATCTGGATTGAGGACTGGATGCCCGGCTCGACCAGGATGCTGGTCTGCGGTTGACGCGGGGCGACGGTTCCCAGGTCAGGCTCCGGACCATCGGCGGCGGTCGGCTTCCAGTCGACAAAGGCCGCGCGGACCTTGGCCTCCATCGCATCCACGTCGAAGTCGCCCACGGCGATGAAGGTGGCGCGCGAGGGGCGATAGTAGGCGTCGTAGAAGTCGACGAAGCGCTGGCGCGGCGCGGTGCGGATGATGTCGAGGTCGCCGATGGGCAGGCGTTCCGACAGACGCTGGCCGGGCGCCAGAAGGCCGAGCTGGGTCTTCAGCACGCGCAGTTGCGGCGTGTCGCGGGTCCGTTCTTCGCCGACGATGACGCCGCGTTCGGAATCGATGGCATCTGGCGCCATCAGGGCCGCCGACATCATCTCACGCAGGATGTGCAGGCTGGGATCGACCGTCTCGTCCTTGGTGTTGGGCAGCTCCAGCATATAGGCGGTCTGGTCGAAGCTGGTAAAGGCGTTGGTGTCGGCGCCGAAGGCCAGGCCCAGGCGCTCGAGGATGCGCAACATCTCGTTTTCCGGCACGTCCTTGGTGCCGTTGAAGGCCATGTGCTCCATGAAGTGAGCCAGACCCTTCTGATCGTCGCGCTCCATCAGCGAGCCGGCGTCGATGCGCAGACGGAACGAGGCCTGGCCCGGAGGCGTCGCATTGTGCAGCAGGGCGTAGCGCATGCCGTTGGGCAGCAGGCCGTAACGGACGGCCGGATCGGCGGGGATGTCGCTGGCAGCCTGGGCCCAGGGGGCTGACGGCGCGACCTGACCGGCGGCGGCCGCAGCGGGCGGCGCGGTTTGGGCGAGAGCAGGGGCGGCGAAAGCCCCGGTGGTCAGGGCCAGTCCCGAGACGGCGACAAGCAGCAGATGACGCGCAGAACGCATAATATCACTCCGAAACCGCAACCCCCGATGGCGCGATGCCGGATGTGTAAAGTGTGCTTGCCTTCGCCACAAGCGCGGCTGGCGAACCTTACCGACTTGTCATGTTCGGATCAGCCGCCGGGGCGGCTGATGTAGAAGCTGGCGCTGTTGCCGACGGCGTTGGCGCCGACCACGGCGGTGCGTCCGGACGAGACCGTGGCGTTGGTGGTCGCGGTGACATTGCCGCTGTTGGTCTGGTTGTTGTTGACGTTGACGTCGCCGCCGCACTGGGAACAGGCATAGCCCGTCACCGCATTGCCGACCGCGTCGGAGCCGACATAGGCGTCATAGCCGTTGACGCCGACATAGGTCGCGTTGGCCTCGACCCCGCCGGTGTTCAGCTGAGTGTTGTCCAGCTTCAGATAGATGTCGTTGTTGCCGGCGACCGTCTCGTTGGCGACGCTGCGGGCCGCCAGAACCGTCTGGCCCTGGAGGTTGGTCTGGACGCGGGCGTCGGCGCGGACGCGGCCGGCGTTGGCCTGGTCCGTCTGGATCAGCATGGAGCCGCCGGCGTTGGCGGTGATCGCCTGATTGGCCCCGGCGTTGGCGCCGACCGTCAGGTCCCAGCCGTTGTCGACATAGACGTCGGTGCGCGCCTCGGTCGTCGAGGCGGCGTTCGACTGGCGGATGGCCAAGTCCTGGTGCGAGGCGCCGGTGGTGTTCGTCTGGACCGCATTGGCGACAGCCTGGGACGAGAAGGTCGCGGGCGCGGGGATGTATTGAACGTCGGCGACGGTCTCGGCGAAGACGGTGGTCTGGGCCCTCTGGTCGATGACGCCGGTCAGGGACGAGGAGGGGCCGCCCAGGGCGACGGCGTTGGCGACGGCGGTGCTGGTCGCGAAACCGCCCTGCAGCACGCGGCCGTTCGGCGCCTGAACATAGGTTCCGGCCTCGACCCGGTCGCCGGTCGCGGACTGGCTGGCGTCCACGGCGAAGGTCGCGCGATCGGTGGTGACGCCGAGATAGTTGCCGCGCGCGGTCGTATCGACGCTGAGCTGACCGTCGGCTTCTCCGTTCACAACCACATTGCTGCGGGCCAACGTGGCGCCGGTCATCGACTGGCGCGAGACCAGGCCGGCGGAGGCGGCAGTGACCCCGCCCGCAAGCGCATTGCCTTGGGCGTTTGTGCTGACGGTCACCTGATCGACGGACAGGTCGATATCCACCAGGCCGGTGACGTCGCCGGTCTGGGTCTGGGTGCTGGAGCAGCTTTCGCCGGCTTGCGGATCGCAGGCCGGCGTCTGCTGCGCGCTCGCCTCAGTGGCGAGTGCGGCGAACGTCGCCGTCGCGGCCATCATGCCAACGAGACGGATCGGCGCGGGTCTGGCCATTGTTGGTGTCCTGAGTGGGATAGGCCGGATAATAGCCGCCGGTCGGGCCGACCGTGGAATCGCCGAGCGGGTCGTTGGCGGGGTTCAGGCAGATTTCGGGGCCTGGCGCGCCATAGAGGTTGGCCATGAACTCGACCGTGGCCCGTTCGACCAGGGCGCGGACGGCCAGTTGCGTCGGCTCCATCCCGCCCGTGCCGGCCGAGATGTCGAACACGTTGCCGTTCAGGAAGTCGAACACGCCGGCCGAGATTTCGCGGCCGATGATCTGCTTCTGATAGGAGACGACATCGACGACCTCCAGCGTGGTCGTCTGGACCAGGCGCAGATCCATGGCGATGTTCATCACATAGACGCGGTGATTGACGATGCCCGAGCCGGGGCGGTTGCTGTCGACCTCGCCGCCGGCGATGTCGAAGCCGCCGGAGCGGATGTTGTAATTCACCTCGGTGATGCCGCCGACGACATAGAAGTCAGAGCCCGGCACCTGGCCTGCCAGGATGCGGCGGTACTGGGTGTCCTCTGGCCCCTTGGCGTCGGGAGCTTGGTCGCCGATCAGCTTGTTGTTGGCGTAGCGCAGCTCAAGCTCGGACACCGAGGTGTCGTAGCGTTCGACGATGCGGGCGCCGGCCTTGGCCAGCGCCGAGTTGGCCATCAGGGAGGCGCCGCCGGTGATCTGGCGGCCGCCGTCGGATGACACCGTGCCGGTGTAGTCGCTGATCCGGCCCACGGCCATGCGCGGCGAGGGCAGGTTGTAGCGACGGGCGTAGTCGGCCAGGCAATACAGGGCGGCGGAATAGGGCGTGGGGTTTGCGGTCACCGGCGCATTGCCGATCGGCGTCGCATATTGACCCGACGGACCCGCGACCGGGCTGACGCAGCCGGCGAGCAGAAGGGCGACGGCCGAGACGGCGGCGGACCCCTTGATAAGATGACGTCGGCTCATGGCAGGTTGATGTTCCCGTTCAGGGCCGTACCGGCGTTGATGGCGCCGGTATTGGTCTGGGTCGAGTTGACGATGACGGTGTTGCGGCTGCCCTGGACCACCACGTTCAGCTGATTGCCGATGGCGGTGGAGCCGCCGATGGTCGTGCCGCCGTTGCTGGACGCGCCTGCGCCGGCATAGGCCGAGGCCGCGCCGCCGGACTGGCTGGAATAGGATGAGGCGCCGGACTGGATGATGCCGTTGACGATCAGACGATTGCCGTTGGCGTCGCGGGTATAGCCGGTCGCGGCCGTATTGGCGGCCGTTCGCGCGCCGCCGTAGCCCTGCTGGAAGCGCGCAGCGCCGCCCGAACCCGTCGACTGCGCAATCGCCGGCACGCTCGCAGCGGCGGCGAAAGCCATGACGGCGGTGGATACAAACAGCCTCTTGGCGGGCATTCCGGGGTTCCTCGCGCACAAACGGACGCCGGACCACGAGCGTGATCCGCACCCCAACCTGCATTAAGGTTATTAAGAAGCGCTTGATGTGACGCAGGTCACTGAGCATTTGTGGCGTCATGTCAGACGCATCCGGTCGATTCGATCCGCCGAACAACCGCCCGGCGCGAGAGCCGATGTTCAATGTGCCGCTGGTCGTGCTGCTGATCGCGGCGTCGATGCCGACGCTCTTTTTCTTCCAGCGCGACCTGCCCGACATGGGCATGAGCATGGCCTTCGCGCCCCTTGATCTGGAGCAGGGGCGGTGGGGCGGGCTGCTGACGGCCATGCTGCTGCACGGCGGCTGGACCCACGCCATCATGAATGCGGTGGCGGCGCTGGCGTTCGGGACGCCGGTGGCGCGGCTGTTCGGGACCAAGGTTGGTCCGACGGTCTTTCTGCTCTTCTATCTGGTGTGCGGGGTCTTGGCGTCGCTGGGCTATGGACTGATCCACTGGGGATCCAGCGAGCCGATGGTCGGCGCGTCCGGCGCCGTCTTCGGCCTGATCGGCGCCGCGACGCGATTGCTGGGAGGGCAGGGCAGAGTGCTGCCGATGGGTGATCGCCGCGTGATCGGCGCGGCCATCACCTGGATGGCGGTCAACGCCGTGACCGGAATGATCGGCGGACTACCCGGCGCCGAAGGGGCCAGCATCGCCTGGGAAGCGCATGCGGTCGGGTTCGTCGTCGGCTTTCTGGCCATCGGTCCCTTGGGGCGGCTGTTCGGAACGAGGGCCGCACCTCATCGCTGAGGCGCGTTGATTCCGGATGGGGGCTGAGCGATCATCGCTCCCTGAGCGGCCCTGTCGCCATTCCGGCCCTGCGGTCGTCTCTTATAGAGAGAAGGGACCGCGATGTTCGTCGCCGAAATCCTCAAGACCAAGGGAAACGCCGTCTTCTCCATCGCGCCGGATCTGACGGTGACGCAGGCGTGCGCAGAACTGGAGCAGAAGCGGGTCGGAGCATTGGTCGTCTGTGACGGCGACAGCGTGGTTGGGGTGTTTTCCGAACGCGATGTGGTCAAGGCGTTGGCGGCCGATGGCGCCGATGCGCTGCCCCGTCCGGTCGCAGACTATATGACGGCCAAGGTGATCTATGCCGAACCGGCCGAGGAGATGTCGGCCTTGATGACCCGCATGACCGATCGGCGCATTCGGCATCTGCCGGTCATGCAGGCGGATCGTCTGGTCGGCGTCATCTCCATCGGCGACGTGGTGAAGTGCCAGATCGCCGAACACGCCCATGAGGCCGAGAGCTTGCGGACCTATATTGCAGGCTGAGAGGCGCGCGCGGTGTTGGCCGATCCCGGTTTTGCGAGAAACTTCCCCGGTCGTGTCAGAATCCGCTTGCTGACAAATCCGCCTCTCCGTATAGAGCCGCCTCGCTCGGAAACGGGCTGGCCGGCGGGGCCGCGGGGGTGAAAGTCTCCTAGGTCCCACGAAAGAAAGAAGCGAAAAACTTCTTGCTTTCATCGGTTGGTTTCACTAGGTTCCGCGCTCCAATCGAATCGCCGACGGGTTTTTAGAGGTAAGCCTCGCTTTCCTCCGGTGGTTTCTTGCGGTCTGAAGGGTTCGCTCTTCTCTCCGAAAGATCTCTGAAAAGAGCGGTTGACACGGGGTTTGCGGTTCTCTAAATCGCCGCCTCCGCCGACGACACGGCGTTAAACGGTCGGGCCTCTTCGGAGGTTCCAGGGTCTTTGACATTGTTGATTTGGAAAGAGAAACGCAGGCGGCGGTGTTCTTGCGATAGTCCTCAGAGGCTATCATACGACACTGACTATCTGCGGTCTTTTTGAAAAGATACCATGCGTCGGTCTTCGGATCGATGACGTGGGAACTCGTCAATAAAATACGTAGAACTAATGCCAAGGACGACTTCGGTCGGTCCGATGCTTAGGTCAGAAGTCAACTCAACCTGAGAGTTTGATCCTGGCTCAGAGCGAACGCTGGCGGCAGGCCTAACACATGCAAGTCGAACGAACTCTTCGGAGTTAGTGGCGGACGGGTGAGTAACACGTGGGAACGTGCCTTTAGGTTCGGAATAACTCAGGGAAACTTGTGCTAATACCGAATGTGCCCTTCGGGGGAAAGATTTATCGCCTTTAGAGCGGCCCGCGTCTGATTAGCTAGTTGGTGAGGTAAAGGCTCACCAAGGCGACGATCAGTAGCTGGTCTGAGAGGATGATCAGCCACATTGGGACTGAGACACGGCCCAAACTCCTACGGGAGGCAGCAGTGGGGAATCTTGCGCAATGGGCGAAAGCCTGACGCAGCCATGCCGCGTGAATGATGAAGGTCTTAGGATTGTAAAATTCTTTCACCGGGGACGATAATGACGGTACCCGGAGAAGAAGCCCCGGCTAACTTCGTGCCAGCAGCCGCGGTAATACGAAGGGGGCTAGCGTTGCTCGGAATTACTGGGCGTAAAGGGAGCGTAGGCGGACATTTAAGTCAGGGGTGAAATCCCGGGGCTCAACCTCGGAATTGCCTTTGATACTGGGTGTCTTGAGTATGAGAGAGGTGTGTGGAACTCCGAGTGTAGAGGTGAAATTCGTAGATATTCGGAAGAACACCAGTGGCGAAGGCGACACACTGGCTCATTACTGACGCTGAGGCTCGAAAGCGTGGGGAGCAAACAGGATTAGATACCCTGGTAGTCCACGCCGTAAACGATGATTGCTAGTTGTCGGGATGCATGCATTTCGGTGACGCAGCTAACGCATTAAGCAATCCGCCTGGGGAGTACGGTCGCAAGATTAAAACTCAAAGGAATTGACGGGGGCCCGCACAAGCGGTGGAGCATGTGGTTTAATTCGAAGCAACGCGCAGAACCTTACCACCTTTTGACATGCCTGGACCGCCACGGAGACGTGGCTTTCCCTTCGGGGACTAGGACACAGGTGCTGCATGGCTGTCGTCAGCTCGTGTCGTGAGATGTTGGGTTAAGTCCCGCAACGAGCGCAACCCTCGCCATTAGTTGCCATCATTTAGTTGGGAACTCTAATGGGACTGCCGGTGCTAAGCCGGAGGAAGGTGGGGATGACGTCAAGTCCTCATGGCCCTTACAGGGTGGGCTACACACGTGCTACAATGGCGACTACAGAGGGTTAATCCTTAAAAGTCGTCTCAGTTCGGATTGTCCTCTGCAACTCGAGGGCATGAAGTTGGAATCGCTAGTAATCGCGGATCAGCATGCCGCGGTGAATACGTTCCCGGGCCTTGTACACACCGCCCGTCACACCATGGGAGTTGGTTCTACCCGAAGGCGCTGCGCTGACCGCAAGGAGGCAGGCGACCACGGTAGGGTCAGCGACTGGGGTGAAGTCGTAACAAGGTAGCCGTAGGGGAACCTGCGGCTGGATCACCTCCTTTCTAAGGATGCTTCTCCAGGCCGTCTCTCACGAGACTGTCTATTGAGGCTCCAATAAACGGCGGAACGCCGCCGTCTCCGTTTCTCTTTCCACTTTCGTCATCGACGCCTCGGCCATACGGGTCGTTGAGTTGGTGACGCGATCGCGAGCCTGGGTGTTTATGACCCGGCTGTCGCTGCCATAGGCCCGTAGCTCAGGTGGTTAGAGCGTACGCCTGATAAGCGTAAGGTCGGCAGTTCGAGTCTGCCCGGGCCTACCAGCCCTGCTGGACTCCAGCCTTGGACAGTATCGTATGACAGCTCTCCTGGGCTTCGCACCATTCCTGATGGAATGGGGCCATAGCTCAGTTGGTAGAGCGCCTGCTTTGCAAGCAGGATGTCGTCGGTTCGACTCCGTCTGGCTCCACCAGGATCTCGTGATCGCATTCAAGTTTGCCGTCGGCCTTCGGGTTGGCGTGCATTGATATCGTAAAGGAAGAACGTGACCGGCTCCCCTGAGCTTTGAGGTCCTGTTCGAGAAGAAGACATTGTCTGACAAAAATCAGGCTTGGTCCCCCGGCATCTTTCCAGTCGGGCGGAATACACCAAGCATGAGTTTTGCTGAGAAACGATCAAACGTTGAAGGGCTTCTGACGGATGCCTTGGCGTAGAGAGGCGATGAAGGACGTGGCAAGCTGCGATAAGAACCGGGGAGGCGCTAGCACCCTTTGATCCGGTTATTTCCGAATGGGGAAACCCACCTTTACAGTCTTCCAACTCTGCTCTTCGGGGCAGCGATTGGCGGATTGTTAAAAGGTATAATGAGCTGAATACATAGGCTTCATTAAGCGAACCCGGGGAACTGAAACATCTCAGTACCCGGAGGAAAGGACATCAACCGAGACTCCCGTAGTAGTGGCGAGCGAACCGGGACCAGGCCAGTGCTCTTGTGAAATAAAGACGAACGATCTGGAAAGGTCGGCCATAGTGGGTGAAAGCCCCGTAGTCATCAAACAGCAAGAGACTCGAGTAGGGCGGGACACGTGAAATCCTGTCTGAACATGGGGGGACCACCCTCCAAGCCTAAGTACTCCTCTACGACCGATAGTGAACAAGTACCGTGAGGGAAAGGTGAAAAGCACCCCGACAAGGGGAGTGAAACAGATCCTGAAATCGGAAGCCTACAAGCAGTCGGAGCCGCCAAGCGCGGTGACGGCGTACCTTTTGTATAATGGGTCAGCGACTTCATGTGTCGAGCAAGCTTAAGCCGTTAGGTGTAGGCGCAGCGAAAGCGAGTCTGAATAGGGCGCTAAGTTCGACGTATGACGACCCGAAACCAGGTGATCTATCCATGAGCAGGTTGAAGGTTGGGTAACACCAACTGGAGGACCGAACCCGTGAATGTTGAAAAATTCTGGGATGACTTGTGGATAGGGGTGAAAGGCCAATCAAACCTGGACATAGCTGGTTCTCCGCGAAATCTATTTAGGTAGAGCGTCCGACGAATTCCTTGGGGGTAGAGCACTGGATGGTTGCGGGCTGCGCGAGCGGTACCAATACTAACCAAACTCCGAATACCCAAGAGAACTATCGGGCAGACACACGGCGGGTGCTAACGTCCGTCGTGAAAAGGGAAACAACCCTAACCATCATCTAAGGCCCCCAAGTCACGGCTAAGTGGGAAACGATGTGGGATTGCTTTGACAATCAGGAGGTTGGCTTAGAAGCAGCCATCCTTTAAAGAAAGCGTAACAGCTCACTGATCAAGCGATCCTGCGCGGAAAATGTAACGGGGCTCAAGCCGTGCGCCGAAGATATGGGTTTGCAGTTTACTGCAAGCGGTAGCGGAGCGTTCCGTAGGCCGGTGAAGGTCAGGCGTGAGCCTGGCTGGAGGTATCGGAAGTGAGAATGCTGACATGAGTAACGATAAGAGTGTGAGAGACACTCTCGCCGAAAGACCAAGGGTTCCTGCGTAAAGCTAATCTGCGCAGGGTTAGTCGGCCCCTAAGGCGAGGCTGAAAAGCGTAGTCGATGGGAAGCAGGTAAATATTCCTGCACCAGCTGGAAGTGACGGATGGCTTAACTCGTACCCATTTATTGGATTGTGTGTGCGGGGGCGTTGTCCCAGGAAATAACTCCAGCAGAGACCGTACCCGAAACCGACACAGGTGGTCAGGTAGAGCATACCAAGGCGTTTGAGAGAACTATGCTGAAGGAACTCGGCAAATTGCACGCGTAACTTCGGAATAAGCGTGACTCACCTTGCGCAAGCAGGACTGAGTGGCACAAGCCAGGGGGTAGCGACTGTTTAGCAAAAACACAGGGCTCTGCGAAGCAGCAATGCGACGTATAGGGTCTGACGCCTGCCCGGTGCCTGAAGGTTAAAGGGAGATGTGAAAGCGTCGAACTGAAGCCCAGGTAAACGGCGGCCGTAACTATAACGGTCCTAAGGTAGCGAAATTCCTTGTCGGGTAAGTTCCGACCTGCACGAATGGCGTAACGACTTCCCCACTGTCTCCAGCATAGGCTCAGTGAAATTGAATTCCCCGTGAAGATGCGGGGTTCCCGCGGTCAGACGGAAAGACCCTATGAACCTTTACTATAGCTTCGCCTTGGCGTTAGCGACCGTATGTGTAGGATAGGTGGGAGACTATGAAACCGGGGCGCCAGCTCTGGTGGAGTCGTCCTTGAAATACCACCCTTACTGTCGTTGACGTCTAACCGAGGGCCGTTATCCGGTCCCGGGACATGGCGTGGTGGGTAGTTTGACTGGGGCGGTCGCCTCCTAAAGTGTAACGGAGGCGCGCGATGGTGGGCTCAGACCGGTCGGAAATCGGTCGTCGAGTGCAATGGCATAAGCCCGCCTGACTGCGAGACTGACAAGTCGAGCAGAGACGAAAGTCGGCCATAGTGATCCGGTGGTCCCGAGTGGAAGGGCCATCGCTCAACGGATAAAAGGTACTCTAGGGATAACAGGCTGATTTTGCCCAAGAGTCCATATCGACGGCAAAGTTTGGCACCTCGATGTCGGCTCATCACATCCTGGGGCTGGAGCAGGTCCCAAGGGTATGGCTGTTCGCCATTTAAAGTGGTACGTGAGCTGGGTTCAGAACGTCGTGAGACAGTTTGGTCCCTATCTGCCGTGGGTGTTCGAAGCTTGAGAGGATCTGTCCCTAGTACGAGAGGACCGGGATGGACATACCTCTGGTGTACCTGTCATGGCGCCAGCTGTGCAGCAGGGTAGCTAAGTATGGAATAGATAACCGCTGAAAGCATCTAAGCGGGAAACTAACCTCAAAACAAGGCTTCGCTGAGGATCGTGGAAGACTACCACGTTGATAGGCCAGGTGTGGAAGTGGGGCGACCCATGAAGCTTACTGGTACTAATAATCCGATCGGTTTGATCGTTTCTCAGCAAAACTCATTCGATGATTGCTCCTTGACCAGAGCAATCTCAGACAATGTCTTCTCATCATCCGCTGTCCCCCTGGTTGACCTGGTGGCTATGTCGGAGGTTCCCCACCCGATCCCATTCCGAACTCGGTCGTTAAGCCCTCCAGAGCCAATGGTACTTCGTCTCAAGGCGCGGGAGAGTAGGTCGCCGCCGGGTCTACCAGGCGGACAGCCGATGATGAACAAACACCGCAATCGCGGTCCTTCTCGAACCGTTCTTCCTTCACGATACACTACCGTTTGCCGCGGGATGGAGCAGCCCGGTAGCTCGTCAGGCTCATAACCTGAAGGTCGTAGGTTCAAATCCTACTCCCGCACCCAACTTCGTAGTATTTTCGCCGTCTTGGTTCACCAGGGCGGCGATTTTGCCTTGTACAGTCAAGCTAAACTTACCCCGCTCTTCCAACGGCGTGACCACTACGGTTCCAATCAATTTGCGCACCAAGTCCCGTGCTTCAGTCATTGCCTCGCTGTCGCTGAGAGCCAAGGCGCGCTCCAGCGAGTCCACGACGGTCCGGTAATGCTCGGCCACGCGAGGATGCAGGGCGACGACCGACGCCGCCGGTGCTTGGGCCAGCTCTGATTCAATCTCGCTTCGCCGCGCTTCCAGCGCGTCCAGGCGATCCTTGACTGCAGCGCCCGTAAGGACGCCATCGGCGATCTGGTCGACCAAGCGTTCGGCGCGGCGCTTCACCTCTGCAAGCTCACTGTCGAGTTTTGATCGAGCCTGGGTGATCCTACGCGCGTCATTCTCTGCTGCGAGCCTCGCCTCTTCGACGGCGAGCGCCACGCGTTCCGACACTAGAAGTCGGTTCTTGATCGCGGCGAGAACGCGCGCCTCGATCTCGACGCTCTTGATCCCGCGGCCGTTCGTGCATGCCGATTGTCCGCGTTCTCGTCGCCATGAGCACATAAAGCGTTGGTCGGCACCGCTACGGATCATCGGGCCGCCACAAACCCCGCAGGTCAGTTTTCCGCTTAGTAAGTACCTGGGCCGAACGGCTATGCGCGGGAACGGCCCTTGTGGCGATAGGGTGTTTTCCGCGTAGCGATCGCGAACCTTCGCCCATAGTTCTTCGGAGATGATCCGAAGATGCGGTGCCTCGGTCCGAATAATTTCTTCGGGATCCGCCGTTCGCGCCTGACGCTTTCCCGTGCGCCGGTCCTTGACCCAGGTTTGGCGACCAAAAACCAGGACGCCGCGATACAACTCATTATGGACGATCCCATTGCCGCGCTCGGCGTTGCCGTTGATCGTCGACGCGTTCCAGCTTCCGCCTCGCGGGCCGGGTATCCCGCGCATATTCAAGTCGCTCACGATCGCCCGAGGCGATTGGCCGGCGGCGTAGCGCCGAAAGATTTCTCCGACAACTTCTGCTTCACCAGGATCGATATCGCGAAGGCCCCGGATCGGTTCGCCGATGGCATCGACTTCTCGCCTGATTCTGTAGCCGTAGACACGGCTGCCAGTATGACGACCGGACCGGACGACGCCTTGAAGGCCGCGCCTTGTCTTTCGGCCTGTCTCGCGCAGTTGGAGGGCATTCATGGTGCCCATCAGCCCGATCTGAAGCTCGGATATGTCGCCTTCGGAGATCGTGCGGATTTTGACGCCGTGGAACCGCAGGTCCTCGAAGAGGGCCGCGAAATCGGCTTGGGACCTAGAGAGGCGATCTAACGCTTCACAAAGCACGACTTCAAACTCGCCGTTCTTCGCGCCGCGCATCAGGCTGTGCAACCCGGGCCGGTTTGCTGCGGACCCTCCCGAAATGGCGGCGTCCTCAAACGTCGCGACGATCTTGATCGCCTCCTTCGCTGCGAAGGAACGGCAGGTCGCAAACTGATCCGCGATCGACGCGACGTTTTGAAGGTCGGTCGAGTAACGGCCGTATAGGGCTGCACGCATCAGTTCAGGCTCCGGGCGATGGAAGATCGCCACGGTGCATATCGAGCGTCATACGCGCAAGGATGCGAGCCAGCTCGTCGAGAAGGGATTCGGCGACTGCAACGCGGCTGCTCGGCCATATCGCATCGCACACGCTAATCGCACGAGCGGTGTTGAGTATGACCTCAGTGTATTCGACTGCACAATCCTGCGAAAGGGGTAAGGCCGTAGCCTCGTCGTAGGAGTGGCGATGGCTTATTGCTGGAACGGTCGGAGTGAACCCCTCCAGATAGGTAATGGTTGTGGCTTCTGTTGAAGCCTCTATTGAGTCATTCATTATCCTAAACTTTCCGTTAAATTAAAACGATGGTTTAGGATCGGTCTTACGGCCTGATCAGACTGCTAAGCCGTAGGTTAGGGGAAGGTTAAGGCGGGGGTGCGCTCTGGTTGAACAACTCAGACGGTCCACAGCCAAGGCCGACAGCCAAGGCGTAGACCGCCTTGATGCCGACGTTGCGTTCGCCACGCTCAATGCCGCCGATATAGTTTCGGTGGAGCCCGGCTCTGTCGGCCAGTTCCTCTTGGCTTAGGCCAAGCGCAATCCGCCGCGACCTGACGGCGCGGCCAAAACTCACCAGTTCAGCGTCAACTTCCACGCAACCGCACTTGCGGCTGCCGCCCGATCTTCACTACACACTATCAGTGTGATTTGTGCGAGGGGTGTGATGGCTGATTTTGTCGATATTTCCGAGATGAGTTCCGAACTGCAGCTCATGATCGGAACAGGGTCGCATCTGGACCCAGCAGAGCTCGACCCGTTGATCATGCTTGCATCGCTTAGGGTTCTGCAGAACGCCGCCCGGGAAGGCTTAAACGACGACGCACTCACGATCCTTTCGCTATTGCTGATGGTTTGGGTTAGACAGCTACGGGACAATCCCGACAATGGGGGGTTGGTGAAGACGACCGCCGAGGATCTGGCCGACCTTTCAGGCTGGCGGTTCGAAAGGGTGCTAACATCCCTACAGACGCTGGCGCCGCATATCCTGATCGATGACCTCGCCCTGTTTGCTGAAGGGGATCTAGAGATTGGCTTGGCGCCTCTGCTTCATCATGACGACGCTGACTGCGGCGATCTATTGGTCCGGTATTGGACGGCTCACTATGTGATGAGAATGGCCCCCAAGCTCGAGGCTGCCGAGAAGGTCGTCGCGGAGGGGTTGGCACGAGCGAACGACCTTGTCGGTTCCGGCGAGCGCGTGGCGAAGCTGAAGGCTCGTTGGGATGCCTATCGAGCCCAGCGAGGAGGCCTCGCTCACTACACGGTGTACGGGGCCGGCGCGGACCTGGCCTCTTTCGTGGATGACGTCTCGACGCTAGAGGGATTGCACGACGCCGTGGTTGGTCTGATCGACCCCGCCAATCATGGGCCGCTGACCTTTGCTCAGGAATGCGGCCTTCTTGCGTGTACCAAGCTTCAGGCTCTCGCGATCAGTGCGGCTGAGCTGCAGCTGAACCCCGTCGAGACGAAGGGCGTTCGACACTGAAAAGCAGGCATTCGGACGTGTGCTCTGGTCGCCGTGCCGCCGCACAGCTTCGGTCACACGACATACTGCCGTGTACGAGAGCCACAGACTTTGTTGGGAGACGCCTGATGATGGACGTTCTTATATTCATGGCCGGTGGGTTCACCGCTGTGTTCATAGCCTGGTTGGTCAAGCCCATTTTTGGAGGGCTCATAGAAGGCATGAATGGCGGGACGAGCCGGCGTAAAAACAAGTCAGAGTAGCAGCTGGCTTCGCGTGTCGGTCGATGTATCGGCCGCGCGTTCCTCCGGCCCGGAGGATGTGCACGCCTTGTCGCGGTAGCCCTGCGCCTACTGGACGAGCGCAGCCGGATCAACGCGAGAAATTTAGGTCAAGATTGCGTGCTTGACTCGTCATGATCGCCGGCTCGGGCCTTTCGATCACACAGCGCTCGCGCCATTTTGGAGATCACCGTCTTGATGGCGAGGACCGCCACAATGGTGAACGAGAACACCAAAGCCATCTGCACAAAGTTCATCTGAAAGGCTTGCAGCTCAGCGTCGCTCACCGTCGTTCTCCTAGCTGGTTGTGCAGCCAAATCTTCCATCTCAAGCGCCATCCTAATCACAGCCTAGGGGGCGATAGCCCGTGCTCTAAACGACGGAACCAGACGACAAAAAACGTCTAACCCCAGTTGGGGGCCATTAGGAATATCATCCTGTGGAGGATGATGCACACCTTATGCACACCTGCGGTAGTATTAGGTGATTGTAAAACAACAAGAAAACTCGGGCGCAAAATAGGTTACAGGTGACCCAAAAATCTGTAGGGCTGATTTACCTAGATAAAACAGAAGGTTATATGGGTTGCGCGTAACCCATTTAAAGACACACATCTGTACGCCAGCTCAGCTTCACCCTCATCATGGGGGCATGGGTCCTGATCATGAAATGGCGATTTCACGATGGGGATTCTGACCCGTCCTGCGGTCGCTCCTGGCGACTATCGGAAATCGCGCGCCTTCGGCTTGATCGTGTCGAGATGTAGATCGGGAATGTAGATGTCCCGGACCTTGATCGCGCGAGGCGGCGAGTCGCGCGCATCCGGCGACCCGCCGCGATGGAATTCGTCGCCGCGCCCGTGGGGCAGGGGGAAGACCTCGCCCCGGTTGCCGACCGAGGCGAGCAGGGCCGATGCGTCATGAAGTCTGGTCGCGACGATGTGGACGACGTCGCCCTCGCGCTGAACCTTGCCGTCGACGACGAGCATGGAGGCCGACAGCACGATGCGGCGCTGCTGTTCGTAGAGGCTCGGCCAGATGACTAGATTGGCCACGCCGGTCTCGTCCTCGATGGTGATGAACATGACGCCCTTGGCGCTGCCGGGCTTCTGACGAACCAGCACGAGGCCTGCCACGCGCGTCAGCCGACCGTCGCGAATGGCGGTCCCATCGGCGCAGGTCATGACGTGGCGTGACTGCAGATCGCCGCGCAGGAAGCTCAGCGGATGATCACGCAGGGTCAGGCCGATGTGGCTGTAGTCCTCAACGACTTCCCGCCCGGGCGTCATCGGCTTGAGGCCCGGATCGGGCTCGGAGATTTCCGGCTTCTGGTCGTGGGCATCGGCGGCGGCAAATAGGGGAAGGGGCTCATCTCTTAGCCCCTTGATGGCCCAAAGCGCGTCGCGGCGGTCGAGGGAAAGGGCTGGACGGAAGGCGTCCGCCTCCGCCAGGCGGACGAGGCTGGCGACCTGGGCGCCGGCGCGTCGCCACAGGTCATCGATAGAGCGGAAGGCGCCTTCCGTCCGTGCCGCCAAAATGCGGGCGGCGTCGCCGTTCACCAGGCCGCGCACCATGCGAAGGCCGAGGCGGACGGCGAACCTGCCGTCCTCGCCCACAGGCTCCAAGGTGCAGTCCCAGCGGCTGGCGTTGACGCAGACGGGCCGGATCTCGACGCCGTGCTGCTGGGCGTCGCGGACGATCTGCGCCGGGGCATAGAAGCCCATGGGCTGGGCGTTCAGAAGCGCAGCGCAGAAGACATCCGGGTGATGGCATTTAAGCCAGGAGGAGGCGTAGGCGATCAGGGCGAAGGAGGCCGCATGGCTTTCCGGAAAGCCGTAGGAGCCGAAGCCCTCAAGCTGGCTGAAGGTCTTCTCGGCGAAGGCGGCGTCATAGCCGCGCTCGACCATGCCGCTGATCAGCTTGTCCTTGAAATGGCTGACCCCGCCGGTGAACTTGAACGTCGCCATGGCGCGGCGGAGCTGGTCGGCCTCCGATGCGGTGAAGCCGGCGCATTCGATCGCGACCCGCATGGCCTGTTCCTGGAACAGGGGCACGCCCAGGGTCTTGCCCAGCACCTTTTCCAGCTCGGGCTTGGGATAGACCACGTCCTCCTTGCCCTCCCTGCGGCGCAGATAGGGATGAACCATATCGCCCTGGATCGGGCCGGGGCGGACGATGGCGACCTCGATGACCAGATCGTAGAAGGTGCGAGGCTTGATGCGCGGGAGCATGGCCATCTGGGCCCGGCTCTCGATCTGGAAGACCCCGAGGGTGTCGGCCTTGCGGATCATCGCATAGGTCCGGGGATCCTCGGCCGGGATAGTGGCGAGGTCGAGCGCGATCCCCTTGTGCTCGGCCAAGAGGTCGAAGCCGCGCTTCATGCAGCTGAGCATGCCGAGCGCCAGCACATCGACCTTCATGAACTTCAGGACGTCGATGTCGTCCTTGTCCCATTCGATGACCTGGCGATCCTTCATCGCCGCCGGCTCGATCGGGACCAGGTCGTCCAGGCGGTCGTGGGTCAAGACGAAGCCGCCGGGGTGCTGGCTGAGGTGGCGCGGGGCGCCGATCAACTGGCGCGACAGCTCCAGCGCCAGGCGAAGCCGCCGGTCTTCCAGATTGAGGTTGAGGTCCGCGACATGCTTGTCCTCGACGCCCTCGCTGGAATAGCTCCAGACCTGGGACGACAGGGTCTTGATCAAGTCCTCGCTCAGACCCAGCGCCTTGCCGACGTCGCGCAGGGCACCGCGCGAGCGATAGCGGGTGACGACGGAGCAGAGGGCCGCATGGTTGCGGCCGTAGGTCTCGAAGATCCACTGCATGACGACCTCGCGCCGCTCGTGCTCGAAATCGACATCGATGTCCGGCGGCTCGCGGCGCTCCTGGCTGACGAAGCGTTCGAACAGCAGATCATTGCGGCCTGGATCGATCGAGGTGATGCCCAGGACATAGCAGACGGCGGAGTTGGCGGCCGAACCACGACCCTGGCACAGGATGTCCTGGCTGCGGGCGAAGCGAACGATCGAATGGACCGTCAGGAAGTAGGGGGCGTAGTCGAGCTGGCCGATCAGATCGAGTTCGTGCCGAAGCGTCTTGCGCACGCTGTCCGGCAGCCCTTCCGGATAGCGCTCGGCGGCTCCGGCCCAGGTCAGCTGTTCCAGCGTCTGCTGCGGCGTCATGCCCGGTGTCGAAACCTCGTCGGGGTATTGATAGGCCAGCTCATCCAGCGAGAACCGGCAGCGATTGGCGATCTCGGCCGAGCGGGCCAAGGCCTCGGGATAGGCCTTGAACAGGCGGTGCATCTCGTGGGGCGGCTTCAGATATCGATCCGCATGGCGTTCGCGCCGGAAGCCCAGCTCGTCGATGGTGCAGCCGTGCCGAACACAGGTGACCACATCCTGCAGCAGGCGTTGGTCCGGATGATGAAACAGGACGTCGTTGGTCACCACGGTCGGCACGCCCGCCTGGACGGCGAGGTTCGACAGGTCGTGCAGCCGCAAGGCATCGCGGGGGCGTCGCCGCAGCGTCAGGGCGAGATAGGCGCCCGCGGGAAAGGTCGCCTTCAGCCGTCGCAGATTGGCGGCGCAGGCCTCGTCCGCCTCGTCCGGTACCAGGATGGCGATAAGGCCCTCCGACCAATCTTTCAGATCCGACCAGTCGAGGTGGCATTTGGCCTTGCCGGCGCGGCGCTTGCCCAGGGAGAGCAGGCGGGTCAATCGGGAATAGGCGGGCCGGTCGGTCGGATAGACGAGCACCCCCGTCCCATCGATCAGATCAAGCCGACAGCCGACGATCAGCCGTACGCCGGAGGCCTTGGCCGCCTCATGGGCGCGCACGATCCCCGCTAGCGAGTTGCGATCGACGATGGCCAGGGCGTCCAGCCCGCACAGCCGGGCCTGTTCGAACAGCAGCTCGCAACTGCTGGCGCCGCGCAGGAAGGAGAAGTGCGAAGTGGCTTGAAGCTCGACGTAAGACATAGGGATTGAGCGGCTGTTCGACCTCCCCGACAGCACTCCGGCAAGCCGATTGGCAAGCGTGGCCTTGGACAAATGTTTTCTTTTTGTTCTGGTCTTGATATGCACGGCGCATGTCTGGCGTCGCCACCCGCAAGATCGTCCATGTGGACATGGACGCCTTCTTCGCCTCCGTCGAACAGAGGGACGATCCGGCCCTGCGCGGACGGCCGGTGGCGGTGGGGCACGCGGCGGCGCGCGGCGTGGTCGCCGCCGCCAGCTATGAGGCGCGGCGGTTCGGGGTGCGCTCGGCCATGCCCTCCACAACCGCCCTGCGCAAATGCCCGGACCTCGTCTTCGCCCCGCCGCGCTTCGAGGTCTATCGCGCGGTCTCGGCGCAGATCCATGCGATCTTCGCCGACTACACCGACCTGATCGAGCCCCTGTCGCTGGACGAGGCTTATCTCGATGTGACTTCAGATCGGCGCGGCCTGGGGACCGCCTCGGCGACGGCGGAGGCGATTCGGCGGCGGATCCTCGAGGAGACCGGCCTGACGGCCTCGGCCGGGATTTCGTACAACAAGTTTCTGGCCAAGCTGGCGTCGGACCAGAACAAGCCGAACGGCCGATTTGTGGTGGCGCCCGGGCGCGGCGAGGCCTTCGTCGAGGATTTGCCGGTCCGGCGGTTCCACGGCGTGGGACCGGTGACGGCCGCCAAGATGGAAGGGCTAGGGATCCGCACCGGCGCGGATCTGCGCCGGCAGTCCCTGGCCTTTCTCCAGCACCATTTCGGCAAGTCCGGGCCTTGGTACTACGCCATCGCGCGCGGGCAGGACGACCGGGCGGTCAATCCGGACCGGACGCGCAAATCGAGCGGGTCGGAGACGACCTTCGCCACCGACCTGACCGATCCGGACGCGATCGAGGCCGGGGTGGCGGCCATGGGCGACGATGTCTGGGCCTGGTGCGAGAAGACCGGTAGTCGGGGACGGACGGTGACCGTCAAGGTCAAATGGGCCGACTTCCAGCAATCGACGCGAAGCCGGTCCCTTTCCGAGCCTGTGGCCTCCCGCCAAGCCCTGCACGAGGTCAGTCGGGTGCTGGTCCGGTCCCTCTACCCGCCAGACCGGGGCGTGCGCCTGGTCGGGGTAAGCCTGTCCAATCTGCAGACGACCGGCGCTGCGGCGAACGAACTGGCCCTGTCGTGACCGGCCTGTCTCAGATCGACCTGTTCGGCGATGAAACCCTACGCACGCCCGTCATGGAGGGATTCGACTATTGGGCCGACGTCCTGTCGGCGCCCGAACAGGCCGCGCTGGTCGCTGCGCTCCAGACCCTCGCGTTCAAGCCCTATGAGCATCTGGGCTACCTTGGCCATCGCCGGATCGCGGCCTTTGATCGAGCAGCCCACGGCGCGGGATGGCCGGCGTTCCTCTCGCACTTGCTGGCGCGCTTGGCGGGCCGGCTCGATCTTGACGGCGCGGCCTTTGTCCAGGTTCTGGTCAATGAATATGCCCCGGGCGCCGGCATCGGCTGGCATCGCGACCGCCCCGTCTACGGCGAGATCCTGGGCCTTTCCCTGCTGGCGCCCTGCGTGATGCGGCTGCGCCGTCGCGAGGGCGCAGGCTTTCTGCGTCGAAATGCGCCGCTGGCGTGCGGCTCGGCCTATCGGTTGTCTGGGGAGGCGCGCGCGGACTGAGCATTCGATCACGCCGATGACGGCCTTGCGCTATTCCATCACCTTCCGGACCCTGGCCGCCTGACGATCGATGGCGCGGCCGGCTGGCGTGGAAGGGTCCGGATCGGCTTAGTCAGCGAGGTCGATCCAGGCCGGCGCATGGTCGCTGGCGCCCTCGACGCCGCGGACCGCGCTATCGACCCCGGCGTCGGTCAGGCGTTCGGCTGCAAGTCCGTTGAGCAGCAGGTGGTCGATCCGCAGACCCGCGTCGCGGGACCAGGCCTCCCGGAAATAGGACCAGAAGGTCCAGGGCGGCCGATCGTGCGGGAAGCGCTCGCGCAGGGCGTCGGTCCAGCCTTGGTCGAGCAGGCTCTGGAAGGCGGCTCGGCTCTCGGGTTGGAGCAGGGCGTCGGTTTTCCATGAGCGGGTATTATAGATGTCGGCGTCGGTCGGGACGACATTGTAGTCGCCGCAGAGAATGACCGGCGCCTCGGTCGAATATAGCGACGCCGCGTGAGCGGTGAGCCGTCGGGCCCAGGCCAGCTTATAGTCGAACTTGGGCCCGGGCCTGGGATTGCCGTTAGGCAGATAGAGGCAGCCGATCAACACGCCATTGACCGCCGCCTCGATATAACGGGCCTGGCGGTCGTCGGCGTCGCCGGGCAGCCGGCGTCGTGTCACGACCGGCGCGCCGATCCGGCTCAGGATGGCGACGCCGTTCCAGCGCGGTTCGCCGACCCAGACCGCGCTATAGCCGGCCGCCTCGAGCTCGGCGGCTGGGAACTGCGTGTCGGCCGCCTTCAGTTCCTGCAGGCAGACCACGTCCGGCTGGACCTGTTCCAGCCAGCCGAGGAGGTTGGGCAGGCGACGATTGACGCCGTTGATGTTGAAGGTGACGAGCCGCATCCCGTCACGGCGTCCGCAAGGCCGCCAAAGCGGCGCGCACATGGGAGGCGAGGGCGTCGGCCATCCTCCCCACGCCGGCGGCGTTGGGATGGATCCGGTCCGGTAAGACATAGGCTGGGTGCAGCGCGACACCGTCCATCAGGAACGGCATCAGGGGCGCGTTCGCCGTTCGAGCGACCTCGGGGTAGACTGCGTCGAACGCCCAGGCGTAGGTGCCGAACCAGGGCGGCGCCCGCATGCCGCACAGCAGAACGGGGATGTTGCGCTGTTGGAGTTTGTCGATGATCGACAGAAGGTTATCCCTGACGTGATCGGTCGGGACCAGCTGCATCATGTCGTTGGCGCCCAGGGCGACGACGCAAAGATCCGTCTGGGCCGGCACGTCCCGATCGAGCCGTCTCAGACCGTCCGTTGTCGTGTCGCCGGACACGCCTGCGCCGATGATGCGAACCGGGGGCGTGTGGGTCGCCAGTCGCGCCGCCAGTTGTCGCGGCAAGCTCTCAACCGGCTTGAGGCCGTAGCCGGCGGTCAGGGAATCGCCGAGAACCGTTACGACCTGCTCAGTATTGCCCACAGGCGGCGCTCCCGTCAGCGTCTGATGTAGCGAGTGGGCCGAAACCGGATCTGGAGCGGTCGGCGAGCAGCGGGTTCAGCGTCATGGCCTACCCAAAAGCTCGCCGAGCCTGTCGTGTTCCTGCCAGATCGCCTGAAAAACGATCCCGAGCTCCGGCCGTGATGCGCTGAGACGTCTGGCGGTCCATCGTCGTCACGGCAGTGAGATTCGAACGAAGGCCGTTGATCAGCCGTGCGGCTTCAGCACGACCTTCGTCCATTCGTTCGGATTGTCGTGGAAGTTCTTGTAAGCCTCTGGCGCCTGCTCAAGCGGCAGGCGATGGCTGATCAGATCCGTCGTGTCGATCTTGCCGTCCATGACGAGCTCAAGGAGCTGGGGCAGGTATTTCTGCACATGGGTCTGGCCGGTCTTGATCGTCAGACCCTTCTGCATGAGGGCGCCGATCGGCAGCTTGTCGCCGATTCCGCCATACACGCCGGGGATCGATACCCGGCCGCCCTTGCGACACGCCATGATCGTCTCGCGCAGGACATGTTGGCGATCCGTGCCCAGCTTCGTTTCCTGCTTAACCGCATCGATGATGTTGTCGGGCGAAAAGCCATGCGCCTCCATGCCGACCGCGTCGATGCAGGCGTCCGGCCCGATGCCGGCGGTCATCTCCATCAGGGCTTCGCGAACCTTGACCTCATGATAGTTGAGGACTTCCGCGCCGTTCGCCTTGGCGAGCTCCAGTCGGCGCGGATGATGGTCGATGGCGATGATGCGACCGGCGCCCATCAATCTGGCGCTCTTGATGGCGAACAGACCGACGGGGCCGCAGCCCCAGATCGCCACCGTGTCGCCGGGCTCGATCTCGGCGTTCTCGGCCGCCATCCAACCCGTGGGGAAGATGTCGGACAGGAACAGGACCCGCTCATCCTCGATTCCGTCCGGCACCACGATCGGGCCGATGTCGGAATAGGGGACGCGGACATATTCCGCCTGGCCGCCCGCATAGCCGCCGGTCAGGTGCGAATAGCCGAACAGGCCGGCAGCCGGGTAACCGTAGGCGATCTCGGATGCGTCAGACTTGTCGGCGGGATTGGAGTTGTCGCAGGCCGAGAACTGCTGCTTGCCGCAATGGAAGCAGGAGCCGCAGGCGATCACGAAGGGCACGACGACCTTCTGGCCGACCTGAAGGCTGGTGTTGCCACGGCCGATCTCGACAACCTCGCCCATGAACTCGTGGCCGAGGATGTCGCCATTGGACATGCCGGGGATCACGCTATCGTAGAGGTGCAGGTCCGATCCGCAGATGGCGGTCGCCGTAATCTTGATGATCGCATCGCGGGGATTGACGATCTGGGGATCGGGGACCGTGTCCACCTGAACATTGTGTTTGCCGTGCCAAGTCAGGGCGCGCATGGGAATTCCTTCCGGGATCAGAAATGACGGTCGGCGCGCGGCGCCGCGTCGGGAGCTTTGGACGTCGAGATTTCGCCCGTTTCCATCAGCTGTTTGAAACGTCGCAGCTCGCGCCGGGCCTGGACCCGGGGCTCGCGCTGCATCACCTTGGCGACCAGTTTGCCGACGGCGCCCGCCGGCGGGTCGTAGCTGATCAGGACACGCACCTCGGTTCCGCGGCCGAAGGCGTTGTCGCGAAACGCGATCCAGCCCTCGTGATCGACATCGCTGTCCTCGGTCGACCGCCAGGCGATGTATTCGCCGGGACGATCTTCGGTGATCTCGCTGACAAGCTCGATCTCCGCACCGGCCGGACCTGCAACGCTCCAACTTGATCGGAGGTCGTCCAGAAGATCCACCGACCTCACATTCTCCATGAAACTGGGCAGGTTTCGGAAGTCGCGCCAGTAGTCATAAAGCCGTTGACGAGGCTGGTTGATCATGACGGCCTGGATGCTGGTGGAGTCGTAGGCGCCTTCCACATAGTCGTCGTCGTGGAAGGCTGGTGACTGGACGTCGGCGTCTGTCGAAAGGGGGGCGGACATCGTCGATGCCTCCTTGATGTTAAACGGTCGGGATCAGGCGGCTCGAGACTGGGGCGCGCCAGCGTAGCGTTCGAACTCTTTGGCGTAACGCGAGGCCAGACGGATCTGGTGGTGACCCTTGGCCTTCAGCGTCAGGAACCAATCGCTCTCTTCTTCGAACATATGGGTGAGAACGGCGCCTTCGATGTGCGCCCATTTTTCCAGCCAGGCGGTCTTTGAGGGTGCGATGTTTTCAAGCTCCGCCATCTGAGCCTTGGTAGTCGTCTGCTCGAGATAGGCGTGGGCCGCGTGCATCTTTTCGCCGGCCTGGCCGAGGGCGGGATAGAGGACCAGCTCCTCGGCCAGCGCATGGCCGTTCAGCACGACGGCGAGCGCATTGCGAGCGGCGTTTCTTTCGACGGCGGTCTTGGCGGTTCGGCCGCTGGCGAAGGCCGCGCGGATCGAGTCGTGATGATCGAGCACCAGCGAAAGCCAGTCTCCCGCCTGGGAGGCGGCGCGGGCCTTTTCCGTCGCCGCCTTGCGCGTCTCGTCGTCAGGCTGCGGGGTGACGGCGGCGAGCGCTTTGTCGATGAGGGACATCAAACCTCCCATGAAAGAAGGTTCAAGAGCCGCTCGGAGTTGTCCGTTCCGACTGTCCAATAACGGGCACAACCGATGGCCGCGCTCAAAAGTAAAACGTTTCAAGGTCCGAAAACCGACCTTCGGAACAGCACTCGGAATGGCCCGGTTAGCTCGGCTTCAATCCCAAGGAGCCAACCATGTTCATGCACAACAAGCGCCTGATGTATACGGTCAGGGTATCCGAACCGAACCCGGGTCTCGCCACCCTGATGCTTGAACAATTCGGAGGGCCGCAGGGCGAGCTCGCCGCCGCCATGCGCTACTTCACCCAGGCTTTGGCGGATGAAGATCCGGGCCGCAAAGACATGCTGCTCGACATCGCCACGGAGGAGTTGAGCCACCTCGAGGTTATCGGCTCGATCGTGTCCATGCTGAACCGGGGGGTCAAGGGCCAGTTGGCGGAAGCCGCGATGGAGGAGGCGGATCTATACGCCTCGCTGAACAGCGGCGGTGAAAGCCATACGACCTTGATTCTCTATGGCGGCGCGCCTGCCCTGATCAACTCCGCCGGTGTCCCGTGGACCGCCGCCTACATCGACTCGATCGGCGATCCCGCCTGCGACCTACGCTCCAACATCGCCGCCGAGTCCCGGGCCAAGATCGTCTATGAACGTCTGATCAACTGCACGGACGATCCCGGCGTGAAGGACGCGTTGAACTTCCTGATGACGCGCGAGGTGGCGCATCAGAAGTCCTTCGAGAAGGCCCTCTACGCCATGGAGCCGAACTTCCCGGCAGGCAAGCTGGTCGGCCTGCCTGCCTTCGCTGACAAATACTACGACATGTCCCAAGGGGAGGGCGATGTCCGCGGACCTTGGAATGAGGGGGAGCAATGGGAGTTCATCGACGACCGTGAACAGCAGGGCGCCGTGGACGGCGGCGACGGCTCCGCCAGCGTCTCACTGGGCGAACGGGACGCCGCCGCTGTCCAGGCCTTCGCGGCCCGAACAGCCTCTGACCCCGACGGCAATCCTGTGACCGGGGCTGATCTAGGGGCGGGACCTGGGGCAGGGACCACGACCGAACTGATCGAGGACGAAGGCGTCACTTAACCCATGTAAGTGCGCTACGCCCGGAAAGTCGCAGGATGCGCCTATGCTCGATCCTGCGACACCGTCCGGCGAGACCTCGCCAGGTCTAGAGCCGCGCGAGGAAATTCTTTCGTTGTGGCGGGCGTTCGATACACTCTCCTTCGAAAGTCGCAGCCGTGCGCTGCGCCTTGGAGAGATCATTCCCGTCGTGTCGGGCGGACCCTATCGTCCGGATGGCGAGATCGCTGTCGTTCTTGAGGGTTGTCTCCTTCTCGATGACGGGAAAAGAGGAACCCATTGCGGCGTCGCTGCGGCGGGCGACCTGATCGACATCGCAGGGGGAAGCCCAGGGCTTTGGCTGTCGAACGGCTTGGTGTACCAAGCGCCCGTGGCGGCCTTCTGCCGGGAAGCGGGTGAGGAAGGCGTTCAATTTCTGCTTTCAGGCGGCGTCAAGCGATTGAAGGCGATGGAGACGCGTTTGAGGTGCGCCATGTCGCATGGGTCGATCTCTCGCGTCGCCAGCTTTCTTCTGGATATTCATCGCGCTACCGGCAGCTTCGAGATCGCGCTGTCGCAATCGAATATCGGAGCGATGCTGAGCCTGCGTCGATCCAGCATCAATCAGGCGTGTCAGAGCCTTCGCGCCGCCGGCGCCCTACGCACCGTGCGGGGACGAATTCTTTTGAAGGATGAGGCCGTTCTCGCGAGCGTGGCCTGCTGTCACTATCGTTCGCGGTCTCCAGCGTTCGCCGAAGCCATCGCGGCCGAGGCGGCCTAGATCAGCCCGTCACCGGTCTCGGACCGGTGCGCCGAACACATAGATGCCGGCATGGACAAGCTTTGCGATCAAGTCGGACGAGAGGAGCGACGGGGCTGAATCAACGTCGGCGATCCACCGACCATCGCACCACAGGGCGACAGCCTGACCCACCGCTTTTGCGCGCTGAGACGCCTGGGCCATGGCGTCAGCCATGTCGTTTGAGATCAGGGTCTCAGGCTCTCCGCCATCACGGTAGCGGATTTGATAGCGCAGAACGGGAGGATGGACGGTCATGCCACCCAGGCCTCCAGCACCTCTTGGCATTCGGCAGTTTCGACCTGGAGACTGAAGCGGTCGCTGTAGAGCGCCAAAAGGTGGTCGTGAGGCTGATCAGCCGAACTGCAGACCCCGTCGCTGACCACCACGATGCGATAGCCCAGATCGATGGCTCCGAGCACGGTCGAGAGAACGCAAACGTCAGTTTCCGCCCCCGTTACGACGAGCGTATCGACACCCTGATCTTTGAACGCCTTGTGGAGGCGTGTGCCTGACCAGGCGGAATAGACCGTCTTGTCGATGATCTGGGCGGGCGGCGCGAACCGCTGAAGCGGGAGCGCCAGATCCAACATCGCAGGATCGAGAGCGTTCTTCGTCATGGTCGACCAACGCCGCCAATAGTCGCGCCAGGCGCCCCCCGCCTCATCGGGCGTTGCGGCGGGGATGAAACGGGTGAACCACAGCCTTTCAGGCCTTGCAGAACATAGCGCCTCGATGGCCGGAAGGGTTTTGGCTGCCCAAGGCGTATGCCATTCGGTCCCTTCCACGAACATGCGCTGCATGTCGATGCAAAGGTGCGCCGCTGTTTCCGGAATGCGCGTCTTCAGGCCGCGTGTCACGACCTGAGCCCCGGCGTCTCTTCGCCCCGGTGGTGTTCGGTCTCGCCTTGCTCGACTTCGGTGCGGGAGAAGACCTCCTCCTGTCCTGCGTCGAGTATTTCGTCCTCGGGACCACCTAGACCGCCCTGCGCCAAGCCGCGCGTATGATCAATCTTGTCCCTGTGTGGCGTATGTCGGGTCATGTCGCCTTCTCGCCGGATCGAAAGACAACCAATCCTGGTGCGTCCGCTGGGTTTCATAGGTCCGATTTTGGACAGGCTTCTAGCCTGTCGGGAGTGCCCCCGAAGGCGCGTCGGACAACCCTTTACATGGGTTAGTGCGGGCATGCCGGGTTTGGGGGAACGCGGGGCATGGATGAGGACCTGCCGCCCCCAATCGATTCGCCATCCGATGCGCCGGGGCGGTTGGGGGAATTCGTCACTCTGTCATCTCGCGAGCGTGCAGCGCTGGCCGGGCTTCTCGAGCCGGTCCAGCATTGGCCTCGCCACCATGTATTACGTCACGAGGCGGCTGAACCTTCGCATCTCTATCTGCTGACCCAGGGCTGGGTCGCATCGTCCATCGCGCTTGCATCGGGCAAGCAGCAGATTGTGAAGGTCCATCTTCCGGGCGATCTCCTGGGAGCGCCGAGCTTGTGCCTGACGACAACGGTCGACTGCCTGACCGCCATGACGCCCATCGCTGTGCACGCGATATCGAGGTCCAGGCTGATAGCGACATTTGAGGCCTATCCGCGGATTGCGCTTTCGCTCTTTCTGAGCGCGCAGAAAGAGCGTGTCGCGTTGATGGAAAGTCTGGCCGTGGTTGGTCAGGCACCCGCACACGTTCGCATCGCCGCCACGCTGACCAATCTGTTCGATCGATTGTCCGAACGCGGCGATGCGCCGGGCGGCATGTTCCATATGCCTTTGACCCAGCGCGATCTCGGCGACCTGATCGGGATCACGCCGGTGCATGTGAACAGAACCCTTCGCGAAATGGATCGCCTGAATCTGATCAAACGGTCCGACCAGACGATTTTCCTGCTCGATGTTGATCGGCTTCGCCGTATCGCTGGGCTGCCCGTCAGGCGCTATGTGTCCGGTCCCAACCGGATCGCGAGCGTCTGATGCCGCAGGCGCGGAGATGGAGGCGCAGCGGCCGCGCGCTAATGAGCTTCGGATAGATTTAGGCCGTCCGCCGTCTCGCGATCGGCGCGCCGCTTGAGGACCTAGACAGCTTCAGATCGAGATAGGAGGCGTCGAAGGCAACGCGCTCGGTCAGCGCCGTCCAGTCGTCGATCCACACCTGACCATTCCGCCATCGTACCAAGCCCGTGTCGCGAAGGACCTTGAGCGAGCGGTTCACGTGGACGCTCGACATCCCCAGCATGTCCGCCAGGTCCGACTGGGTCAGAGGGCATTGGAAGGTGTGGTCGTGGGCGAGGGCTACGGCTTCCAGACGGAGGTAGAGTTCACAGATCAACTGGCCCAGTCGCGTCCCTGCGTCTCTGCGTCCCAGCGCCACCAGCCACTGTCGGTGGATGGCCGCATCTATCAGCGTTTCAAGCCAAAGCGCTCGCGCGAGACGAGGGGCGTGTTCCGTCACGCGCCTCAAGTCGGCGTGCTGCACAACCGCGACGGTGACGTCAGACAAGGCTACAAGGCTGTGATCCATCGTTTTCAGAAGAAAGCCATGCAGATCGATGAAGTCCCCGGGAATGCTGATTGCTGTGATCTGACGACCGCCGTCCGCCAGGGTCGAGACTCGGCCGACAAATCCCGAGAGCAGCAGCGTGCTGAACGTGGGTCGACTGCCCTCTTCCACCAAGGCTTCGCCGGCTGCGGCGCGACGGCGCCCACTCAGGAGGCCCTCAAGCCGTCCGCGATCGTCGTTCGAAAGGTCGCCGAGGCGATGAAGCTTGGCGTCGATGAGCGATTCCACGGACGTCATTCTTGCGAGCAGAGGCGTCGGGACGCTTCGGCCCTCATCATAGGATCAACGCGACGCAGCCGATGACCGGCTCGCATGAGGGTCATCCGTCCTTGGCGCCGAATTCGGCGAATGCGACGCGTATCGCCTGTTCCTCGTCATCGGTTTCTGCAGACACGACGACTTTGACACGCCCGGCGACCGGCACGTCCGACCGAGAGTCGACGCTGGGGCTGTCGCCTTCGACGCCTCCGCCCGAAGGCCTGTCTCCAACCGTGTTCGCCTTGCCTTCAGGGGCGACCTGAATGGCGTTTCGTTCCATGCCATGGGTTTGAACGAGCCGTTCGACCACAAGCTCGGCGTCTCGACGTGTTGCGAATGTGGAGGCGACAAGGTTGGTCATGGTTGGGTCCTTTTAGCTAGTCCAGAGAACGCGCCGAGTAGTTTATCGCTCCGGGACTGACCGCTTTCAGCGGCGCTCGCGCGTTTTCATTGGATCATCCAAAACAAAATACGCCGGTTTCTGCTGGCTCAAAAAAGCCCTGACGCCTCCGATCGGCTTGAGACCATTATCGCACACAGGAACGAATAGCCGCGGCATAGCTTTGACCTTCAGGCTTTACGCCATGGACCGATCCGAGGGGGATCGGGTTGTCGATCACGGCGGTACGGATGCGCATCGGCGTCATCGCACATCTCAAATATCCGATCGCAGAACCCTTCGCCGGCGGGCTGGAGATGCATACCCATCTGCTCTGTCGCCAACTGCGGCTGAACGGTCATGACGTCACTCTGTTTGCAGCGACCCTGTCCGACCCCGAGTTGGGCCTGGAGGCGATCTGCGATCAGACGGAAATCGCCAAGGTCGGGACGGCGGAGGCGGGCGACGTCGCCTTCTTCCGAGAGCATCACGCCTATCTGTCGTTGATGAGTCGGCTTCGACGCAGTGCGTTCGACGTCATCCACAACAACAGCCTGCATTATCTGCCGGTCTCGATGGCCGAGACCTTGCCGATGCCGATGGTCACCACGCTCCACACGCCGCCATTTTGCTGGTTGGAAAGCGGTATCCGCGAAGCGAGCGCGCCCTTCGCGCGGTTTGTCGGCGTTTCCGAGGCGATGCGGGAACAATGGAGCGCAGTGCGGCCGATCGATCAGGTCATTCTGAACGGGATCGACCTGGAGCGCTTTCCGTGGCGTGCGAGTCACGACGACCCTGGGCATTTGATCTGGTATGGGCGGATCGTGCCCGAGAAGGGTCTGCATCTGGCGCTGGACGCGGCGGCATTGGCGGGTGTCGCCCTGCGGTTCGCGGGCCCGATCCTGGATCAAGCCTATTTCGATGCCGAGATCGCTCCGAGGTTGACGCGCGAAACCACCTATCTCGGCCACCTCGATCACGAAACGCTGTCGAAGGAGATCGGGCAGGCGGCCGCCTTCGTCTGCACGCCGCGCTGGGACGAACCCTACGGGTTGGTGGTGGCCGAAGCGCTGGCGTGCGGCACGCCCGTCGCTGCCTTCGCGCGCGGCGCCATTACCGAGATCTGACTCCCGACTGCGGCGCCTTGGCGCGTCCGGACGATGTGCAGGATTTGGCGCGCGCAATCGCCCAGGCGGTCGGCCTGTCTCGGTCGGCCTGCCGCGCCCGCGCCGAGGCGGCCTGCGATGTGCGCCGGATGATCACCGCCTATGAAAAACTCTATGGCGAGATGATTCAGGCGGCTGCGGCAGGGCAGATGCAGGCCAATGACGCGCTGGAAGATCGGCTAATCGCATGACGGGCGAACCTGCCTTCTGCGTTTGCGTGCCCGTGCGAAATGAGGAACGGCGTCTTCCCGTGCTTCTGGCCGCCCTGGCCGCACAGAATCTTCCGGGTAGGCGCCGCCGGACTCTGGCTTGTCGATCTCGCATCAGAGCTCGAGGCACGCCGATGACAGCCTTGGAAACAACGCCGACCGCGTCATCGCCTCTAGACCTTGAGGTTAGATTGGCGGCGCTGGGTGCGCGCTACGACGCCGCGCCGCGATATCCCGCCGAAAGTTTGACGCTGCTCGTCTCGGAGGGTTGGGGTCGACGGTTCGCTCCGGTCCAAAGCGGTGGAACGGCCTATGACGATCCAGTCCAAAAGGCCTTGGCCTTGATGGGCGCTCTACGAAGCGTGGGGCGGTCGGATCTCAGCGTCGGCCGATTGTTCGAAGGACACGTCAACGCCCTGGCGCTGTTCGACTGGTACGCGGACCCGGCCCAGAAGGCTTGGCTGGGCAAGGTCCTTGCGCAGGGCGGCTGGTTCGGCGTGTGGGCGACGGAGCCGCCGCCCGGCGTTCGTCTGGTCGGCGACCGGCTGCAGGGCGCCAAGATGTTCGCGACCGGCGCGGGCGGCCTGGAATATGCCATCATCACCGCCCAGCCGGTACAGGGCGAACGCCAGCTGATCGTCGTGCCGGCGAACGACCCGAAGAGGGCTGATTTGAGCGGGTGGCGCGTCCGCGGCATGCGCGCGACGACCAGCGGGCGCTATGAGGTGACCGGGTTGATGGTCAATGCCGATCAGCGGCTCGGAAGACCCGGAGACTATGATCGCGAACCGCATTTCACGGCCGGGGCGTGGCGGTTTACGGCGGTGCAGTTGGGCGGCGTCGAAGGCCTGGTCATGGCGATGCGCGACGCACTGTCAGACGCCGCCCGCGCCGATCCCATCCAGCGCGCGCGCTTCGCCGATGCGGTCGTTGCGACGCGGACGGCTTGGCTTTGGGTCCGCGAAGCCGCGATCCGCGCGGCGTCCGAAGCGCCGGACGCCGGGGATTTCGCCCGCGCCACGAGAGGCGTCGTCGAACGCAGCGCCCTGGATGTAATGGAGTTGGCGGCGCGGTCGGTCGGGACACGCAGCGCCTTCGACGGCGAGCGCATCGACAAGATCACCCGTGATCTCAGCCTCTATCTTCGGCAGGCCGGACCCGACTATGCGAAGGACCAGGCGGCCAAGACCTGGCTGGATCGCGATCTCTGGGGCGAGGGCGACGCCCTATGGTGAACGAGAAAACCGGCCGGCTGGCGACCCTGGCGCTGGAGCGTTCGCCATGGCGATCCGCGCGGTGGCTGGTCATCGCCCCGCATGCCGACGACGAGACGCTGGGCGCCGGCGCCTTGATCCATCAAGCGTCCGAGGCCGAGCGGCTGGCGGGCGTCGTGATCCTGACCGACGGTGCGGGTTCGCACGATCATCCGGATTTGGCGTCCCGAGCGAGGCTCGTCCGGACCCGACGCCTGGAGGCAGGGCGCGCCGTTCGACGGTTGGCGGGGGATGGGGCGGCGCCCCCTGTGTTTCTGGATTGGCCCGACGCCCAGCCCGCTTCTGCCGGCAGCATGATGTTCGAAGCGAGCGCGCGTCGTCTCGCGGCTTTGTGCCGCGAGCGGCGCGTCGATGCGATCGCCGTGACGGGTCCTGACGATCCCCATTGCGATCACCAGGCGGCGGCACAGCTTGCCCGCCGCGCAGCCGGTATGGCTCGCCGGCCGGTCGCCGTTTTCGATTATATCGTGTGGGGGCGGCTCCGTCCGAGACGAAGCTGCGGATTACGACGCGACCTCTAAGGGCCGGCTTGAGGGCCTATGCCTTGTCGGCCCATCAGAGCCAGTTGACGCCGATGCTTGGACCGGGGTTTCGGCTCGAGACGCAGAGGAGGCTGCAGGCCGCCTCGGACACCCTGTATCGGCGCGACGCCTATGGCTGAACGCTCGCTTCCCGCCGCCTATTTCGAAGGCATCTTCGCCGGGGACGCCGATCCGTGGGATCTGGCCTCCAGCCCCTATGAGGCCGCCAAGTTCGATCGCACCATCGCCGCCCTTTCGACGCGGCGAGCAGCTTTTGCGCTCGAGGTCGGTTGTGCCGGCGGCGTCCTGACCGAGCGGCTGAGCACAGTCTGCGATCGTCTGTTGGCGATCGACGTCAGCCCGACCGCCCTGGAAAGGGCGCGCCAGCGTCTGTCGGGGCGGCCGAACGTCCGGTTCGCGGCCGCGGCCTTCCTCGCGACTGTCCGGTTCTGGACGGGCTGGATCTCGTCGTCCTGTCCGAGGTGGCCTACTACTGGAGCGACGCCGATCTGGACCTCGCAGCGCGACCCATCGCCGACGGGTTGGTTGAGGGGGACGCATCCTTCTGGTGCACTGGACCGGCGAGACCGACTATCCCCAAACCGCCGACGACGCCGTGGAACGCCTGTGGCTCGGATTGTCGGACATTATGAAGGTGGATCTCGCCGAACGGCATCCGAACTATCGCCTGGATTTGTGGAGCCGCCGATGACCAGCCTGTCCGCGCTCACGCTGGTTCGCAACCGGCAGGCGCATCTGGACCGATTGGTCGAGGGATTGATGCTCAGCGTCACGCCGCCCGACGAACTGGTCGTCATCGACATGAGCGATGCGCCGGTGACGCCGCCGCCGGTGGATTTTCCAGTCCGCATCGAACGTCTGGCGGGCGACGCCTTGCCTTTGGCCGCCGCCCGAAATCTGGCGGCCGCCTTGGCATCAGGCGATAACCTACTGTTTCTGGACGTGGATTGCATCGTGTCGTCGGCAGTTTGCGGCCGGATGCAGGCCGTGCTCGCCGAGCATGACGCCGTCGTCTGTCCAGAGGTGCTCTATCTTCCCGCCGGAGCCGTTCGTCCGGGCCCCCTGTCGGAAGTCGATCTGAGGGCCGCCGGACGACCCCATCCCGTGCGCCCCTTTCCACGGGAAGGCGAAAGCCCGGAGGGCAATCCGGGCCTGTTCTGGTCTCTGGCTTTCGCGCTCCGCCGCTCGACCTTCGATCGGATCGGCGGGTTCGACGAGACCTATGTCGGCTACGGCGCCGAAGACACGGACCTGGGTTTTCGCATCGCGCGAGAGGGCCTGCCGCTCCTCTTCGCCGGCGGCGCGCCAGTCTTCCACCAGCACCATGAGGGCTATGATCCGCCCCTGCAGCATTTCCGCGCCCTGATCGCCAACGCCAATCGCTTCCACGCCGCCTGGTCGATCTGGCCGATGGACGGTTGGCTAAGGGCGATGGCGGATATCGGACTGGTCGACTGGTCGTCGGATGAACTGACCATTTGCCGGGACCCAACGCCGGCAGAAATCGCCGCCGCGCGAAAAGATCCTGCAAATCCCTTCTAGACCGGTTCCGCCACGCTAGCAGTTGAAATGACGGGTCGGGGGTACGAAAGCGGGCGCAACCCTCGACCGGCCTTAGGGTTCAGCCAGGATGAAATCGTCACCTGCCGAAACCGATCCTTCCGCTACGGGCCAACAGGTCCTCGTTGCAGGGCCAGCGCCCGAGCAGGACGACGGCAAGCGTTGGAAAATGCCGGCGGCGGCCGTGGCGGCTCGACTTGCCGAGATGAAGGCAAAGCGATCGCAGGCGGTGGTGTTCATAGCCACCAGCGAACGCCGCGCCGATGAGATTGCGGCGGCCCTCTCGCCGATGGTGAAGGACGCCGAGGTGCTGGTCTTGCCGCCTTGGGACTGCCTGCCCTACGACCGCGCCGCGCCTTCGCGAGAAAGCATGGGGCGGCGGATGGCCGTCTTAGCCGCACTGAACGAACCCAGCGCAAGGCCCGTGTTCCTGGTCGCCTCGCCAGATGCGATCGTGCAGCGGACGCCGTCGCGCGAACGGATCAAAGCCCGCTTGTCGCTCGCGGCGGGCGAGGCGCTGAATCGCGAAGTCCTGGAATCGTTTCTGACGGATACGGGCTATGCGGCGGATGAGCGGGTCGACGAACCCGGCGAGTACGCTCTGCTTGGCGCGGTGGTCGACGTCTTCCCGCCGGCGTCCGCAACGCCTTATCGCATCGCCCTGGACGAGGCGGACCGGATCATCGAGATCCACGCCTTCGATCCCGTCTCGCAGCGCCGGGGCGCCGAGATCGAGACGATTTGTCTGACCCCGGCAGCTGAATGGAGCGACCGGTCGCCCGAGGATGACGAGGCTGATCATCAGGACACGGGCCCGTCGATCGATGCTGAGACCTCCACGACCCTGTTTGATTTCCTCGTCAAGCCGATGATCCTGACCGACGTGGGCGTCGAGGATCGGTTCGAACGCATTCGCGCGCATGTGGCCGAAGCCTATGACACGCGCCTGCGGTTCAGCGAGGGCGCGCGTCCTGCGAAACCCGACAGCCTCTATTTGACGGAGAAGGACGTTCGGCAGGCGTTGAAAGGCGCCAAACCCCTGAGCGTCGAGGGTTTGGAGCCGACGCCGGCTTTCGCATTGGAGAAGTCGCCGGGGCGGGCCCTTAAACAATTCATTGCCGAGCGGCGCGAGGCGGGCGACCGCATCGTTCTGACAGGATTGCCTCATGAGCACAGGATCATCCTACGCCTGCTGCGTCGCCACGATATCGATACGCCCGTGGCGCTCGAGAGCTGGAGCGCGATCGCACCACTGCAGCCCGGGCAGATCGCCGTCGTAACCGCCGATCTGGACACAGGCTTCCGACAGTCGGCCGCCGGTCTAGTCGTCCTGACGCCCTCGGACATTTTCGGCGGCCGGATCGCGCGAGGATCCGGCGACACGAACGATGCGTTCGGAGAGACCGAACTGCGGTTGGACGATGTGGTCATCCATGAAGACCACGGTCTGGGCGTCCTGAAGGCGTTGGAGCGGGTCGCTGCCGATGGTGTCGAGCGCGACGTTCTGCGCATCGAATATCACGGCGGAGGCACCATCCTCGCGCCGATCGAGGAGTTCGGCAAAATCTGGCGTTATGGCTCGGAGCCGGACGCGGTGTCGCTAGATCGGCTGAATACCCAGGGATGGCTAAAGCGACGCGCCAAGGTCAGCGCGCAGATCGACGAGGCCGCAGCGGCCCTGTCCTTCCGGGCCGAAGCGCGTGCAGCGCTGAGGACCGAGCCGATCACCGCGCCGCGTCAGCCGCTGGCTCGGTTCGCCGCCGGCTTCGCCTTCCCCGAAACGACCGATCAGGCGCGCGCCATCGAGGCGGTCCTGTCGGACCTGGGATCCGGCAAGCCCATGAACCGGCTCGTCTGCGGCGATGTCGGTTTCGGAAAGACCGAGGTCGCGCTGCGCGCCGCGGCGGCCGTGGCCCTTGCCGGCAAACAGGTCATCGTCGTCGCCCCGACCACCGTCCTGGCGCGTCAGCATTTCGAGGTCTTCAAGAGACGGTTCAAGGACACGGACATTCAAATCGGCCACCTGTCGCGCGCCGCAGACAGCGCGGAGGCGCGGGCGGTCAAGGCTGGGCTGGCGGACGGCTCCATGCGCGTCGTGGTGGGCACGCAGGCGCTGGCGTCGAAAGGGTTAGCGTTTTCCAGTCTTGGGCTTGTCATCATCGATGAGGAACACCGCTTCGGCGCGCAGATGAAATCTGCCTTGGCAGAGAAGGCGCCGCATCTGTTGTCGATGTCGGCCACCCCGATCCCGAGGACTCTTCAAAGCGCCATGGTCGGCATTCAGGACGTCAGCCTGATCGCCAGTCCGCCCGCCCGACGCCGGCCAATCCGAACCTTCATGACCCCGTTCGACGCCGGGGCCGTTCGCTTGTCGCTGATGCGCGAGAAGGCGCGAGGCGGGCAGAGTTTCGTGGTCGTGCCGCGGATCGAGGATATGGAACCTTTGGCGGAACGCTTGAAGACCTTGACGCCCGAGCTGTCGGTGGTTTCGGCGCACGGTGATATGTCCCCGTCGGCGATCGACGAGATTATGAGCCGGTTTTCCGACGGCGAGGGGGACGTGCTTCTGGCCACGAACATCATCGAGACCGGCCTGGATGTGCCGCGCGCCAATACGATGTTGATCTGGCGGCCGGACCGGTTTGGCTTGGCGCAGTTGCATCAGCTGCGCGGGCGTGTCGGCCGGGGGCGGCGACAGGGCTTCACCTATCTGCTTTCCGATCCCGAATCGCCCATGGCGGCGGCGACGGAGGCCCGGCTTCAGACATTGGAGGCTCTGGACCGACTGGGGGCGGGCTTCGCGATCAGCGGGCGCGATCTGGACCTGCGCGGCGGCGGCGATCTGGTGGGCGAGGAACAGGCCGGACATGTCAGGCTGATCGGCTCGGCCCTGTATCAAGCCGTCCTGGCTCGGGCGCTCGCGGCTGCAAAAGGCGAACCCGATCCGGACCAAGCCTCTCCCAGTCTGAACGTCGGCGCGACAGGGCATCTGCCGGCGGACTACATCCCCGACGAAACCGTGCGCATCAATCTTTATGCCCGGTTGACGCGCGCCACGACGGCGGAAGATGTCGACGCCTTGCGAGACGAAGCCGAAGATCGGTTCGGCTCTTTACCAGACCCCGCAGAGGACCTGTTCACCGGCCGTCGCCTTGCGGCGCTCGCCCGTGATGCCGGCGTCACGGAAATCGTGTCGGGACCGAAGGCGACGGCGTTGCGGATCGCAGCGGCGCGTCGGCCCGGCATGGAAGCGTCCTTGCCGTTGAGCGATGATCGACGCTGGTCCGAGGATCGCATGATCGTCGACGCCGCCAACGATCAACCGCACGACACGGCCTTCATCGAGAAGCTTCTGACCGAATTGGCGGCGGCCTGAGGGCAGGGCGGGTTTGAGCCGGTTTCAACGTCCGGGTTCTGTTTTGTTGGGAGCAATTCCGCCGCTGGCGCGCTGATCGACGACCGCCGGCCGACAATGGCGGGGTCTCGCGTCCTCGCTTTCGAAAAAGCCCCTGCATGCCCACAGACACTCGCCTTACTGTCGTCTTTCTTCATTCCCTGGGCTCAAGTCGCCACGATTGGGACGCGGTGATCGACCGGCTTTCCGATGAGGTGCTGACGGTCACGATCGATCTTCCAGGGTTCGGGGACAGGGCGGGGGAGGGCTATGGCGATGTCCAGGTCGTGCTCGACGACCTGAGCTGCCGCCTAACCAATCTTGATCTCGCGCGGTGGATCATTGTCGGCCACAGCATGGGCGGCAAGTTTGCGACCTTGATCGCTGCGCGGGCGCGTGACGGGGCGGCGGGTCTGAGCGGGTTGCTGGGCGTGGTGCTGGTCGCCGGATCGCCACCCTCGCCGGAGCCGATGGACGAGAGCAGGCGTGCGGAGATGCTGACCTGGTTCGACGATCCGACCAAGATCGAGGATCGGGGACGCCAGTTCATCGACGCCAATACCGCCGCCGGTCTGCCGCAGGCCGCCTTCGATCGGGCCCTGGCTGATTTCACTCGATCCAGCCCAGAAGCCTGGCGCGGATGGCTGGCCGAAGGATCGCGCGAGGACTGGTCCGATCAGGCCGGCGTCCTGCCTTTCCCCGCCCTGATCATCGCCGGCGCGGAGGATGGCGATCTCGGCGAGGCGGCGCAGGGGCGTGTCAACGCCCCCCACTATGGCGCGGCTGACGTGGTGGTCGTGTCGGATGCGGCGCACCTGATCCCTCAGGAACAGCCGGACCGTCTCGTCGGCCTGCTTCTAGAATTCATCGAGAAGCTCGGTTCATCTGCGCTGCCTCCACCCTTTGTGGATCTGATGGCGTCCGATCGCGTGTCGGATCGCACGCGACGCGCAATGCTGGATCGTCACTTCGGTCCCGCCCAAGCCGAGGGCGGCGTCCTGAACCCGTCCCAGAGCGCCGTCCTGTCGGCGATGATCGCGCGCATTCTGTCTGATGCAGGCGATCCGGATGATCTGACGCGGCGTCTGGATGTGGGGCTCGCCAGCGGACAGGGCGACGGGTGGCGGTTCGCCGATCTTCCCTCGGACGCCGAGGCCTGGCGACGCGGGCTGGATGAGATCGCCGCCACGGCGCCGGAGTTCGCAACCCTGGCCCCCGATCGCCAAGACCACATCCTGCGAACCATTTCACAGGGCGAATGGCCCGAGCCGGGCCGGCTTTCGGCGGACGCCATGAGGCTGTGGTTCGAGGACGTCGTGTCCGAGGCCGCGCGCCTGTGGATGTCGCTGCCGGCCACCTGGGCTCAGATCGGTTACGACGGCTTCGCCACGGGCGGCGAAGGCCGGTTTCAGGGCTATGATCAGACGGCGGCGGACCGTACCGAACCTTGGCGTCTGCTGATGGAGGGCGTGGGTTGAGCGCGCCTGCAAGGACGGCCGGCGAAACCGATGTCGTCATCATCGGCAGCGGAGCCGGTGGGGCTCCGGTCGCGGCCAGGCTGGCGAAGGCCGGGCTGTCGGTCACGGTGTTGGAGGCGGGGCGGGCCTTCGATCCGGCGGAGCATACGCCCGACGAAACAACGGCCGATCTCTATTGGATGGAAGAGCGCCTCAGCGGAGGGCGCGACCCGACCGCCTTTGGGGCCAACAACTCCGGCCAGGGGGTCGGCGGCTCGCTGCTGCACTGGGGCGCCTTCTGCCCACGACCCGATCCCCGTGATCTGACGCTGGCCTCGGAGACGGGACGCGGGCGGAACTGGCCGTTCGGCTGGAACGAACTGAAATCCTATGTCGAGACCGTAGAGACGGTGATCGGGGTCTCAGGCCCGGCCGACTATCCGTGGGGCGGGCGACAGTTCGCCTATCCGCCTGTCCCGCGCAACGCCCCGGCGGATGCAATGGCCCGTGGCGCGACGGCCGTCGGGCTGACCGTTACGGATGCGCCGGCGGCCGTGCTGTCCCGCGATCGCGAGGCGGGGACGACGCCCTACCGCATGGCCTGCGTCAACTGCGGCGCCTGCCACCAGGGATGCAGAACCGGCGCCAAGGGCGGCGCGGACAACAGCTTTCTGCCGATGGCCGCAGCCAATGGAGCCAAGACTATCGCCAACGCGCGGGCCATAGGCGTGGAGCGTGACGCCGGTGGACGGATCAAGTGCGTGATCTATCGTCGCGACGGGCAGGATCATCGGCTGAACTGTCGAGCGCTGTTCCTTTGTGCGGGCGGTGTCGAGACGCCGCGCCTGCTGCTGAACTGGGGATTAGGCAACGCCGGCGGCGAGGTCGGCCACAACTTCATGACCCATGTGGCGACCCAGGTCTGGGGCCGGTTCGACGCCGACATGTCGATGAACCGCGGCTATCCCTCTTCCCTGATCAGCGAAGACATGGTGCGTCCGTCGGACGCGAACTTCGCCGGCGGCTATCTGATCCAAAGCCTTGGCGTCATGCCGGTCACCCTGGCGGGCGGGTTCGCGCGGGGCGGGGGCCTCTGGGGCGCGCCGCTGGTCGATACGCTACGCAACTATCGCCGGCTCGCCGGGATCGGCATCAATGGAGAGTGTCTGCCGGACGACGACAACCGCCTGACCCTGTCCGATGAGGTCGACGCCGTCGGGCTGCGCAAGGCGCGGATCGACTTCAGCTATGGCGAGAACGAGCGGCGTCTGGACGCCCATGCCCGGCGCATCATGACGGAGATTTGGACCGCCGCCGGCGCCGAGGACATCTTCGCGGTGGCCCGGTCGGCGCACACCATCGGCGGCTGCCGGATGGGGGACAAGTCGGACGGGGCGGTCGTCGACGCCGACGGGTGCAGCGTCGAGATCGACAACCTGTACGTCTGCGACAACTCCGTCTTCCCCAGCGCGCTTTCGGCCAACCCGGCCTTGACCCTCATGGCCGTCGCCCTGCGCACGGCCGATCGCTTCCTCGAACGTCAACGAACAGGAGATTTGTGATGGACCTCGGGATCAAGGGGCGGATCGCCCTCATTTCCGGCGCCGATTCCGGCATGGGCAAGGAGACGGCGCGGCTGTTGCTGGAAGCCGGCGTACGGGTCGCCTTGACCGACAAGCCGGACGGCACGCTGGATGAAGCCGTCCAGGAGCTTTCCGCCTTGGGCGAATGCATCGGCGTGACCGGCGACGTCACCAAGGCCGACGATGTCGAACGCCTGTGGGCGGAGGTCCGAGACCGCATGGGCGATCCGGACATCTATGTGAACGCAGCGGGCGTGACCGGCGCGACCGGCGATTTCCTGGATGTCGATGACGCCGGTTGGCTGGAGACGCTCGACATCAATCTGATGGGCGCGGTGCGGATGTGCCGCCAAGCCATTCCGGCCATGCGCCGCTCGGGCTGGGGCCGTATCGTCCTGTTCGCGTCGGAGGATGCGGTCCAGCCCTATGTCGACGAACTGGCCTATTGCGCCTCGAAAGCTGGCATTCTCAGCCTGGCGAAGGGTCTGTCCAAGGCCTATGGCTGCGACAATGTGCTGGTGAACACGGTCTCGCCCGCCTTCATCGCCACCCCGATGACCGACGCCATGATGAAGAAGCGCGCCGAGGAACGCGGCGAAACCTTCGAGGAGGCGATCAAGAGCTTCCTGAAGGAAGAGCGGCCTGGCATGACGCTGGATCGCAGGGGCAAGCCGGAGGAGGTGGCGGCGGCCGTCGCCTTCCTGTGTTCGGAGCGCGCCAGCTTTATCAACGGTGCGGGCATACGGGTGGATTCCGGCTCGGTCGCCACCATCGCCGGCTAGTCGTCCCGCCGAAAGAGAGACCGGCGGCGGGACGATCCCGCCGCCGGTTTTGTCTTGTCAGGCGACGCCCATGCCGCCGGTGACGCCGAAGACTTCGCCGGTGATGTAGCTGCCTTCCTGCGAGGCCAGCAGCACATAGACCGGGGCGATCTCGACGGGCTGGCCCGGACGACCCAGCGGCACCTGCTCGCCGAACTTCATCACGGCGCCCTGCGGCTGTCCGCCGGACGACTGCAGCGGCGTCCAGAAGGGGCCGGGCGCCACCACATTGGCGCGTATGCCCTTTTCGATCAGCTGCTTGGACAGGGCCTTCGTATAGGCGACGATCCCGGCCTTGGTGGTGGCGTAGTCCAGCAGGATGGCCGAAGGCTCATAGGCCTGGATCGAGGCGGTGGTGATGACCGAGGCGCCCGCCGGCAGATGCGGGACGGCCGCCTGGGCGATCCAGTGCATGGCATAGAGGTTGGTCTTCAACGTCTTGTCGAAGTCTTCCGACGTCACCTGAGAGATGTCCTCGCGATACTGTTGGCGGCCGGCGTTGATGACCAGGATGTCCAGTCCGCCCAGCTCCGACACGGCCTGTTCAACCATCTGCCGGCACCAGTTTTCATCGGTGATGTCACCGGGGAGGTCGACGGCCTTGCGGCCCTCAGCCTCAATCAGCGCGATGACTTCGGCGGCGTCCTTGCGCTCGGACGGCAGATAGGACAGCGCCACGTCGGCGCCTTCCCGGGCGTAGGCGATGGCGGCCGCGCGGCCGATGCCGCTGTCGGCGCCGGTGATCAGGGCCTTGCGTCCTTTCAGCTTGCCGGAACCCTGATAGCTGTCCTCGCCATGATCGGGCTTGGGGTCCATCTCGCGCGCTTCGCCCGGTACGGGTTGGGGTTGGCGCGGGAAGGGCGGCTTTGGATATTGCTCGCGCGGATCCTGAAGGGTCAGGCGATCAGTCATGGAACGTCTCCGTTTCGGGCTGGGGGGAAGTGGTCTGCGCCTTGCCGACGGCGGTCAGGGCGGTCAGATGCGCGAGGTGGCTGAGCCCCTGCGGCATGTTGCCGAGGTAGGCGCCGGTGTCCGGGTCGATCATCTCGGTCAGCATGCCCCAGCGGCCGCTGAGGGCTTCGCGCAGGCTGTCGATGCGGGCGCGCGCCTTGTCCGATTCGCCTAGCGTCGCCCAGGCTTCGGCGATCCAGAAGGAACAGGCGATGAAGCAGCCTTCCTCGGCCTGCATGCCGGAATAGCGATAGTGGAAGACGCCGGCGCTGAGATGACGGTCCAGCGCGTCAAGGGTCGCGCGCAGCCGCTCTTCGCCATCGAACCGGAACCGCACGGCCAGGGCCAGGGCGGCGTCCAGCTTGTCGCTGCCCGGATACATGACGAAGGCCTGAAGGCTGTCGGACCAGCAATGCGTCTCGACCCAGTCGAAAATCCGGTCGCGCTCGCGCCGCCAGCGATCCCGGCACGTCGTCGGCAGTTGTCCCGCGTCCGCCAGTTCGACCGCGCGGGCCAAAGCCTGCCAGCAGCTGATCTTGGACATGGTGTAGTGCTGCTCGTCTTCCAGCTCCCACATGCCCGCGTCCGGCTGTCGCCAAGCGTCGGCGCACTGATCCGCCAGTTCGGACAACTGCTGGGCGCTGGCGCTGTCGAGGATGTTGCCGCAGCCGACGAAACGTGAGGCGGTCTCAAAGATGTCGCCGAACACGCCGTGCTGCGCCTGGTCGGCGGCACGGTTTCCGGTGACCACAGGACGCGAGCCTTTATAGCCCGGCATGTCCCAGTGTGTTTCCGGCGGCACGAGTGCGCCGTCTAGGCTGTAGCAGACCTTGGCGCCATGGCGCTTCAGCTGCATCAGCAGCCAACTGAAGGCGGCCTTGGCCTCCGCCTGGGCGCCGGCCGCTAAAAAGGCCTCGATCGTATAGCCGGCGTCGCGCAGCCAGGCGTAGCGATAGTCCCAGTTCTTGTCGCCGCCCAGACGCTCGGGCAGGGACGTCGTGGCCGCCGCGGCGATGGCGCCCGACGGGGAGTACAGCAGCAACTTCAACGCCAGGGCGCTGCGGATGAAGTCGTCGCGATACAGGCCGGGGCAGTTCAGGCGCGCCGCCCAATCCCGCCATTCCTGATCCGACAGGTCGATGCGGGCGTCGATCTCTTCGATGGACGGCACGACCAGCGGTTCGTCGCGCCCAGCGACGATGGCCACGGTGCGCCGCTCGCCCGCGCCGACGACGATCGTTCCGACAATGCCCTCATCGGACCATTCGCATGAGATGCGCGGATCGTGGACGAACAGGCCGAGCACCCGCTCGACATGGAAAACCGTGTGCTCGCCAATTTTGGAATGATACGGATTGGCCGTGTCGCCCCGACGCCCCAGACGCATGTCCAGGGCGAAGGTCACTTCGCCCTCCAGGCCATCGATACGGCGGGCCAGTTCGCACCAGGGCAGGCGGCCGGCTGTACCGCTGTTCAGGCTTTCGGTCAGACGCGCGCGGCCGGTGGCGGTGGCGAACTCCGTCTCCAGCACATTGCTTTCGGGACGATAGCGGCGGGTCGCCGTGAAGGCCTCGGTCGGCGTGATCGAAAACCGGCCGCCCTCCGGATCCAGCAGGCGGTCGAAAAGCGGCGGCGCATCGATCGCCGGCACGCACCACCAGTCGATGCCGCCATCCAGCGATGAAAGCGCCACCGTCCGGCCTTCGCCCAGAACGCCATAGTCTTCGAGGGCGACGTAGCCGTCGGGACGGAGCGTCTGTGACGAGCGCGCTGGATGGGGCGTGAAGGCCGTCTCTGTCATCGTTTGGACGATCCGATCGCAAAGCCCGCCGTCATGGCAAGGCCCGCAAGGACACCGACCGCCGCGACCTTGAGCGCTGTGATCTGGCGGCTGGACACGAAACCGATCCACGGTCTGACCACCCGTTCAGTGTCCGGACCGTCGATCGCCGCCGGACCGTCTTCGGGTTGATCGAGATTGCCGAGACGCGGCAGTTGCGGGTCGCCCTGCTGCGCTGTGATCATCCTGGCGGCCTGCCGATCCGCCAGCGCCGGCGTAAACTGTTGCCCCAGCGCCATCAGCCATGTCGTGCGACCTACAAAGACCTTGCGGCTGGGCCTCTGCACAGCCGACCAGACGGCGTCTGCGCACAGGCGAGGATCGAAAAGGGGATCTGGAATGACCTGCGCCCGGTCGGTCCGGTTGCGTGACCACAAAGGCTGGGGCGTGTTGACAGCCGGCAAATAGACGGTGGTCAGGATGACGTTGGAGGATGAGGCGATCAGTTCTGCCCGAATGGCCTCCGTGAACCCGTCAACGGCCGCCTTGGCGCCGCAATAGGCAGCCTGCAGCGGAGCGGGGCGCAGCGCCAGTCCCGAGGAAATCTGGATCACCGCCCCTTTGTCCGCCGGGCGCATGACCCGAAGCGCCGCTCGTGTTCCGTAGACCTGAGACAGATAGGTCGTCTCAACGACGCGGCGGTAATCGGCGTCAGTCAGACCTTCATCGCGCCCGATGACCGTGGACATGGCGTTGTTGACCCAGACATCGATGCCGCCGTAAGCGCTCACGACATCGCGGCCCGCCTGCTCGACGAACTCCGGATCGGACACATCGCCCGCCATGCCGATCACTCGGTTTCCCGAACGCTTCAGCTGTTCGACGGCGTTGGAAAGCCGCTCAGCCTGTCTGGCGATAACCACGACCTGCCATCCGGCCCGGGCGAACCGCTCGGCAATCGCGAGACCGATGCCGGCGCTGGCGCCTGTGACGACGATGACCGGCATGGCGATCCTTCTGATCTCGATTGCGGAATGACGATTGCGGCTGCGGCCTAAGGGGAGGCTCTGACAACGACACGTCCGGAGGAAGGTTGCCGTCTTTCCGGCGACCGGCACTCCGGGGCGCTAGTCAGCATTTCGATGCTGGCGCGAAGCGTCGACCATAAAGATGGAACAGGCGTAAGCATGCAGGACGGCGACAAAGACTGTGCAACGTCATTCGCTGTCGTGCGGTGCGGAACCGCTGGACCAAGCGGCTTAGCTTCGGATAGTTTCTCTCTGCTGAAGGCGGGGTGAAACGATGCGTGCAGCTTGGATCGGTTCGGTTGCTGTCGGCATTTTGGCCGGATCAGCGCCGAACGCTCTTGCGGCGGTCTCCCACGTTCAGGCCGCGCCCCAGGAGGCGGCCCAGGGCGACGCTAAAGTCGCTCTAACCTATGCGGCCGCTCAACAACGTGTTCGCTCCAACTCCAGTCTCGGTCGCGCTGCGGGCTATGGGATGCAGGCCGCCGGGGCCCAGGCGGATGTGGCTGCCGGGCTGAATCGGCCGACCGTAGCGCTCGATGCTCAGTTGATCCGTTATCGCAAGACATTCGATCTCTCGCTGGGCGACACGCTGGACCGCGCACAGGCCGAGCTCGGCGCCGCCATTCCTGGGCTCATCGCGGATTTGCCCGGTGTGCCGGGTGACGTGTTGCAGAGTGTCGGCCAGCGGCTGGAAGCGGCGCTTCCCGAAATTTTCGCCGCCTTGCCGCAAGACGTCCGACTGCAGGTCGATGACACGACCTTTCGCCCCACGGTGACGGCGCTTCAGCCTATCTACACCGGCGGCGCAATTCCAGCCTTACGACGAGCGGCGGCGGCCAATGTGGATCTGGCGCAGGCGAAGCAGCAGGAAGCGGTCAGTCTGGAGGACGTAAATCTGGCGCGGGCGTACTTTGGCCAGGTGCTGGCCGCCGAAGCGCTGAAGATCGCACGCGAGACCCGTGACGGCTTCGATCTGCATTTGCGCAACGCTCGACTGTTGGAATCGCAAGGCGTGCTCAGCCACGGCCAGACGCTTCAGGTCGAAGTCGCCCGCGATGCGGCGCAGCGGCAGGTCAACAGGGCGGAACTGGAGCACGACAACTCCGTGGCGTCCCTCGCCAGGGTCGTTGACGCCAATGGCGCCGTCGTTCCAACCACGCCCCTGTTCGTAAACCGCGACCCAATCGGTCCAGCCGGCGTGTTTCTTGACCAGGCAAGCCAGACGAACGCTCGCCTTGCGCAGGCTCAAGCCGGGCGCGATCTGGCTGAGGCGGGCGCCGATCTTGCGGCGTCACGAATGAAGCCGTCCGTCTATGCATTCGGAACCTACAACCTGAATCCAGACGACGCTCTGCCGACCGAGCCGGATTGGGCGGTTGGGATCGGCGCCCGTTACACTCTGATTTCGACGGTGGATCGACGACGCATGCTGGGCGCAGCGCGCGCTCAGGCCTCGGCTGCTGCGGAGGTGGAACGACAGGCCCGAGACGACGCCCGATTGCTGGTCACGCGAGCGTATAATCAGGCAGAGTTGGCGCGTCGTCAGTTTCTGAGCATGGACAGCAGCCTAGAGGCCGCCAGCGAGAATCTTAGAGTTCAGGAGGTTGGGTTCCGTGAAGGCGAGGCCACAGCCGCCTCGGTCGTGGACGCCCGCAATCTTCTGGGGGCCGCGCGTTTGCAACGCGCAGCAGCAGCTTACGAATATGATCTCAGCCTGGCCGCCTTGCTGGCGGCGTCGGGAAGCGATCTGACCGTGAACGACTATCTGCAACGCGAAGACCGGATAAGCGCGCCATGAGCGAGACGCCTCCCTTTGCCGATGCCCCGACAAACGGTGCGCCGACCATCGCGGCCAGTCGTACGTCTGCACGGCGACGTATTCTGCCTGTGATCGTGGGCGTCGGCCTCGTACTGCTGATCGGTTTCATCGTCGTGGGCCTCTTCCTGGCGGCCCGTCCTGCCAAGGATCAGGTTCAGGGCATGGTTGAGGCGGAGACCTTTACCGTTGCGACCAAGGTGCCCAGCCGCGTGGAGCGCTTCCTGGCGTCAAAGGGCGATCAAGTGAAGGCAGGTCAAGAGCTGGCTCTGATGAGCAGCCCGGAGGTTGCAGCAAAGGAGGCTCAGGCCCGGGCCTTGCTTCAGTCGAGTAAGGCCATTCAGTCGATGAGCCGCGAAGGCGCTCGCCGCGAGGATGTGCAGTCGGTCGAGTCCGTCTGGCGCGCCGCGCAGGCGACGGCTCGTTTGGCGGACCAGACTGCGCGGCGGGCAGAGAACCTGTTCGCCGAAGGCGTGATTTCGGCCCAACGCCGTGACGAAGCCGTGGCCGCTCGCGCTGCTACAGCCTCGCAGTCCGAAGCCGCCCGTCAGCAGTATCTGAAAGCATTGGCAGGGACACGGCCGCAGGAAAAATCCGTTGCCGACGCCAATGTGCAAGGCGCGCAGGCCGCCGTCGCCGAGGTCCAAAGCCTCCAAAGTGAGACACGACTGCTTGCTCCAAACGACGGCGAAGTTGCAGAGCGTTTCGCCAATGTCGGCGAGCTCGTGCTCACGGGCGTGCCAATCTTCACAATCGTGGACATCGGCGACCCTTGGGTTACGTTCAGTGTGCGCGAGGATCAGTTTCGCGATCTGAAAATCGGCGCGATCGTGCGTGGCGACGTGCCCGCACTCGGCCTCGCTGACGTGGCCTTCCGGATCACCGCCATCAATCCTCAAGGCGAGTTCGCCACTTGGCGCTCAACCCGGCAGTCCAGCGGCTATGACGTGCGAAGCTTTCAGGTCAAGGCCAAGCCTGTTCGACCCGTCAACGGCCTGAGGCCTGGCATGAGCGTGCTGTTCGATTGGTCCGCACGGTGAGACGCCTCGCGGCCGTCCTTGTATCGGCCGTTCGGGACGAGGCGCGCGTCCTGGTGACCCGACGGTGGGACGCGTTCGTCGCCTTCGGCCTGCCGCTGATCCTGCTGATTGTCATCGCGGCAATGCTGGCCCCTGGAGTGATCCGTCAGGCCCCGGTCGCCGTGGTCGATCAGGACAATTCGGCCTTCAGCCGCGCCGCAATCCGCACCATAAAGGCGAGCCCCGGTGTTCGCGTGACCCATGCTCCGGCGACGATGACGGAGGCCATGGCCTTGATGCGACGGGGCAAGATTTACAGCGTCGCTCATTTCCCAGCAGATTTTTCTGACGGGGCGTTTCGTCGGCCGGAACAGGTGACCGTGTCGTTCAATGGCGCCTTCCAGACGGTCGGCGCCTTGTCGGCCTTGGGGCAGAGCGCGGCCATCGCATCAGCGGCCGGCCAGCAGTTGCAAGAACGCGCGCGCCAGAGAGGATTGCCCGAAACCGCCTTGCAACTCCCCGCTGTCCAGGTGTCGATTGTCGGCAATCCGCAGCTCAGCTTCGAGCTTTTTCTCGGCGGACTTCTGGCGCCGGGGGTCCTTCATCTACTGGCGGCTTGTTCCGCAGTGTTGGCGGTTGGTCGGCAAATGCAGGGCGGCTCCTTCAAACGCTTCAAGGCCGAGACGGGCGGCTTCACGACGACAGCTTTGGTCGGGCGTCTCATTCCGCACGTCGTGATCTTCAGCCTGTGGGGGTTGGCCTGGATCGCCTGGCTCAGCGGCGTCCGGGGCTGGGGTGTGGCAGGCTCTCTCCCGCTGCTGATCCTCGGCATAGTCGCCTTGATGGCGGTGAGCGTTGTCGTGTCGGCTCTTCTGGTCGCCGCGCTTGGCGAGGTGGATATGGCGTTCTCGGCGACCGCCATCTATTCGGGCGCGGCTATCGCCTTTTCCAACGGTACTCTGCCGCTTGACCATGGGCCGCGCTTCGCCCGGATTTGGAGCGATATTCTTCCCTATACGCACTATCTACGGCTGCAGACGGGCCAGCTGATCACGGGTGCGACTTCCGCATCGGCATGGCGAGACTTGATGATCCTGAGCGGCGTCGCCGTCATTGGCCTTCTTCTATCGGCGCTGTTCATCCGGGGACGAGCGCGTCTTATCCCCAAAACGGAAAATTTGAACTTTCCGCTTCCGCAGCAGGGCGTTATCGCCGCCTTCGCCGCAACTTTCCGGAATCTGCCGCGTGCGCGACCGGTCAGCAGCCTGCTGATCCTGGCCGTCGTCCTTTACGCCTTTTACTATCCGGCCGCCTATGCCGGACAGGCCGCGACGGGACTGCCCATCGCCGTAGCGACACCGACGCAGACAGCGCTGACGCGCACTCTTGTCGAAGACCTAAATGCGTCGCGCGAGATCGAGGTCGCCGCCGTGATTTCATCCCCCGCTGAGGGCTTTGAACTGATGCGGCGCGGCGTGATCGACGGGATCGTCGTCCTGCCTCAGCGTTTTGAGGCCGATCTGCTCAGGGGGGCGCCGACGGGCGTGGCCATCTGGCTGAACGGCGGCTATCTGGTTCGTGTCACGGCTGTCGGCAGAGCCGTCGCCGCCGCAACAGCGCAGGTCGCCGAGGCGCAGTTGAAAGGGCTGCCTGATATCGCCCGCGCCGTCAGATTGGCGCCGACCCTGAAGCAGGTTTCCCTCTTCAACCCTACGGAGGGCTACGGCGGTTACGCCGTGCCGGCGGTTAGTTTGATCATCCTGCAGCAGACGCTACTGCTGGGAGCCGGCGTGATCACAGCCGTGCGTCGAGAAACCGGCGCACCTAGGCTGAAACGCAGCGCTCGCTTGGGTTTGTGGCTGGCGCTTACGGCGATTGGGACAGCCTCCAGCCTCTTCTATTTCGGTTTCGTGTTCTGGTTTCAGGACTATCCCCGCGCAGGCAATCTGATCGGCGTCCTACTGCTGGCGCCCATATTTTCAGCGGCGGTGGCCGCTGTGGGTCTGCTTCTGGGCGCGCTTTTCGATCGCCATGAACGGGTCTTGCAGGTTCTGGTCGGCACTTCCGCGCCCTTGTTCTTCCTGTCCGGCGCTGCGTGGCCGCATTTCATGATGCCTGAAGGTCTCGTCTGGCTCGCGCATTTTTCACCGTCTACCGCTGCCGTTCAGGCCTTTGTTCGCCTGAACGGCATGGGCGCCAGCCTTTGGGAAGTCTCAGCTTTGGCAGCCATTCTGACAGGCCTCGCCGTCGTCTATGGCGGCTTGTGGGTGGTGGTCGGCTCTCTGCGCGCCACGGCGGGGGCGTCAGTGTCGCAAAGCGCAACGCGAGAATAGAGACCAATTGAAGCGCAGGGGTGGGTTTGGCTATCGCGACGCCCACCTAGGCGTTATGCCGATGATGCGAAAGACACCGGCTCTCTGACAAGCGCCATGATGCGTCTGGTCGAAAATCCCGATGAACGTCTGGCTCTGGCGCGTGGCGGGCAGGCCTATGTCGAGCGGGTGCATTCGCCGGCCGCGCGCGCAGCCGAGCTGGATGCGTTGCGCGAGGCCTTGGTCGACAAGGCGTTTGTCACGCCGAAGCCGACGCTGCGGAGGCGTCCTCTGTTGGGGCCGGCGGCGTCGCTGACCCGGCTTCAGGGCTAGGCTTCAGCCTCTTCGGATAAAGCTGTCGTAAACGTGGGTGACCGCGTCGAACCGCACGCGCGTCGGCTGGTCGCCCAAGGGGGCAGCCTGGAAGTAGAGATCAATCAATCCTGCGGCAACGGGATCGGCGATCTTGTCGGTGTTCCAGCCCAGCAGAAGGCGACCGCCCGGGCGTAGGATGGCCGCCAGAGCCTTCAAGGCCTGCTGCTGCTGGTCGGGACTGTCGACGCCATAACCCAGCACGCCGTTGCAGACGACGGCGTCGAAGGTCAGGTCCGAGAACAGCCGATCCGCCTCGCATATGTCCCCGGCGCGGTGGCGACCTTCGCGGCCCCAGCGTGCGGCCGCCGGATCGATGTCGGTGGTCCAGACCTCGCCGCCCTGCGCCTCCAGCAAGGCGTAGTCGTCCAGAGTATACTCGCGGCAACCGACCCACAGGATGCGCCCGCCGTCGGCCGCCAACGCTGGGACATAGCTGTCGGCCATCACCTGTCGGTCGGGCAGGGCGCGGATTCGCGCCGCCTTGGCGGACCGTCGCCTGCGGTCGGCGTCCTTACCGAAGATCAGACCCCTGACGAGCGTTCCCAGACCCACGTGCTTCCCCTTGGACTGTTCGATACGGTTGTTATCGAGGGGGCGGCGATCTGTCTCGCGCTTTTCCGGGCGTTTCGGATCGCCGGGCTTTGATGTGGCGAAACGACCGCCTACTGACGGCGCATGATCCAGGACGCTCCTCCCCCCGTCACGCCCACCGCCTTGCCCGAGATCGTCGTCACCGCCGCGCGTCTGCCGCCGGCGGCGGCTGATGCTGCGTTTTCTGTGGTGCGGATCGATGAGGCGGTCTTGTCTCGGTCGTCGCGTCTGGACGAGGCGCTACGGTCCGTGCCGGCGGTGTCGCTGTTTCGACGCACCAGCAGCGCGGCGGCCAACCCGACGACGCAAGGGATTTCGTTGAGGGCCATTGCGCCGTCCGGGGCAGGTCGGACGCTGGTGCTGCTGGATGGCGTGCCGCTGAACGATCCGTTCGGGGGCTGGGTGATCTGGTCCCAGGCGACGCCGGAATCGCTGGAAAGCCTGGATGTGATCCGGGGCGCGGGTTCGGGCCCCTATGGCGCCGGCGCGCTGACGGGCACGATCACCTTGCGTGAGCGCGGGAAAGGCGGTGCAGTGGATGTGTCCGCGTCCGAGCGCGGCGGCTTGCGGGCGGCGGGGTCCGCCTCCACGCGACTGGGACCTCTGGCGGTGACGTTGAGCGGCTTGCGCGAAGTCAGCGACGGCTATGTGCCCGTGCGAGGATCGGCGGCGGGAGCGGCGGACACGCCGCTGGACCTCGACAGTCGCAGCGCGGCCCTACGGGTCGATACGGCGCTTGGACAGGCGAACCTGTCGGTGCGGGCGGCGACCTGGGAAGAGGATCGCGGATCCGGCCTGGCCGGAACGCGCGCCAACGCCAGCGGGCACAGCCTGAGCGCCACGGCGGCGCAGACGCCGACGGCCGACGGCTATGGCTGGCGGCTACAGGCGTGGCGGATCGACAGCAATCTGGCCAACAGTTCGGCCTCGGTGTCGGCCGATCGATCGACCACGACGCCGGCCAACGATCAGTTCAAGACGCCCGCGACGGGATGGGGACTGAATGCGGCGCTGCGCCGCCGCATGACCGATTTCGCGGGCGGACGGCTAGAGTGGGAGGTGGGCGCCGATGCGCGCTTCAACGACGGCGAGACCAACGAACTCTTCAGTAATCCAACGGGCGCGGGTTTCACCCGTATTCGGCGTGCGGGCGGGGAGACGGCTGTGGCCGGCGCCTATGTCGATGCGTCCTGGACCGCGGCCGAATGGCTGGTGGCCGGCGGACTGCGGGTGGATCGATGGGAGAATACGGGCGGCTTCCGCAACGAGAAAACCCTGGCGACCGGGACTGTTCTGTTGGACGAGCAAGATCCGGATCGGTCGGGCGAGGTGGTCAGTGCGCGTCTGGCCGTGCGGCGTGATCTGGGCGGCGGCTATGCGGCGCGGGCGGCGGCCTATTCCGGGTTCAGGCCCGCCACGTTGAACGAACTGCATAGGCCATTCCGCGTCGGCAACGACATCACCGAGGCCAACGCCGCCCTGACGCCGGAAACGTTGAAGGGCGTGGAAACAGGCTTGGCCTTCGAGCGCGACGGCATACGTTGGGGCGCGTCGGTGTTCTGGAACCAGATCGAGGACGCCATCGTCAATGTGACGCTCGGGTCCGGGCCGGCGACCTTCCCGCGCGCGGGGTTCGTGCCGGCGGGCGGGGTGCTGCGCCAGCGCCAGAACGCCGGGACCATCGACGCCTGGGGCGTGGAACTGACGGGGGCGCTGGACCTGTCGTCAGCCGTGTCGATGAACGCCGCTGCGTCCTGGACCGATGCCGAGATTGACGGCGGATCGTCCGCCGCGCAGCTGACCGGCTTGCGTCCCGCCCAGGCGCCGGAATGGAGCGCGACGGCCGGGCTGGATTGGCGCGCGACCGATCGACTGACCCTGGCCCTGGCGGCACGTTACGAATCGAGCCGGTTCGACGACGACCTGAACAGCCGGGTGCTGAACGCCGCCGTGACGCTGGATGCGCGAGGGGAGTGGGCCTTCACGCCAAACGCGACCCTCTGGATGGCGGCGGACAATCTGTTCGACGAGGATGTCGAGGTGTCGGAAACCGGCACGGGCGTCGCCGGATACGGCCCGCCGCGAACCGTCAGCGTCGGTCTAAGGTTGAGCTATTGAGGGCGCTAAAAGCCAGCCACTCGACCAGGTTTTTGCGCGACGCACAGATTTCGTCCGCCTGACGGGTGAAAATGACCTTCAATGCTGTTGCGCGAGGCCGCTGGCGCGCTAAGCGCTAAAGGCGGTCGATCCACGGCCGCTGATCCCAACGACGAGCCTGTCATGTCCGAAGAATTCTACCGCATGAAGCGGTTGCCGCCCTATGTCATCGCCGAGACCAATGCGATGCGCGCGGCTGCCCGTGCGGCGGGCGAGGACGTGATCGATCTTGGGATGGGCAACCCCGACCTGCCGCCGCCCCAGCATGTGATCGACAAGCTGATCGAGGTGGCCAGGAAGCCCGACGCCCACGGCTATTCGCAGTCCAAGGGCATCCCAGGGCTGCGCCGCGCCCAGGCCAACTATTACGGTCGTCGCTTCGGCGTCGATGTGGATCCCGAGACCGAGGTGATCGTCACTATGGGCTCCAAGGAGGGCTTGGCCAGTCTGGCCACCGCCATCACCGAGCCGGGCGACGTGATCCTGGCGCCCAATCCGTCGTATCCGATCCATACCTTCGGCTTCATCATCGCCGGGGCTGCGATCCGCAGCGTGCCGACCACGCCGGACGAGAAGTATTTCGAGGCGCTGGAGCGGGCCATGGCCTTCACCGTGCCGCGGCCAAAGGTCCTGGTGATGAACTATCCGTCGAACCCGACGGCGGAGACGGTCGATCTGGCCTTCTACGAACGCGTCGTGGACTTCGCCAAGGCGAACGACCTGTGGATCATCAGCGACCTGGCCTATTCGGAGCTCTATTACGACGGCAAGCCGACGGTCTCGATCCTGCAGGTGCCGGGGGCAAAGGACGTGGCGATCGAGTTTACGTCTCTGTCCAAGACCTACAGCATGGCCGGCTGGCGCATGGGGTTTGCGGTCGGCAACAAGACGCTGATCGCGGCGATGACGCGGGTGAAATCCTATCTCGACTACGGCGCCTTCACGCCGATCCAGGCGGCGGCGTGCGCGGCGCTGAACGGGCCGCAGGACATCGTCGAGCAGAACCGCCAACTCTATCATCGCCGGCGCGACGTGCTGATCGAGAGTTTCGGGCGCGCGGGCTGGGACATTCCCAAGCCGGCCGCGTCCATGTTCGCCTGGGCGCCCTTGCCGCCGGCGCTGAAGCATCTGGGCAGTCTGGAGTTTTCCAAGCAGTTGCTGACCCACGCCAAGGTCGCGGTGGCGGCGGGCGTGGGCTATGGCGAGAACGGCGAGGGCTTCGTGCGCATCGCCATGGTCGAGAACGAGCAGCGCATCCGCCAAGCCGCGCGCAACATCAAATCCTATCTGAAATCGCAGGGCGTCAATGTGCCGCCCAGCCGGGAAGACTGACTATGCCGTCTGGACTGATCGCGCTGCTGGACGACGTCGCCGGCATCGCAAAGCTGGCGGCCGCGTCGCTTGATGACGTGGGGGCTGCTGCGGGCAAGGCCTCGACCAAGGCCGCCGGCGTGGTGGTGGACGATGCGGCGGTGACGCCGCGCTATGTCATGGGCCTGTCGCCCAGCCGCGAGCTGCCGATCATCAGCAAGATCGCGCTCGGGTCGTTTCGCAACAAGCTGATCTTTATCTTGCCGGTGGCCCTGGTGCTCAGCGCCTTCGCGCCCTGGGCCATCACCCCGATCCTGATGTGCGGCGGGACCTATCTGTGTTTCGAGGGGGCGGAAAAGCTTCTGGAGGCGATGGGGCATGGCGGGCATGAGGATGCCGCGCCGCTCGCGCGCGACGCAGTGGCGCTGGAGAAGACGACGGTGTCGGGTGCGGTGCGCACTGACCTGATCCTGTCGGCCGAGATCATGGCCATCGCCTTGGCCGATGTGGCGGCGCAGCCGATCCTGACCCAGGCCGCTGTGCTGGCTGTGGTCGGCATCGCCATGACCGTCGTCGTCTATGGCGCAGTGGGCCTGATCGTGAAGATGGACGACATCGGCCTGCATCTGGCCCAGCGGCCCAACGGCGGGGTGCGTGCCCTGGGACGGGGTCTGGTCAAGGGCATGCCGATGGTGATGAGCGCCCTGTCGGCGATCGGCACGGCGGCCATGCTGTGGGTCGGCGGCGGCATTCTGTTGCATGGCTCCCATACGCTGGGGCTGCACTGGCCGGCGGTACCGGTCGAGCATCTGTCGCATGCCGTCGGCGAACTGTTCGGGCCGTTGGCCGGCGTGATGAGCTGGCTGACGACGGCGGTGGCCTCGGCCGTGATCGGGCTGATCGTCGGCGGGGTGGTGGTGCTGGTCCTGCATGAGGTCGCGCGCCTGCGGTCCAAGGAATCGCACTAGGAGCGAGCCGGGCTGTCACGCGGGCGCCATCCGCAACAGCTAGAGGCCGCACGGCTGTTGTTGGAGTTGTTCATGTCCCTGTCGCGTCACGTCGCCGCCGCGTGTCTGGCCGTCTTGTCGATCGCTGGCGCCGCCTGTGCGGGCGCGCCGGTCGCCCAGCCGGCGGTTCAGGCCGCTGCGCCGCAGTCGTCGCTCGCGGCCATTACGCCGCCCAAACTGATCGTGACCATCGTGGTCGATCAGTTCAGCGCCAACCTCTTCAACCAGTATCGCAGCCGCTACAGCGGCGGCCTGCGCCGGTTGGCCGACCAGGGACTGGTGTCGATCAACGGCTATCAGACCCACGGTCTGACCGAGACCTGCCCCGGCCACTCCACGGTTCTGACCGGCATGCACCCGGCCGAGACCGGCATTCCCGCCAACGATTGGATCGACGGCAAGACCGGCAAGGAGGTCTATTGCCTGGCCGCGCCGCAGAACCATCTGGCGCACGGGCGCGACGACACCGATAACGGGCCAGTGGGACCGGATCAGCTGCGCGCGACGACGCTGGGCGACTGGCTGAAGGCCGTCAGCCCGGACAGCAAGGTCATGGCGGTGTCGGGCAAGGATCGCGGGGCGATCAATCTGGCTGGTCATCAGGGGCAGGCCTTCTGGTTCACTGACGGGTTTGGATTGACGACCTATGTCGAGCCCGGTCAGACGGCCGAGACAAAGCTGGCGCCGGTTGCGGCGTTCAACCGTGACTTCAACGCCTGGACGGCGGCGACGCCGACAGCCTGGGACTATCAGAACGCGGACTGCCGGGCGCTGGCGGGCGACTGGACCATTCGCGGCCAGACCTTCCATTCGGTGCTGCCGCCGGCGGGGCTGAAGTTCGACACCTCGCCGCTGCTGGACGAGCAGACGCTGAAAGCGGCGGAATATCTGCTGGACAGCCAGAAGCTGGGGCAGGGGACCGCGACCGACATGCTGGGCGTCAGCCTGTCGGCCACCGACCGGATCGGCCATATGTACGGCACCCAGGGGCCCGAGATGTGCGAGCAGATGCACCGGCTGGATGCGGCGCTGGGCGTCTTCCTGGACAAGTTGGCCCAGGTTCCGGGCGGGGCGCTGGTGGTTCTGACGGCTGATCACGGCGGTTCGGACTTCGTCGAGCGGCTGCACGAGCATGGCTATCCGCAGGCGCACCGCGCCGACACCGATGCGATCAAGGGCGTCAACGCCGCGCTGAAGGCGCGCTTCAACCTGGGCGCCGATCCGCTGCAGTCCGGCGGGAGCGGCTGGATGGTCGCCGATGCGGATCACAGGTCGCTGCCCGATCCGTTGCGGACACAGGTGGCGGAAGCGGCGGTCGAGATGCTGCGCGCCCTGCCGGACGTGGCTTTCGCCGAGACGCGCGACCGGCTGCTGGCTGAGCCTCTGCCGGACAGCCGTCAGCCCGAGATGATGACGGTGCGCGAGCGGATGCGGTTGTCGACCGTCGCCGAGCGATCGCCCGACATCCAGTTCGCCTGGACCCAGAACACCACCTCGGGCGGCCGCGTCGGCTCGACCCTGGCCGGACACGGAACGCCGTGGGAATATGACCGGCGCGTGCCGATCATCTTCTGGTGGCCGGGCGCCAAGGCCGAGGAGCGGATCCTGCCGATCCGGACCGTCGATATCGCCCCGACCCTCGCCCATGTTATCGGCGTCCCCGCGCCCCAGGTCGAGGGCCGCTGCATCGATCTGAACGGGTTTGCCGTGGCAAGCTGCGGGGCGGCGGCCAGATAAACTCCTGTTTCCGGCCGTCAACTCGTGTTTCCTGAGGGGAAGGCGGCCTTACGCAGCGCGGGTTTCGTTGGCAGAAGAGGGCGAAATCGCCCAGGCGGCTCCGTTTTGCCGTCCGAGAGAGCCAACAGGAAACGTCATGAACCGAGCCCGTCGCGCGCGCATCGTCGCCACCCTGGGACCCGCCAGCCGTGCGCCCAGCACCGTCAAGGCGCTGGCCCAGGCGGGTGTGGACGTCTTTCGCCTGAACTTCAGCCACGGGTCGCATGAAGATCACGCCGCCGCGTTGAAGGCGGTGCGCGGCGCCGAAATGGCCCTGCAGCGTCCGCTGGGCGTGCTGGCCGACCTTCAAGGGCCGAAGCTGCGTCTGGGCCGATTCAAGGACGTCGAGATCTCGGTCAAGCCGGGCCACACCATGCGTTTCGATCTGGACCCGACGCCCGGCGACGAGACGCGGGTGCAGATGCCGCATCCCGAAATTTTCAAGGCGCTGCGCAAGGGCATGCTGCTGCTGCTGGACGACGGACGGGTGCGTCTGCGTGTGGGCGAGCGGACCGATGAGTGGGCCGATGTCACGGTCGAGAGCGGCTCGAAGCTGTCGGACCGCAAGGGCGTGGCGGTGCCGGAGGCGGTGATCCCGGTCTCGGCCCTGACGCCGAAAGATCGTGAAGACCTGGCCTTCGCCCTGCGTATGGGCGTGGACTGGGTTGCGCTCAGCTTCGTGCAGAAGCCCGAGGACATGGCCGAGCTGAAGCGGATCGTGAATGGTCAGGCGGCCTGCCTCGCCAAGATCGAGAAGCCGGCGGCCCTGGCCGATCTCGAAGCCATCCTCGACTATTGCGACGGGGTGATGGTGGCGCGCGGCGATCTGGGCGTCGAGCTGGATCCCGAGGACGTGCCGGTGGCGCAAAAGCAGATCGTGCGCGCGGCCCGCAATCGCGGCGTGCCTGTGATCGTCGCCACCCAGATGCTGGAATCTATGACCAGCGCCCCGGCCCCGACCCGCGCCGAGGCGACCGATGTGGCCAATGCGGTCTATGAAGGCGCGGACGCCCTGATGCTGTCGGCCGAGACCGCGTCGGGCGACTATCCGCTAGAATCCGTCGGCATCATGAGCCGGATCATAGAGCGCGTCGAACGCGATCCGATGTGGCCCAGCCTGATGGGCGCCGAACACGCCGGCATGGACGAGCATGACGTGGATGCCCTGGTCGGCGCGGCGCGGATGGCGGCGAATGCGCCTTCGACCGGCTGTCTGGTGGTGTTCACGACCCTGGGCGGCACGGCGCGGCGGATGGCGCGCGAGCGGCCGCTGAAGCCGATCCTCGTGCTGACGCCCAATCCCAACACCGCGCGGCGGCTGGCCCTGGTCTGGGGGCTAGAACCGCGTCTGGGCGAGCAGCCGGACTCCTTGGAGGCCGTGACGGACGACGCCGTCAACAGCGCGGTGAAATATGGTCTGGCCGAGCCGGGCCAGCGCATCCTGATCCTGGCGGGCACGCCGTTTGGGGCGCCGGGCGCGGCCAATCTGCTGCGCCTGGCCCACGCTCCGGCAGCGACGTCGAAGGGCCGTAAGAAGAGCTAGAGAGCGATCTCGCGCCGCTCCGCCGCGCTGCGCAGACCGGCGTCGAGGATGCGCATGACGGTCAGGGCCTGGTCGGCCGGTACGGGCGGCGGGCCCTTGCCAAGGATCGCCTCGCGCATAGCGGCGTAGAAGGCGGGATAGTCGCCGCGTTCGGGCGTCGGCGTGGTGCGGACGGTGTCGCCGCCTATCTGTTTCGTCAGCACACCGGGCGAAGGATCGACGCCCCAGTCCGCGTCGCCGGGACGCAGGCCGGCCTTGGACTGGCTCTCCTGGGCGTCGAGGCCGTGTTTGATGAAGCTGCCGCCCGTGCCGTGGACGGCGTAGCGGAGGCGGGCCTCGGCGGCGAGGTGGCTCATGTTCAGGATTACCCGCAGCCGGTCATAGCGCAGCAGGACGTGGGCGTAGTCGATGGCCGTGGCGCCGACACGCTGGGCCTGGAGGTCGGCATAGATGGCCAGCGGCGGGCCGAACAGCCGGACCGCCTGGTCGATCAGATGCGGGCCCAGGTCGGCCCAGACGCCGCCGTCGCGCTGGTCCTTCCAGCGGTCGGTGACGGTGGGGCGGAAGCGGTCGTAATGGCTTTCGAACACGGCGACGTCGCCCAGTTCGCGCTGGTCAATCAGGCGACGCAGCGTCAGGAAGTCGGCGTCCCAGCGGCGGTTCTGAAAGACGCTGAAAACGCCGGGCGATGACGCTGCAAAGGAGGCGACTGCTTCGGCGTCAGCCAGAGTGGCGGCGAAGGGCTTGTCCACCACTACCGACTTGCCGGCCCTCAGCGCGGCGATCGACTGTTCGGCGTGCAGGGTGTCGGGGGTAGCGACGATGATCAGGCCGATGTCGTCGCGGGCGAGGGCGGCGTTCAGGTCGGGGAGGACCTCGACGTCGGGCAGGTCGGCGTGGATCGCTTCAGGCCGGGACGAGACGACGGCGGTCAGGCGCAGGCCGGGGGTCGTGGCGATCAGGGGGGCGTGGAAGGTCTGGCCCGCCAGGCCGTAGCCGACGACGGCGACGCCGATGGGTGTGTTGGAGGTCATGCCCCGATCAATAGCGGTCGGGGCGCGGTCCATCCAGCACATAGGGCACCACGCCGCGCTCGTTCTCGGGGACGTGCAGGGCGCGGTCCAGGGGCGGGAAGGCGCGCTGGGTGCAGTCGGTGCGCTCGCAGATGCGGCAGCTGACGCCGATCCGCGCGGCCGGGCCGTTCAGATCGAGGCCGGCGGCATAGACCAGGGCGCCCGCATGTTCGACCTCGCAGCCCAGGGACAGGGCGTAGCGGCGGTCGTTGGCCAGATAGGAGCCGCTGGGCTTGGACACGCTGCGCGCGATGGAGATGTAGCGCGAGCCGTCCGGCATCTCGGCCAACTGCACCCCGATCCGGTCGGGCGCCGCGAAGGCTTCGTGGACGTTCCACAGCGGGCAGGCGCCGCCAAAGCGGGCGAACTGGAAGCGGGTGGCGCTGTGGCGCTTGGTGATGTTGCCGGCCATATCCACGCGAGCGAAATAGAAGGGCACGCCGCGCCAGCCGGGCCGTTGCAGGGTCGAGAGGCGGTGACAGACCTGTTCGAAACTGACCTGGAAACGGGTGCGCAGCCGGTCGATGTCGTGCTTTTCCTCGCGCGCGGCCCCCAGGAAGGCGCGGTAGGGCAGCAGCAGGGCGCCGGCGGCGTAGTTGGCCAGACCGACGCGGGCCACGTCGCGTGCGGCGTCCGTGCGGAAAGCGGCCTGATCCAACTCAGCCTCGATCAGGTCACGGAAGGACAGCAGGGCCAACTGGTGCGCCAGCTGGAACGACCGCGTCGCGCCGGGCTGCCAAGCGTCCAGCGTCAGGACGCGGCTGGCGGGGTCGTAGCGACGCAGGGCCTCCTGACCGGCGACATAGGCGACGCGAACGCCGTGCGCCTGGCTCAGCGCAGACTCCAGCGCCGGCTCAATCTGGCCGTCCTGAACCAAGGTCGCCGCCAGCGCCTCGGCCGCGGTGTCCAGCGTGTCGATATAGTTGTCGCGATAATGGAAGAAGTCGCGCACCTCTTCGTAGGGCAGCAAGGCGACACTGGCGCCGTGTTCGTCCCGGCCCAGGGTGTCGTCCAGCGCCTTCACCCGTTCGTCCAGACGACGGAAGGTCTGGTGCAGGGCCAGGAACTGACGGGCCAGACGCGGGGTGTTGACGACAGCCTGTTTCAGCTCGGCGGCCGTGGGCGGTTCGGCCTGACCCGCAATGTCGGTGGTCGCCTCGCGCAAATCGGCGATCAGGCGGGCATCGCCCTCCAGATCGAACAGACTGGCGTCCACATGAAAGGCGCGGGTCAGGGCGATCAGCACGCGGGCCGTCGCCGGCCGCTGGTTGGTCTCGATCTGCGACAGATAGGACGGCGACAGGCCCAGCCGCTCGGCGCAGGCCTCCAGCGTCCAGCCGCGCGCCTCGCGAAGCTTGCGCAGTTTGGCGCCCAGGAAAAGCTTCTCAGCCATTCGCAACTTTGCAGATCATATCACCATCCTTTGCAAGCCCGCGCAGTTCCACACTTTTTGCAAAGTTGCGTTTGCCATTTTGCGATGAAGGCGCCACGCGTTCTTTGAACGAGAGGCGAAGATCCATCATGACTCAAGCCATCCTTGAAGAACTGGAGCGCCGTCGCGCCGCCGCCAAACTCGGCGGTGGAGAAAAGCGTATCGCCGCCCAGCACGCCAAGGGCAAGCTGACGGCGCGCGAACGCATCGACGTGCTGCTGGACGAAGGCTCCTTCGAGGAGACCGACATGTTCGTCGAGCACCGCAGCCACGACTTCGGCATGCAGGACCAGCGCATCCCCGGCGACGGCGTGGTGACGGGTCGCGGCACGATCGGCGGACGGCTGGTCTATGTCTTCTCCAAGGACTTCACCGTCTTCGGCGGCAGCCTGTCGGGCGCCCATGCGGCCAAGATCGTCAAGCTGCAGAAGATGGCCCTGACCACCGGCGCGCCGATCATCGGCCTGTTCGACGCGGGCGGGGCGCGGATTCAGGAAGGCGTGGAAAGTCTGGCGGGCTACGCCGACATCTTCCTGCAGAACACCCTCGCCAGCGGCGTCATTCCGCAGATCAGCGTGATCATGGGGCCGTGCGCGGGCGGGGACGTCTATTCACCGGCCATCACCGACTTCATCTTCATGGTGAAGGATACGTCCTACATGTACGTGACCGGCCCCGATGTGGTGAAGACGGTCACCAATGAGGTGGTCAGCCACGAGGACCTGGGCGGCGCCCGCGTCCATGCCGGCAAGTCGGGCGTGGCGGACGGCGCGTTCGAGAACGATCTGGAGGCCCTGTCGGAGGTGCGCCGCCTGATCGGCTTCCTGCCGCTGTCGAACCGCGAAAAGCCGCCGGTGCGCGAAAGCTATGACGAACCGGAGCGGGACGAGGCCTCGCTGGACACCCTGATCCCGGCCAATCCGAACCAGCCCTATGACATGAAGGAGCTGATCCTGAAGGTGGTCGACGAGGCCGACTTCTTCGAGATCGGCGCCGACTTCGCCAGGAACATCATCTGCGGCTTTGGCCGGCTGGACGGCCAGACGGTCGGGATCGTCGCCAACCAGCCCCAGGTGCTGGCGGGCGTGCTGGACATCGATTCAAGCCGCAAGGCCGCGCGGTTCGTGCGCTTCTGCGACGCCTTCGACATTCCGCTGGTGACGCTGGTGGACGTGCCGGGCTTCATGCCGGGGACCAAGCAGGAATACGGCGCCCTGATCAAACACGGGGCCAAGCTGCTGTTCGCCTATGCCGAGGCGACGGTGCCGAAACTGACCTTGATCACACGCAAGGCCTATGGCGGCGCCTATGACGTGATGAGCTCCAAACATCTGCGCGGCGACGTCAACTACGCCTGGCCCACCGCCGAGATCGCGGTCATGGGCGCCAAGGGGGCGGTCGAGATCATCTTCCGCAAGGAGGCCGGCGATCCCGAGGCTCTGGCCGCGCGCGAGGCCGAATACAAGGACCGGTTCGCCAATCCGTTCGTGGCGGCGGGCCTGGGCTATATCGACGACGTCATCATGCCGCACGGGACGCGGCGGCGTCTGGTGAAGGCGCTGCGGACGCTGAAGAACAAGGTCCAGGAGAACCCCTGGAAGAAGCACGATAATATTCCGCTATGAATAATTCGACCGTTCGACGAATTTCATTTCCGCCGGAGCTTGATCTGAAGTCTTACAAGTTCTGTCTGGCTGGGATGCATAAGCTTGAGAAAGCCGGTAACGAACCCATTATCCTAGATTTCTCGAAAACTATAAAAGCTGCCCCCAGCGCAATGATTGGAATCATATCGCAGCTTTCACCGGAAATAGATTACGGTTTCTCTTCCCCGGAAGATAAAAAGCTCGCATCCATTTTTAAAAAGAATTGCTGGGAGTTTCACATCCTTCGGCAGCCATTTGATGCTATACCGAAGTCGATATCTGGGAGCACGTCTCTCATACATGTGACGTCTTCGTCCCAAGTCCACTTGGCTGTGGATCAAGTTCTTGGAACAATCCTAGCAGCAGTTCCGGGAATTGAACGGCCCCAACTTCAAGCTCTGGAGTGGTCATTAAACGAAGTCGTCGACAACGTCTTCAATCATGGGGATTCTCGCAACGGAGCATACGTAGAGGCAACTATTTTCAAGAAGAAAAGAGTAGTGGATTTTGTAGTATCAGATTCCGGAAAGGGTATTCCAGAGTCCATGAAGCGGATCGACATCCATAACGCTCCACAAGCCCTGAGTCAGGCGATTAAAGAGGGTGTGACGAGTAACAAGGGATACAATAAAGGAAATGGACTTTTTGGCACGTCGCAAATCGCGATGAAGTCAAAGGGACACTTTTTGATAGATAGTGGATATGCCCGGCTATTCTACAATCGAAAATCTGATGCCGTATCTTCTTCAGCAGAAAAAATACCATTTTCGGGATCTCTGGTGCATTGGTCTGTAGGTTTGGATGATCCAAATATTCTAAGGAACGCGCTGGTATTTGAGGGCAAAGCTCATAAAATATATTTCGATTACTTAGATAAGACATTTGATCACGACGACGATCATTATACTGTATACGTCCGTGACCACGTTGGGGATACTTCAACGCGCTTGGGTGGGGAGCGCTTCCGTACGCTGATCGAAAATTTGGCAGCGGCAGACGATGGTGGTGGAGTAATTGTCTCGTTTGCGGACGTTTCAGTAATATCAAGTAGTTTTGCTGATGAAGTATTTGCCAAGCTGGCTGAGCGTAGGGGGAGTGAGTGGCTCCGTCGCCGTGTGTTGGTGCAAAGGGCAAATGAGGTAATTCAAGGTATTATTTCGCGCGAAATCGCTTCTCGATTGAATCAAGTGCAGTAGGTCTGGCCATGTTCTCCAAAATCCTCATCGCCAACCGGGGCGAGATCGCGGTTCGGATCATCAAGACCTGCCGCAAGATGGGCATCAAGACCGTGCAGGTCTATTCGGAGGCCGACGCCGGGTCGCTGGCGGTCGAGATGGCCGACGAGGCGGTGCTGATCGGGCCGGCGCCGGCGGCGCAGTCCTATCTGCTGGCCGACAAGATCGTCGAGGCTGTGCGCCAGACGGGCGCGCAGGCGGTGCATCCGGGCTTTGGCTTCCTGAGCGAGAACGCCGGATTCGCGCGGCGGCTGAGAGACGAGGGGATCGCCTTCATCGGCCCGAACCCCGAGGCCATCGAGGCCATGGGCGACAAGATCAGCTCCAAGAAGCTGGCGGCCGAGGCGGGGGTATCGACCGTGCCGGGCCATATGGACCTGATCGAGACACCGGACGAGGCGGTCAAGATCGCGCGTGAGATCGGCTATCCGGTTATGATCAAGGCCTCGGCGGGCGGCGGCGGCAAGGGCATCCGCGTGGCCCATTCGGACGCCGACATGGCCGAGGGCTTCGCCGCTGTGAAGGCCGAGGCGCTGAACGCCTTCGGCGACGACCGGGTCTTCCTCGAAAAGTTCATCGTCGATCCGCGCCACATCGAGATCCAGGTGCTGGGCGACAAGCACGGCCACGTCGTCCACCTGTTCGAGCGCGAATGCTCGATCCAGCGCCGCAACCAGAAGGTCATCGAGGAGGCGCCGTCGCCCCTGCTGGACGAGGCCACCCGAGCGGCCATGGGGGCGCAGGCCGTCGCCCTGGCCCAGGCGGTGAACTATGACTCGGCCGGCACGGTCGAGTTTGTCGCCGGTCAGGACAAGAGCTTCTACTTCCTGGAGATGAACACCCGTCTGCAGGTCGAGCATCCGGTGACGGAGCTGATCACCGGCGTCGATCTGGTCGAACAGATGATCCGTTCGGCCTGGGGCGAGACGCTGGCTTTCGAACAGAAGGACCTGAAGATCGACGGCTGGGCCATCGAGAGCCGCATCTACGCCGAGGATCCCTATCGTGGCTTCCTGCCGTCCATCGGCCGGCTGGTTCGCTACGAGCAACCCGAAGAAGGCGATCAGGGGGATTATACGGTCAGGAACGATTCCGGCGTCCGCGAGGGCGACGAGATCAGCATGTTCTACGATCCCATGATCGCCAAACTGTGCGCCTGGGGCGAGACGCGCGAAGATGCGGTGACGGGCATGGCCCGCGCACTGGAAGACACCCACCTGTCGGGCCTGGGCCACAATGTGCCCTTCCTGGCGGCGGTGATGGACCAGGACCGGTTCAAGTCGGGCAATCTGTCGACCAGCTACATCAAGGATGAGTTCCCGGACGGCTTCCACGGCCTGAAACCGACGCAGGACCAGGAGCGCATCCTGATCGCCTCGGCCCTGGCCATGCACGAGGTCATCGCCGAACAGGACGGCGATCCGTCGGACCGCACCGACTGGATCGTGATGATCGACAAGACGCCGCACGGCGTCGGACTGTCCTATGACGAGGACGAGGAGATGATCCTGACCCTGACGGGCGGGGGCGACATCCGCCTGTCGGACATCGACTGGCGGCCCGGCCTGGCCCAGTTCAAGGCCGAGCTGGACGGCGAGCCCTTCACCGCCGAGGTCAAGCGCGTCGCCGACGGCTTCGACATCCGCCATCGTGCGGCCAGGGCGCGGGTGCGGGTGCTGCGGCCCCACGTCGCCGAACTGTATGCGCGCCTGCCGGAGAAGGTCGCGGCGGACACCTCCAAGATGGTGCTGTCGCCGATGCCGGGGCTGGTGGTGTCGATCCCGGTTGTCGTTGGCCAAGAGGTCAAGACCGGAGAAACGGTAGCCATCATCGAGGCCATGAAGATGCAGAACATCCTGAAGGCCGAGCGCGACGGGGTGGTGAAGGCCGTCGGCGCCAAGGAAGGCGATCCGGTGGCGGCGGACGACGTGCTGGTGGAGTTCGGATGATGACGGGCTTTCCCGCGCCCACGCCGCTGGAATGGCGCGAGGCGGCCCAGAAGGCGCTGAAGGATCAGCCGATCGAGTCGCTGATGCATCTCGACGCCGATCAACTGGTGACGCGGCCGCTGTATGCGGGCGCGACGGGCGTGCAGCCGATCTTCGCCCCGCGTCCATCCGACTCCGAAGGCCGGGCCTGGGATCTGCGGACGCTGGTGGAAGGCGACGATGCCGAGGCGGTCAACGCCGCCGTCCTGACCGATCTGGAGAACGGCGCGGCCTCGGTGGTGCTGAAGGGGCGGGTGCTGTCGGATTCCGCGCCCTTGGGCCGGGCGCTGGAAGGCGTGGCGTTGGAGCTGGCGCCCGTCGCGCTGGATGCCGGGATCGACGGGCCGGATGCGGCAAACGCCCTGGCGGTCGTCGCCAAGGGCTCGCCGCGCGCCCAACTGCGGTTTCATATGGACCCGGTCTCGGCCTTCGCCGAGGCGGGCGGGGCGCAGCGTTCTGTGGAAGAGCATCTGAGCCTGGCGGCCAATACGGCGGCGCGTCATGCGGGCGCCTATCCCGACGCGACCTTCTTCCTGGCCAGCGGCCGGGTCGCGCACGAGGCGGGCGGATCGGCGGCGCAGGAGCTGGCCTTTGCGGCGTCCAGCGTCGTGGCCCATGCGAAGGCGGCGGTCGAGGCCGGGATGTCGGTCGAGGCGGCTTTGCGCGGCACGGTCGTCGGCCTGTCGGTCGATGCGGAATATTTCGACAGCCTGGCCAAGGTTAGGGCCATGCGGCTGATCTGGGCCAGCCTGACGAAGGCGTTCGACGTGGACGTTCCGGCTGTGATCGAGGCGCGCTCGTCGCGGCGGATGCTGTCGGCGCGCGATCCCTGGCCCAATCTGCTGCGGCTGACGGCGGCGGGCTTCGCCGGCGCGGTCGGCGGGGCGGACGTGGTGGTGCTGGATGGCTTCACCCGCGCCTCCGGAACGTCAGACGCCTTTGCGCGGCGACAGGCGCGGAACACCCAACTGGTGTTGATGGAGGAGGCCAATTTGGGCCGGGTCGACGATCCGGCCGCCGGCTCCTGGTATCTGGACGCCCGGACGCGGGACCTGACAGAGGCCGGCTGGGCCGAGTTCCAGATGATCGAGGCCGAAGGCGGTCTGGTCGACGCGCTCAAGGGCTCGGTCATCCAGCCCCGCATCGCCCGCGCCCGCGCGGTCCGCGAGGCCGCGCTGACGAACGGCGCGGCGCAGATCATCGGCGTGACCAAATATGTCGATGCGGACGTGCGGCCGGCGCCGGTCGAGGCGGGCGATGAGGCGGCCGTGGCGGTCGAACGAGTGTGCGAACCCCTGACGCCGCTCCGGTTTGCTGCGGCCTTCGAGGAGACGGCTCAATGAGTTTCCCCGATTTCAGCAAGATCGCCCTGAAGCTCGATGCGACGGGGCGGGGGCCGATGCGCGATCCTTGGTTGACCCCCGAGGGGCTGACGGTCGATACCGCCTATGGTCCCGACAGCACGGACGCGCTGGATCACCCGCACGGCCTGCCGGGGTTCGCGCCGTTCGTGCGTGGTCCCTATCCGACCATGTATGCGGGCAATCCCTGGACCATCCGCCAGTACGCCGGTTTCTCGACCGCCGAGGAGTCGAACGCCTTCTATCGCCGTAACCTGGCGGCCGGTCAGAAGGGGCTGAGCATCGCCTTCGATCTGGCGACGCACCGGGGCTATGACAGCGACCACCCGCGGGTGAAGGGCGACGTCGGCATGGCGGGCGTGGCCATCGACAGCATCTATGACATGCGAACCCTGTTCGACGGGATCCCGCTGGATCAGATGTCGGTGTCCATGACGATGAACGGGGCGGTGCTGCCGATCCTGGCCCTCTATGTCGTCGCGGCGGAAGAACAGGGCGTGCCGCACGCCAAGCTGACCGGAACCATTCAGAACGACATTCTGAAGGAGTTCATGGTCCGCAACACCTACATCTATCCGCCCGAGCCCTCGATGCGGATCATCGCGGACATCTTCGCCTGGACGGCGCAGGAGACGCCGAAGTTCAACTCGATCTCGATCAGCGGCTATCACATGCAGGAGGCGGGAGCCTCGGCGGATATCGAGCTGGCCTACACCCTGGCGGACGGGATCGAGTATCTGCGCGCTGGCGTCGCGGCGGGCATGCCAATCGACCGGTTCGCGCCGCGCCTGAGCTTCTTCTGGGCTATCGGCATGAACTACTTCATGGAGGTGGCCAAGATGCGCGCCGGCCGCCTGCTGTGGGCCGAGGCGGTCAGGAAAGAGGGCGGGGTCGATCCCAAGTCGCTGAGCCTACGCGCTCACTGCCAGACCTCGGGCTGGTCGCTGGCGGCGCAGGACGTGTTCAACAATGTGCCGCGCACCATGGTCGAGGCCATGGCGGCGGCGGGCGGCCAGACGCAGAGCCTGCACACCAACGCCTTGGACGAGGCCCTTGCGCTTCCAACCGATTTCTCGGCCCGGATCGCGCGCAACACCCAGATCCTGCTGCAGCAGGAGACGGGGCTGACGCGGGTCATCGACCCTTGGGGCGGCAGCTTCTATGTCGAGCGGCTGACCCACGAGCTGGCCAAACGGGCGCGCGCCCATATGGCCGAGGTCGAGGCGTTGGGCGGCATGGCCAAGGCGATCGAAGCCGGCATTCCCAAGCTGCGGATCGAGGAGTCCGCCGCCAAGACCCAGGCCCGGATCGACACTGGCCAGCAGACGGTGGTCGGGGTGAACAAATATCTGAACCCCGTCGTCGACGACATTCCGATGCTGAAGGTCGACAATGCGGCGGTGCTGGCCGCCCAGATCGACAAGCTGAAGCGCCTGCGCGCCGAGCGAGATCAGGCGGCGACCAATGCGGCGCTGAACGCCCTGACCGAGGGGGCGCGCGGGAACGCAAACCTGCTGGAGCTGGCGGTTCAGGCCGCCCGCGCCAAGGCGACCGTGGGCGAAATCTCCGACGCGCTGGAGGCCGCCTTCGGCCGCCACATCGCGACGGTCCAGACCGTGTCGGGCGTATACGCCAAGGAGGCGGGGACCGACGCCCGCTTCGCCCGCGCCCGCGAGATGGTCGCGACCTTCGTCGAGAACGACGGCGGCCCGCCGCGCATTCTGATCGCCAAACTGGGCCAGGACGGGCACGACCGGGGCCAGAAGGTCGTCGCGACCGGATACGGCGATCTGGGCTTCGACGTCACGGCGGGCAGCCTGTTCCAGACGCCCTCCGAGGCGGCTCAGGAAGCAGTAGAAAAGGGCGTGCACGCAGTCGGCGCATCATCGCTGGCGGCCGGGCACCTGACGCTGGTGCCCGAGCTGAAGGCCGAGCTGGAGAAGCTGGGCCGGCCCGACATCATGATCGTGGTTGGGGGCGTAATTCCGCCGTCCGACGTGCAGCCTCTGCTCGATATGGGCGCGGCCGCCGTCTATCCACCCGGATCGGCCATTGCTGATACGGCGGTCGATCTGATCGAGAAGCTGAACCAGCGTCTGGGTTACGCCCAGCCCGCCCCCGACAAGGACAAGTCATGATCGGCGCCCTGAACCATGTCGGCGTCGCCACGCCATCCATCGCCGACTCGATCAAACTGTATCGTGATATCCTGGGCGCGACGAAGATCGGCGAGCCGTTCGACCTGCCGGCGCAGGGGGTGAAGGTCTGTTTCGTCGATACGCCGACGGCTCAGATCGAGCTGATCGAACCCTATGACGACACCAGCCCCATCGTCGGCTTCCTGGCCAAAAACCCCAAGGGCGGCCAGCATCACGTCTGTTTCGAGGTCGCCGACATCCACGCCGCCGTCGCCGAGATGCGGGCCAAGGAGGTGACGATCCTGGGCACCGGCGAGCCGCGCATCGGGGCGCACGGGACGCCGGTCGTCTTCCTGCATCCGCGTGACATGGGCGGCGTGCTGATCGAACTGATGGAGACGCCAAAAGCGGGGCATTAAGCGGAGCCTTTGGTCAGGTTGGGCCGTTGAAGGCGAAACCAGAGGACATGACATGATGTCGCACCGCCTGACCGCATTCGTCGCCATCGCCGCCCTGACAGGCGCCGCAGCCTGCTCTCGCACAGAGCCGGAACAGCCCGCCCCCCCGGTCGAACCGTCGGCCGCCCCTGCATCCGATGCGCCGTCGGTCGGCTATGCCTGCGAAAGCGGCGCGACGCTTCAGGTCCAGTATGTCGACAGCGACAACGCCAGGCTGACCCATCAGAACCAGACCTATGCCTTGCGTTCGGTTCAGGCCGCCAGCGGCGCGCGCTATGTCGGCGGCGGGGTGGAATGGTGGACGGCGACGCGCGATGGGCAGGAGAGCGGCACGCTGAGCCGACTGGGTCCGGACGGCACGACCGGTGTCGCGGTGCTGGAGCGCTGCTCGCGGCCGATCCCCGGCGTTGATGCGACGCCCGGACCGCTGGCGACGCCGGGTCAGACGCCGGCCGAGGCGACCGGTGGGGTCTTGCCGGCTGCGCTGCCCTGCAAGGGGCCGCAACTGACGCTGGCGGCAGGCGACGGCGATGCGGGTGCGGGAAATCGGGTCAGCAACTTTAGTCTTCAGAATATTGGAACCCAGGCCTGCAGTCTGACCGGCTATCCGACAGTGACCTTGCAGGACGCGCGCGGGCGCACCCTGTCGTCCATTCGCGCCGAACAGAGCCCAGGAAGCTATTTCCGCCAAGGCCAGGCCCCGACGCCGGTCCAGCTGGCGCCCCGCGCCAAGGCCTATTTCGAAATGGCCTGGAGTGTCGTGCCCAACGAAGCCATGCAAAAGACGTGTCCCGACGCGGCCACGATAAAGGTCACGGCGCCCAGCGATACCGCCGCCGTCAGCCTGCCGTTCTCGTTCAGCCCCTGCGGCGGCCGCATCCGCGTCAGTCCGATCCGGGCCGAGGCCAACCCGGCGCCGGCGACCTGAAGCGGGTGGAAACCGATCGAAAATCGGCGTAGGTCGCGGCCCATGACCCAGAGCTTCTACGACCGCGTCGCCGGCGAACTGTCCGAGATCGACGCCCAGGGCCTGACCAAGCCCGAACGCATCATCGCCTCGCGCCAAGGGCCGGTGATCCAGGTCGCCGGACGCGACGTGCTGAACTTCTGCGCCAACAACTATCTTGGCCTGGCCGGCGACGAGCGCGTGACCCAGGCCGGAATGGCGGCGCAAGCGAAGTGGGGCGCGGGCACCGCGTCCGTGCGCTTCATCTGCGGCACGCTGGAGATTCACAAGGAGCTGGAAGCGGCCATCGCCGCCTATCTCGGTTTCGAGGACGCCATCCTGTTCGCCGCCGCGTTCGACGCCAACGGCGGTCTGTTCGAGCCGCTGCTGGGCGAGCACGACGCTATCGTCTCCGACAGCCTAAACCACGCCTCGATCATCGACGGGGTGCGACTGTGCAAGGCCAAACGCTATCGCTTCGCCAACTCCGACATGGACGAGCTGGAGAGCCGGCTGAAGGAGGCCCGCGCGGCGGGCGCGCGTGACATCATCATCGCCACCGACGGCGCCTTCTCGATGGACGGCTATATCGCCAAGCTGGACGAGATTCGGGCGCTGGCCGACAAATACGACGCCCTGATCATGGTGGACGACTGCCACGCGACGGGCTTTCTGGGTCCGCAAGGCAAGGGCTCGTTCGCCCATCACGGCGTCGAGGTCGATTTCGTCACCGGCACCTTCGGCAAGGCCCTGGGCGGCGCCATGGGCGGCTTCATCTGCGCGAAGAAGTCGGTGGTCGAGCTGCTGAAACAACGGGCTCGGCCCTATCTGTTCTCCAACGCCCTGGCGCCGGCGGTGTGCGGGTCCAGCCTGGAGGCGATCCGAATCGCACAAGGCGCCGAGGGCGATGCGTTGCGCACCCGCCTGTCGGCCAACGCCCATCGCTATCGCGGAGCCATGTCGGACGCAGGCTTCACCCTGCTGGACGGCGAGCATCCGATCATCCCTGTCATGCTGGGCGACGCCAAACTGGCGCAGGATTTCGCGGCGCGGGCGTTGGATCTGGGCGTCTATGTGATCGGGTTCTCGTTCCCCGTCGTGCCGCGTGGCCAGGCCCGCATCCGCACACAGATGTCGGCGGCGCATACCTTCGATCAGATCGACCGGACGGTCGAAGTGTTCACCCAGGCGGGCCGGGAGCTGGGCGTCATTTAGCCCCTTTCGCCCGCCATCGACGAAGACCAAGCGGCGAGGAGGCGTGGGGCCTCAGTCGCAGGCTTCGGGATGAACCCGGAGCCACGATTTCAGGGAGTTGAGACTATGACCGACACGATGAAGGCCCTGGCCAAGACCGCGCCCGGCGTCGGCCTCGAACTGATCGACGCGCCGATCCCCGAGGCGGGACCGGAAGACGTGCTGATCCGGGTGCATCGCACCGCCGTCTGCGGCACCGACATCCACATCTGGAACTGGGACGAATGGTCCCAGAAGAACGTCCCGACCCCGATGATCACCGGCCACGAGTTCGCCGGCGAGATCGTCGCCATCGGCAAGGACGTCGATCGCCCGCTGACGATCGGCCAGCGCGTCTCGGCCGAGGGCCACGTCATCGACCTGAACTCGGAAGCCGCCCGCGCCGGTCACTTCCACCTGGACCCCAAGACGCGCGGCATCGGCGTGAACCGCCAGGGCGCCTTCGCCGAGTTCGTGGTGGCGCCGGCTTTCAACGTCATCGAACTGCCGGACGACGTCCCCTATGAGATCGGCTCGATCCTGGATCCGTTCGGTAATGCGGTGCACACGGCGCAGCAGTTCGACCTGCTGGGCGAGGACGTGCTGGTCACCGGCGCCGGGCCGATCGGCATGATGGCGGCTGCGGTTGCGCGTCACGCGGGCGCGCGCACCGTGGTCCTGACCGACATCAACGACTTCCGGCTGGAGCTGGCGCAGAAGGTCGCACCGGGCGTTCGCACCGTGAATACGACCAAGGAAGACATCCACGATGTCATGAAGGAGCTGGGCCTGAAGGTCGGCTTCGACGTGGCGCTGGAGATGTCGGGCTCGCCCATCGCCTTCAAACAGTGCGTCGACACCCTGATCATGGGCGGCGGCATGGCGCTGCTGGGCATTCCCGGCAAGCCGATGGAGACCGACTGGGGCGCGATCATCCTGAAGGCCCTGACGATCAAGGGCGTCTATGGCCGTGAGATGTTCACCACCTGGCGCAAGATGCTGGGCCTGCTGAAGGCCGGGCTGGACCTCAGCCCGCTGATCACGCACCGCCTGGGCTACGCCGACTATCGCGAAGGCTTCGAAGCCATGAAATCGGGCCAGTCGGGCAAGGTCGTGCTGGACTGGGACAAGGCGGCCTGAGAGACGAGCCCCGCTGATCAGACAGCCAAAAGCTGTTTGATCAGGGCCTTCTCGAACCCCTTGGTCTCCGAGCCCGGCAAGGCCTTGCCGATTTCGCCGCTTTCGAAGAGGGCGAAGACCTTGGGGTGGACATAGGACGCGCGACAGACGGTGGGGGTGTTGCCCAAGAGGCCGGCGACGGCCTTGACGCAGACCGTGATCTTGCGCTTGGCGTCGGTTGGGGAGGTCGGGGCCTCGGTGTCGCGCAGCGCCCGTGCCGCCGAGACGGTGCCGGCCCAGGTGCGGAAGTCCTTGGCCGAGAACTGCTCGCCCATCGCTTCGCGGATGTAGGCGTTGACGTCATCGGAATCGACCGGGCATAGCGCGCCGTCGGCCGCGCGGTATTTGAACAGTTGCTGGCCGGGCAGGCCTTCCAGCTGTCGCACGACCTTGGCCAGGCGGCGGTCCTTGACGCTGACGCTGTGATCCTTGCCGCTCTTGCCGCGAAACTCGAACGTCAGGGCCGCGCCGTCGACATCAATGTGGCGCTTGTGCAGGGTCGTCAGGCCGTAGCTGCGGTTCTGTTTGGCGTAGATGGAGTTGCCGACCCGGATCAGGGTGATCTCCAGCAGGCGCACGGCGGTCGCCAGCACCTTGTCGCGACAGACGCCGCGAAGAGCCAGATCATGTTCGACCTTCTCCCGCAGTTTCGGCAGGTTGCGCGAGAAGGCCGGCAGCTTGTCGAACTTGTTCTCGGAGCGGGCCGTGCTCCAGTCGTTGTGATAGCGGTATTGTTTGCGGCCCTTCACGTCCCGGCCGGTCGCCTGGATATGGCCGTTGGCCTTGGGACAGATCCAGACGTCGGTCCAGGCAGGCGGAATGGCCAGGGCGCGGATGCGGGCCAGGGTCTTGGCGTCCGTAACGGTCTTGCCTTTGGCGTCGCGATACGACCAGCCCTTGCCGGCGCGGCGGCGCGTCAGGCCCGCGAACTCGTCGCTGCAATAACTTAGGCCTTGGGGGACTTCGGCGGCGATGTCGAAGGCGTGCGATCCGTCGGCCATCAGCCGTTCGCCTTTTCGAGGCGCTCATGCAGCCGTTTGATCCAACGCTCGGCCGGGTCGCCGCCCCACAGCAGCCAGGCGATATAGCCGGCGGAAGGATCGGTGCGGCTGCCCCAGCCCTTGCCGTCCTTGTCCACGGTGTGGCGGGCGAAATAGCTGTAGATGTCCTTGATGTCCTTGTCCGAGACGGGCTTCTGATCCGCCAACTGATGGGCGCGGCGCACGCCGACCTCCGTGCCGCCCCGGTCGTGCTTGTCGCGCAGGTCGAGACCGCGCTTGGCCTGGGTCGCGACGCCCTTAGGCGGCTTGCGTTGCGTGTCGGTGAGGGTGGTTTTGGCGGCCATCGCATCTTTCCTTACAAGGACTTAGGCCGAACGCCGTGTCTGGCTCGCGAGTTCCGCTTGACCGCGCGGGCCGGGCGCGGGACGAGGCGGCATGAACTATCGCCACAGCTTTCACGCCGGAAACTTCGCCGACCTGGTCAAGCACGCCCTGGTGCTTTGGCTGGTGAAGGCGCGGCAGGCGTCGGGGCCGCTGACGGTGTTCGACACCCATGCGGGGGCGGGGCTGTATGATCTGACGGGGGATGGCGCGCGGTCGAAGGAGGCCGAGGCCGGCGTGGCGCGGCTGATGTCCGCCGACGGGCGGACGCCGCTGATGGATGCGCTGGCGGCCGAGGTCGCGGCGCTGAATCCTGAGGGCGGGTCGCGGTTCTATCCGGGGTCGCCGTTGCTGATCGCGGACGCGCTGACGCCTGGCGGTCGGTATGTCGGGTTCGAGCTGAACCCGCCGGTGCGGGCCATGCTGGCCGAGGCGCTGACGGGGCGCGCGAACGCCGAGGCGCGCGAGGGCGACGGCTATGCGGCGGTGGGGGCGGAGGCGGCGAAGGTGCGCGGGCCGCTGGTGCTGATCGACCCGCCGTTCGAAAAGCCCGACGACTATATCCGCTCGGCCGAGACCGTGATTTCGGTGGTGAGGCGTGATCCAACGGCGACAGTGGCGATCTGGACGCCGCTGAAGGATCTGGAGACCTTCGACGGCTTCATCCGGCGGCTGCAGGGCAAGGCGGGCCCGACCCTGGTCGCCGAGGCGCGGCTGAGGCCGCTGACCAATCCGATGAAGATGAACGGCTGCGCCATGGTGGTGGTCAATCCGCCGGCGGGCGCGGAAGCTGCCGCGACCGAGATCTGCGGCTGGGTCGCGGGGGCGTTGGGCGAAGCGGGCGGACGGGCCGAGGTCTGGACCTTCTGACCGCAGTCACTAGGTTGATCGCATGACGCGCATCGCCATTCTGGAAACCGGACACCCGCCGGAGCATCTGAAGGACGATTTCGATGACTATCCGGCGCGGTTCCGGGCCCTGCTGGGCGAGGGCGTGCCGACGACGCGGTTCGACGTGCAGTCGGGGCAACTGCCTGAGGATCCGTCGGTTTTCCAAGGGGCGATCGTCACGGGGTCGGCGGCGGGGGTCTATGACGATCTGCCGTGGATCCCGCAGCTGATCGACTGGCTGCGGGCGGCGCGGGGGCGGACGCGGCTGGTCGGCATCTGTTTCGGGCATCAAGCGCTGGCCCATGCGTTCGGCGGAGTGGTGGAGAAGTCGCACAAGGGTTGGGGCGTGGGCCTGCACCGCTATGACGTGCGCGAGGATGCGCCGTGGATGCATCCGCGTGCGCGGACGATCGCCATTCCCGTGTCGCATCAGGATCAGGTGGTCGCGGTTTCGGATGATGCGCGGGTGATCGCGTCCAGCGGCTTCACGCCCTACGCCGGCCTGGCCTGGGGCGACGATGCGATCTCGTTCCAGTGCCACCCGGAGTTTCAGCCGGACTATGCGGCGGCGCTGATCGAGGGACGCCGCGGGGCGCGCATCCCGCATGATGTGGCGGATCAGGCGATCGACAGTCTGAAGCGGCCCAACGACCGGGCCGTGCTGACCGCCTGGATCCGCGCCTTCCTGCTGCTGACCCCGCCGCCGGTCGAGGATAACGGCAGCGGGATCTAGAGCCCCAGCAGCCGGATCAGCGCCAGCGCCAGCACCACCAAGGCGCCCAGCGACAGGATGACGGCGACAACGACGCGGCCGCCGGCCTGGGCGACGGCGCGAATGTCAGTCTGAAGGCCCAAGGCGGCCATGGCGACCACGGTCAGCAGGCCCGAGGCGGCGGCCATGGCCGCCAGCGCGGCCTGCGGGATCAGGTCAAACGAGCGCAGGCCGATCATGACCAGGAAGCCGATGATGAACCAAGGGAGCAGGCGCGACAGGCCGGGCTTTGCGGCGTTGGGCGCGCGCTCGCGGAAGATCAGCGACAGGGCGAGGATGACAGGACCGAGCATCAGCACCCGCACCAGCTTGACCACCGTGCCGGTTTGAGTGGCGAGGGCGCCGAAGGGCGCGGCGGCGGCCAGAACCTGCGGCACGGCATAGACGGTCAGACCGGCCAGGGCGCCGTATTGCAGGCCGTTCAGATGGATCAGGCCGCCCAGCAGGGGCAGGGCCAAGACCACGATCACGCCAAGCACGGCGGTGAAGGCGATGGAGGCGGCGACCTCTTTCCCGTCGGCGTCGATGACGGGGGCGACGGCGGCTATGGCGGAGTTGCCGCAGATGGCGTTGCCGCAGGCGACCAGCAGGGCCATGCGTGGGTTCAGGCCCAAGGCGCGGCCGACGCCGAACCCGACGACGATGGCGAGCGCGACCAGGGCGAAGATGCCCAGGACGAAGCCGACGCCCAGCGACGACAGGGTGGCGGCGCTGACCGAGGCTCCGAGCAGCACCACCGCAACCTCCAGCAGAGTCTTGGCCGAGAAGTCGATCCCGGCCTTGAACCGCGTATCGGGCGTCCAGGCGGTGCGAACGGCGGCGCCCAGCAGGATGGCCAGCACCAGCGGCTCCAGCCAGACATGGCCGATCACGTCGCGCTCGATGCTGGTCAGACCGATGGCGGCCAGAGTCACCAGCAGGCACAGCATGACGCCCGGCCGGATCGTGCGCCCGAACGCCGTCATCGACGCCAAAGTGGGCGCGTGAAGCGGGGCGGGCAGGGCGGCGGACTTCATCATCGAGCGTGATGCGCCTGCCCTCGACGGCGGTCCAACGGATAGTTATGGTCGTTCCAATCCGATTTGGAGATCAATCGTGACCTTGGAACGCCTGCGTATCTTCGTCGCCGTCGCCGAGCGTGACCACGTAACGGCGGCGGCAAGGGCGCTGAACCTGACGCAGTCGGCGGTGTCGAACGCTCTGGCAGCTCTGGAAGCCGAGCATGACGTGCGGCTGTTCGACCGGGTCGGGCGTGGCGTGGTGCTGAACGAGACCGGCCGCGCCTTCCTGCCCGAGGCCAAGGCGGTGCTGGCGCGGTCTGCGGCGGCCGAGGCGGCGCTGGCGGACATGAGCGCCCTGCGGCGTGGGCGGCTGGCGGTGTTCGCGAGCCAGACCATCGCCAGCTACTGGTTGCCGCGCCGGCTGGTGGATTTCCACACGGCCTATCCTGGCGTCGAACTGGCCGTCGAGATCGGAAACACGCGCGAGGCGGCGCAGGCGGTGCTGAGCGGCGCCGCCGAGATCGGCCTGGTCGAGGGGGCGGTGGACGAACCGGCTCTGTCGCAGGTTCAGGTGGGGTCGGATCGGCTGGCCGTGCTGGTGACGCCGGACCATCCGTGGGCGACGCGACGTCGGCTGGAGGCCAAGGATCTGGCGGGCCAGCCCTGGGTTTTGCGCGAAGTAGGCTCTGGCACGCGATCGACGCTGGAGGCGGCGGTGCGGGACATGGGGGTCGATCCCGCGACCCTGTCGGTGTCGATGACCCTGCCGTCGAACGAGGCCGTGCTGGCGGCGGCCGAGGCGGGGGCGGGAGCCACGGCCCTGTCGGAAAGCGTGGCCTATGCGTCGGTGGCCGCCGGACGGCTGGTGACGGCGCCCTTCACCCTGCCGGAGCGGCCGTTCCGCCTGTTACGACACCGCGAACGCTATCGCAGCCGGGCCGGCGACGTGTTTGTCGAGGCGATGGGCTAGGGCCACTTCACCACCGGCGGCATGGACGACAGGATCGAATCGACGTTCCCGCCCGTCTTCAGCCCGAACATGGTGCCGCGGTCGTAGAGCAGGTTGAACTCGACATAGCGGCCCCGGCGGATCAGCTGTTCATCACGTTCTTCGGCCGTCCAGGGCTCGGCCATGCGGCCGGCGACGATGCGGGGATAGACGTCCAGGAAGGCCAGGCCGATGTCGCGGGTGAAGGCGAAGTCGCGATCATAGTCGCCGCTGTCGTGATGGTCGTAGAAGACGCCGCCAGTGCCGCGCGGCTCCTTGCGGTGGGGCAGGTAGAAATACTCGTCGCACCAGGCCTTGTATTTGGCGTGCCAAGTCGGGTCGTGGGCGTCGCAGGCGGCCTGCATGGCGGCGTGGAAGGCGACGGTGTCGGGGTGATCCTGACGACGATCCGCCATCAGCACGGGCGTCAGGTCGCCGCCGCCGCCGAACCAGCTCTTGGTCGTGGCGATGAAGCGTGTGTTCATATGAACGGCCGGAATGCGCGGGCTGACGGGGTGGCAGATCAGGCTGATCCCCGTCGCGAAGAAGCGCGGATCGACGTCGGCGCCGGGCACGTTCTTGGCGTAGTCGGGGGGAAAGGCGCCATGCACGGTAGAGACGTGGACGCCGACCTTTTCGAACAGGCGGCCGTGCATCATTCCCATGACGCCGCCGCCGCCCTCGGGCCGTTCCCATGCGGTGCGGACGAAGCGACCGGGCTCGCCGGGGAACAGGTCGGCGGGGGCGGCATCCTCCAGCGCCTCGAAGGCGGCATGGATGCGGTCGCGCAGATGTTCGAACCAGGCGCGGGTCTCGACCTTCTTAAGGTCGAGCGGATCGGAGAAGACGGCGTCGCTCATGGCGCGCTTGAACCACGTCGCGGCCGCGGCGTCATCCGGCGAGGTTGTCATAAGCAGAATCGCGGGCGCTAATGGCCGTCTGCCGTTTTCAGGAAGCCCGCCCATGATCCGTCGTCTCGTCTCCGTCGCCGTCGCCTCGCTCGCGCTGGAAGGGGTGGCCCACGCTCAGGACGCCGATGAGGCGCGTGTGATGGAGATTCTGAAGACCACGCCGCTGATCGACGGGCACAACGACCTGCCGTGGGCGCTGCGACAGCAATATGGAAATGACGTTTACGCCGTTGATATGACGAAGAATCTGGCGGCGTCGACCAAACTGCATACCGATATCGCGCGCCTGCGGGCCGGGGGCGTCGGAGGGCAGTTCTGGTCCGTCTATGTGCCCGCCAGCCTGACGCCGCTGGAGGCGGTCGAAGAAACCTTTGAGCAGATCGATACGGCCAAACGCATCATCGCCGCCCATCCCGACACCTTCGGCTTGGCGACCACGGCGGACGAGGTGGATGCGGTGTTCAAGTCGGGGCGGATCGCCAGCCTGATCGGGATGGAGGGCGGCTATTCGATCGACGATTCCCTGGCCCTGCTGCGTGAATTCTATCGGGCCGGCGCGCGCTACATGACCCTGACCCATTCCAAGACCATGACCTGGGCCGACAGCGCGACGGACGCGCCGAAATGGGGCGGCCTCAGCCCGTTTGGCGAAGCGGTGGTCAAGGAGATGAACCGGCTGGGCATGATGGTCGACCTGAGCCACGTCTCCGAGGAGACGATGCTAGACGCCATGCGCGTGTCCGATGCGCCGGTGATCTTCTCCCACTCGTCGGCGCGGGCGGTCACGGATCATCCGCGCAACGTGCCGGATCGGGTGCTGCGGATGATGCCGCAGGACGGCGGCATCGTGATGATCAACCTGGCGCCCGGTTTCGTGTCCGAGGCGGTGCGGGCCTGGAACGGGGCCAAGGCGGGCGAGGAGGCGCGGCTGAAGACGCTAAACCCCGGCGATCCCGGCGCGGTCGAGGCCGGGCTGACCGCCTGGACCGCCGCCAATCCGACGCCTCAGGCGACCCTGGCCGACGTGGTGGCGCATATTCAGCACGTGCGTGAAGGGGCGGGCATCGACCATGTCGGCCTGGGCGCCGACTTCGATGGCATCGGCAGCCTGCCGGAAGGCATGGGCGGGGTGGACGCCTATCCACGCATCCTGGCAGCCCTGATGGCGGCGGGCTGGACCGAGGCCGACATCCGCAAGATCGCCGGCGAGAACCTGCTGCGGGTCATGCGGGCGGTCGAGGCCGTGGCCGCGTCAAAGTCCGGCGAACGCCCGTCGATGGCGCGGCTGGAGTCTTAAGCGGGCGCCATATGCCCCTTGAGGACGCGGGCGAGATCGCGCTCAATATCTTCGGCGCTGTGTTGGGGCGTCACTTCAAGATAGGCGATCCCGGCGCGTTGGAGCGCCGCTTTCTTAACGGCGTCACGCGCGTAGGCCGTGCCCTGGTAGTGCGCTTCACCTTGGTATTCGACGGCGGCGAGGGGCCAGCCAGTTCGGGAGATGACCAGAATATCGACGCGTTTGCTGTTAATAGCGCGAAAGGCGTCGTCGTCTGGTGACCGCAGGATCTCGCCAAGCGAAACCTGCGCCATCACTCGCGCCTTGATGTCGAGGCGCTTTATCGCGCGTTCGGCATTATAGAACACCGAGGCTTCGGCGCGGGACATCAGAGGTCTCGCCTGAAAGGCGGCACGCATCACCGTGTCGAGTTGGGCCGTCGCGACTTGCGGTCGAGCAGCGATCTTGGCTTCGGGCCTGAAGGTGCCAAGATTGGAACGATGTGTGTGGCGGCGCTTGGGGCGCTTGCGACTGAGTTCCCAAGCCCCGACGATCACCAGGAAGACAATGATCGCCACCACGGCGGGAGTTGTGTCCATCGTGCTTCGCCCCGAAACTGAACTCAGAGGCGCTTGCTTATCAATTCGTGATTGTAGAGGGCGTTACCAGACGAGGTAAATGCCGTTCACCCGACCCCGCCCGTCTGGCGCAGGCCTTCCCAAAGGGCGATTCCGGCGGTGACCGACAGGTTCAGCGAGCGGGCGTCGGGTCGCAGCGGTACGACGACACGCGCGTCGGCGGCGGCGTGGACATAGTCGGGGGCGCCGGCGCTTTCCTTGCCGAACAGCAGAGTGTCGTCAGGCTGGAAGACGAAATCGGGCAGGGGCGTGGCGCCCTTGGTCGTAAGCAGCACCAGCCGCCCGGCAGGACGATCCGCCTGGAAGGCGTCCCAGTCGGCGTGGCGGGTCATGTGCGACAGCGGGCCGTAGTCGAGGGCGGCGCGCTTCATGGCGCGGTCGTCGAAACGGAAGCCCGTCGGCTCGATCACATGCAGATCGACGCCGAAACAAGCCGACAATCGGATGCAGGCTCCGACGTTCTGAGGAATGTCCGGTTGAAAAAGGGCGAGACGCATTCTAAGGCCTGACATACGCGCGGCGAGGGGGTTTGTCGCGGTCTGTTTGCGAGCGTTTCGCAAGAAACGTCAGCAGCTTGCGTCCAACGTGGCGCAAGTCACGGGCCGTCGGGGATTCCCGGCGTCTTTTGTTGGTTCGTGCCGTGGCTGGGGACGCCCTTGGGGGTCTTCTGCGGCGTTCGAGAGGTGGAAACGTGGCCGAATCGGTCGTGCATACGGAAGACGGTCACAGCCCTGAGGGCGGTGATCCCAATCGTCGGGACTTTATCTACATCGCGGCGGGCGCCGCAGCGGTCGGCGCGGGCGCCATGATCGCCTGGCCGCTGATCAACCAGATGAATCCGGCGGCCGATACGCTGGCGCTGGCGTCGATCGAGTTCGACCTGACCAAGGTTCAGGAAGGCCAGCAGGTCGTCATCAAATGGCAGGGCAAGCCGGTGTTCGTGCGCTATCGCACCCCGGCCGAGCTGCAGAAGGTCATCGCGGACGATCACGCCCCGGACCTGAAACAGCCCCAGACCGACGCCGAGCGCACCAAGCCGGGTCACGAGAAATATCTGGTCGTCATCGGTTCGTGCACGCACCTGGGTTGCGTGCCGACCTTCGGCGCGGGCGATTACGGCGGCTGGTTCTGCCCCTGCCACGGCTCGCACTACGACGCCTCCGGCCGCATTCGTAAGGGGCCGGCGCCCCTGAACCTGGTGGTGCCGGAATACGATTATCTGTCCGACACCCGCGTCAAGATCGGCTGAGGACCAAGGGGGAATCATGAGCGATCACGAGAGCACCTACGTCCCGAAGACGGGCGTCGAGAAGTGGCTGGACACCCGGCTGCCGATCATCCGTTTCGGCGCGGACTACATGTCCCTGCCGACGCCGCGGAACCTGAACTACTGGTGGACCTTCGGCGGCATCCTGGCCCTGTGCCTGATGACGCAGATCGTCACCGGCATCGTCCTGGCTATGCACTATACGCCGAACGTCGATCTGGCCTTCGCCTCGGTCGAGCGCATCATGCGCGACGTCAACGGCGGTTGGCTGATCCGTTATGTCCACGCCAACGGCGCGTCGATGTTCTTCATCGCCGTCTATCTGCACATGCTGCGCGGCCTCTACTACGGCTCGTACAAGGCGCCGCGCGAGATGATCTGGATCATCGGCTGCGTGATCTTCTTCCTGATGATCGCCACCGCTTTCCTGGGCTACGTCCTGCCTTGGGGCCAGATGTCGTTCTGGGGCGCTGAGGTCATCACCAACCTGATCGGAGCCATCCCGGTGCTGGGCGAGCCGATCCTGATCTGGCTGCGCGGCGGCCCGGCGATCGACAATGCGACGCTGAACCGCTTCTTCTCGCTGCACTATCTGCTGCCGTTCGCCATCCTGGGCTGCGTCGTGCTGCACCTTTGGGCGCTGCACTCGGCCGGTCAGAACAACCCGGTCGGCATCCTGATCCCGAAGGATCGGGAGAAGAAGGATACGCTGCCCTTCCACCCGTATTTCACGGTCAAGGACGGCTTTGCGATCATCCTGTTCCTGATCCTGTTCGCCATCTTCGTCTTCTATCAGCCGAACGCTCTGGGCCACGCCGACAATTACATCCCGGCCAACCCGCTGCAGACGCCGGCCCACATCGTGCCCGAGTGGTACATGCTGCCCTTCTACGCGATCCTGCGCGCCATCCCGGACAAGTTCGGCGGCGTAGTGGCGATGTTCAGCGCCATCGGCGTGCTGTTCGTCCTGCCCTGGCTGGATACGTCCAAGGTGCGCTCGATGCGCTATCGGCCGACGATGCGGACCTTCTTCATCATCTTCCTGGTGGTGGGCGTTGGCCTGGGCTGGTGCGGTGGTCAGCTGCCTGACGCGCCGGTGATCGGGTCGTTCAAGACCTTCACCCTGATCGACGGCGATCTGAACTCCTACCTGTGGCTGACGCGGGTCTTCACCCTCTACTACTTCGTCTTCTTCCTGATCATCATGCCGCTGGTCGGGTTGAAGGAGCAGCCGCTGCCGATCCCGGCGACGATCTCCGAGCCGGTCCTGACCGGCGCCGGCGCCGTCGAGCAAAAGGTCTGAAAATCATGACGATTGGAATGAAGACCGTGTCGTTCAAGACGATCATCACCTCGGCCGCGATTGCGCTGGGTCTGTTGAGCGCGGCCGCTCCCGCCATGGCGGCGGGCGCTGCGGCCCATCCGCGCTCGGGCGGATTCAGTTTCGAAGGGCCGTTCGGCACCTATGACCAGGGCCAGCTGCAACGCGGCTACAAGGTCTATCACGAGGTCTGCGCCGCCTGTCACAGCATGAACCTGATGCACTATCGGAACCTGGGCGACCGTCATGGGCCGTTCTGGAATCCGAAGTACCCGAACCCGAACGACAACCCCGTCGTGAAGGCTCTGGCCAAGGAAAACCAGGTCGGCGACATCGACAGCGAGACCGGCGAGGCAATCCAGCGTGACGCCACGCCCGCCGACAAGTTCCGCGCCCCCTATCCCAACGCCACGGCGGCGGCGGCGGGCAATGGCGGCGCCGCGCCGCCCGACCTATCGGTCATGGCCAAGGCCCGTCACGACGGCGCCAACTACATCTATTCGCTGCTGTCGGGCTACAAGGCCGCGCCGGCCGGCCTGCAGATCCGCGACGGCCAGCACTACAACCCCTATATGGCCGGCGACCTGACGCCGTTCTGGACGGGCGACCACAAGCACGTTCCGCCCGGCGGCTTCATCGCCATGCCGCCGCCGCTTCAGAACGGTCAAGTGACCTATGACGACGGCTCGCCCCAGACGGTCGATCAATACGCCAAGGACGTCGCGGCCTTCATCGCCTGGACGTCCGAGCCGAAGATGGTCGAGCGCAAGCAGGCCGGTCTGGGCGTGATGATCTATCTGCTGCTGTTCGCCGGCATCACCTATGTCGCCTACCGCCGCATCTGGAAGGGCGTCGCCCACTAAGGGCATCGCCGCCGGATCGAAATCGTAGGCCCGCCGAGGTTCGCCTCGGCGGGCTTTTTCGTTTGCGACGAAAGGTCCGGGACGCAGCATCGACAGGGAGAAGTTCGCCCCCTAGGGTCGCGTATCGTTTCCGGCTGTGGGGCCTTCAGTTCATGCGTCTTGTCTCTTCTTTCGCCGCCGTGTTGTTGGCGAGCGCCGCCTTGTCCGCCTGCGCCACGGCGTCCAATCCCGCTGCGGTTCATACCGTCCCGACGTTCGATGCGGCGCGCATCTCGCAGGACATCAAGACGCTATCGGACGACAGTTTCGAGGGCAGGGGCATCGCCACACCGGCCGAGGAAAAGGTCATCCGCTATCTGAGCGAAGGCTACGCCGCCGCCGGGTTCGAGCCGGGCGGGCCGAACGGCCAGTGGACGCAGGACGTGATCCTGAACCGCTTCACCCAGTCCAATGTGCGGGCCTCGCTGAAGCTGGGCGACTGGAGCCTGCCGATGACGCAAGGGCGCGAGGTCGCCATCTCGACCCGCCGCCCGGCCGAACACGTCAGTCTGAAGGACGCGCCGCTGGTCTTCGTCGGTTACGGCATCAATGCGCCCGAGCGGCAATGGAACGACTTCAAGGGCCAGGACCTGCGCGGCAAGATCCTGGTCGTGCTGGTCAATGACGCCGACTTCGAGGAGCCGGCGCTGAACACCTTCGGCGGCAAGGCCATGACCTACTACGGCCGCTGGACCTACAAGTACGAAGAGGCGGCCCAACAAGGCGCGGCGGGCGTGCTGATCGTGCACGAGACGGCGCCGGCGTCTTACGGCTGGCAGACGGTCGCCAACTCCTGGGGCGTGCCGCAGTTCGACATCCTGCGCCAGAATGCAGCGGCCGAACGCGTGCCGATGGAGGGCTGGATCCAGCGTGACGTGGCGGTCGACCTGTTCCGCCGTGCGGGTCTGGATTTCGAGGCGCTGAAGGTCCAGGCGCGCAGCCGCGACTTCCAGCCCGTCGCATTGCCCGGCGCATCCTTCTCGACCGAGTTCGACGTGGCCACCAATCAGGTCACCAGCCACAACGTCATCGCCCGCCTGCCGGGCACGACCCATCCGGACGAGACGATCCTCTATACCGCCCACTGGGATCACATCGGCATGGGCGAGCCGGATGCGACCGGCGACCGCATCTTCAATGGGGCTGTGGACAACGCCTCGGGCACGGCGGGTCTGCTGGAGCTGGCGCGCATGTTCGGTCGCGCGCCTCGCACCGAACGCTCCATCGTGATGATCAGCTTCACCGGCGAGGAAAGCGGCCTGCTGGGTTCGGAATACTATGCGGTGAACCCGGTCTATCCGCTGGCCAAGACGGTGGGCGGGTTCAACATGGACTCGATGAACGTATACGGCCTCGTCACGGGGCTGGGCGTCACCGGATATGGCCAGTCGGACTTCGACGAGCGTCTGGCGGCGGCGGTCCAGCCCCAGGGGCGGTCGTTGGTGCCGGACTACGAGAATGCGGCCGGCACCTATTACCGCTCGGACCACTTCCCGCTGGCCAAGCGCGGCGTGCCGATGGCCTATGCCGGCAGCCGTGGCGAATTCCGCGACGAACCGATCGCCGCGCGCGAGGCGGCGCGGTCGGAATATGGCGCCAAACGCTATCACCAGGCGGCGGATGAGTGGTCGGCCGACTGGGACTACAGCGGCATGATCGAGGACCTGACCGTCTTCTACGATGTCGGTCGCGCCCTGGCGAACGGTCGCGACTGGCCGCAGTGGAAGTCGGGTTCGGAGTTCGCGCCGGTGCGTGCGACGACGGCTTCCGAACGTCGCTAGTCTTTTTACAAATCGAGATGGGGCGGGGAGGAATCTCCGCCCCTTTTGCCATTCCGCTTGTCGAGTAAATGCAATGATCCATCGCCGTCCACCTCTGATCGCCCTCGCGGCGCTCGCACTCGCCGCCTGTGCGACGACGCCGGTCGCATCTCCGGCGCTCAAGCTGGACGCCTTCGCCGTCGCCTCGGCCGCGACGCCTCAGTTCAGCGCCCAGCGCCTGTCGGACCACATCAAATATCTGGCGTCGGACGAGTTGGAGGGACGGTTCCCCGGGCTGATCGGCGAACGGCTGACCCTGGCCTATCTGCAGGCGCAGTATGAGGCGATGGGACTGGAGCCGGGCGGGCGCGACGGATCATGGCTGCAGCCTGTCGATCTGGTGCGGTTCACGCCCGAGCGGGCGCCGACGGCGGCCTGGACCGGGGCGGACGGCATGGCGCACCCGCTGGTGTCGGGGACGGACATCACCCTGCGCGCCGGGTCGGCCGAGCCGATTGTAAAAGTCGAGGGTGCGCCTCTGGTCTTCGCCGGTTACGGCATTTCGGGCTCGACCTGGGACGACTATGGCAATGCGGACCTGACCGGCAAGGTCGTGGTCATTCTGCGGGGCCAGCCGACGGTGATGGGCGAGGATCCCAACTTCTACGGCTCGACCACGCACAAGACCCAGGAGGCGCTGAAGCGGGGAGCCGTGGGCGTCATCACGCTTCAGGACCAGGACAACCGCTGGCGTCGCGCCGTGGGCGGCGCGACCCGGCCGCAGATGACGATCAAGGGCGCGCAGGACCAGCGTTTCAGCGGCTCCATCAACATGGCTACGGCGACAGCGATCGGCGGCGCGGCCCTGGAAGCCGCCGTCGAGCGGGCGAAGATGACCGCCTTGGGCGGAGCGATCGATCTGGGCGCACGGCTCAGCGTCGATATCGCCGAGACGACCGAAGTCATCCACTCCAACAACCTGCTGGCCAAGATTCCCGGCACCGAGTGGCCTGAGGAATATGTCTTCTATTCGGCCCACTGGGACCACGTCGGCAAGGCCCGGACGCCCAACGCCGAGGGCGACGACATCTTCAACGGCGCCTGGGACAATGCGTCGGGGACGGCCGGTCTGATCGAGATGGCGCGGGCGTTCAAGGCTGGACCGGCGCCGAAGCGCACCGTGGTCTTCCTGCACGTCACGGCCGAGGAGCAGGGGCTGCTGGGGTCGGAGGCCTATGCCGCCGATCCGGTCTATCCGCTGGCCAAGACGGCGGCGGACATCAATATCGACATGCTGCCCTTCACGCCGGCGACGCGCGACGTGGCGGTGTTCGGCGTCGGCAAGTCCGAGCTGGAGGATATCCTGGGACGGTTCGCGGCCGTGCAGGGACGGGTGGTGACGGGCGATGGCTATCCGGAGGAAGGCTTCTACTACCGCTCCGACCACTTCAACTTCGCGGCCGGCGGGGTGCCGGCCCTGATGCCGTGGACAGGCCGCGATTTCGTCGAGGGCGGGATCGAGGCGGGCAAGCCCTATTACGAGGGCGCGATGGCCAAATATTATCACAAGCTGACCGACGAATGGCGGGCCGACTACGACTTCACGGCCGCCTTGCAGAACCTGGACCTGCTGTATCGGCTGGGGCTGACGGTGGCCGACAGCGAGAGCTGGCCCGCGTGGAAGCCGACGGCCGAGTTCAACGCCATCCGCGACCGCACGGCGGACCAGAGGCGCTAGGTCTCAGGCGGCGCCGAACGGATAGGGGCTGACGGACTTGGACCAGTCATCGACCGCCAGCGGGCGGTCGATGGGAGCGGCGGCGCGTTCGGCGCAGGGGTGACGGTGACACAGGCGGCAGGCCGGGCCGATGGGCGTGACCTCGGGGTTCTGCAGGTCGATGCCGTGGGCGTAGGCCAGACGATGCGCGTGACGCAGTTCGCACCCCAGGCCGACGGCGAGGTCGTGGCGCTCGTCATAGCCGTCGTGGCCTTGCCGCTCGACCGTGCGGGCGAAGGTGAACCAGCGGCCGCCATCTGGAGTCTCGATGATCTGGGTGACGATGCGGCCCGGCGTGCGGAAGGCCGAATGCAGCCGCCAGCGCGGGCAGGCGCCGCCGAAACGCGAGAAGGGAAAGGCGCCGGCCGCATAGCGTTTGGAGATGTTGCCCGCCTGATCGACCCGCATCAGGAAGAAGGGCACGCCGCGCGCGGTGGGGCGCGACAGGGTGGTCAGGCGGTGCGCGGCCTGTTCGTAGCTGACGCCGAACCGGGTCTGGAGCCGAGCCAAGTCATAGCGCGTCTCTTCCGCCGCCCGCTGGAAGGCGGCGTAGGGCATCAGGGTCGCGGCGGCGAGCGTGTTGGTCAGGGCCACCTTCAGCAGCGATCGAGTGGGCGCGTCCGGCGCGTTCGCGGCCTCTGCCAGCGCGTTGAGCGCCGGCCCTTGCTCGGCCAAGGCCAGTTGATAGGCGATGGCGAAGGCGCGTGAGGACGGCCCCAGGGTTTCCGACAGCAACAGCCGGCGGCGGTGCAGGTCGTAGCGGCGGGTCCATTCCACCATGACCTCGGCCGGTAGTGTGCGGACCCCCAGATCATGCCTGGCCGCCAGCCGATGGCGCGCGGCGGGTTCGAAGCCGTCGGCGTGGGCGGGCGCCTCGGCGGACAGGGCGTCGGACAGGGCCTCGCCCATCTGGTCCAGTTCGGGAAAATGGTTGCCGCGCGACTGGATGTATTCGCGCACCCATTCGGCGGGACTGGTCTCGATCGGGCTTTCGCCCGTCTCGGCGGCGGCGCGGGCGCGCGTGCGGCCGTCGTCGAAAGCCTGATAGAGGCGCAGCAGGGCGTCGGCGACACCGGGCGCCTCTTCCAACAGTTGCACCAGTTCGTGCCGGGGCGCGGACAGACCCTTGAATAGAGGATCGGTCAGGATCTCCGTGAGACGCGCCTCGTCCGCCGCCCCACCCTGGTTCAGCGCGCGCAGATCGACGTCATAGGTGTCCGCCAATCGCAGCAGCAGCTGAGCTGAGACCGGGCGCTGATTGCGTTCTATGTGATTGAGATAGCTGGGCGAAACGTCCAGGTCGGCAGCCATGGCGGTCTGGGTCAGGCCGAGATCGCGCCGGAGCCGCTTGAGCCGGGCGCCCAGAAACAGCTTGCGGTCAGCGGCGGTGTTCATCGCAGTATCATGTCACAACGTGACTGACTAAGCAAAGTCATATTATGACAAGATGACTTTGTGGATGGGGTTCGGTCTGTATCAGTTTTGACCGGTGCGTGTTCTTGTCTCCGAGACGGCGGCTGCGGCCGCGCCCTTCAGAGACCGATTTCGACCATGACCACTTTCGCCGATCTGTTGCCTTCGCCCGCCGGCCGTTTCGACGGCATCGAGCGCCCCTATACCCCTGAAGACGTCCTGCGCCTGCGCGGCTCGGTGCCGATCACCCATACGTTGGCCGAGCGCGGGGCCAACCGCCTGTGGCAGTTGCTGCACGACGAGCCCTTCATCAATGCGCTGGGCGCCGTCACCGGAAACCAGGCCATGCAGATGGTCCGCGCGGGTCTGAAGGCCATCTATCTGTCGGGCTGGCAGGTCGCGGCCGACGCCAATACGGCCGGCGCCATGTACCCCGACCAGTCGCTGTACCCGGCCAACGCCGCGCCGGAACTGTGCCGCCGCATCAACCGCACCCTGCAACGCGCCGATCAGATCGAGCATGCCGAGGGCGGCGCCAAGCGCGACTGGTTCGTTCCCATCGTCGCCGACGCGGAAGCCGGTTTCGGCGGGCCGCTGAACAGCTTCGAGATCATGAAGGCCTTCATCGAGGCGGGTGCGGCCGGCGTCCACTTCGAGGATCAGCTGGCGTCCGAGAAGAAGTGTGGCCACCTGGGTGGCAAGGTTCTGATCCCGACCCAGGCGCATGAGCGCAATCTGGTCGCCGCGCGTCTGGCCGCCGACGTCATGGGCACGCCGACCATCACGGTCGCGCGCACGGACGCCGAAAGCGCGCAACTGATCACCTCGGACATCGACGAGCGGGACCAGCCCTTTATCGATCGCGACAACCGCACGCCTGAAGGCTTCTTCCGCCTGAAGGAGGGCACGGGTCTGGATCACTGCATCGCGCGCGGCCTGTCCTACGCCAATATCGCCGACCTGCTGTGGTGGGAGACATCGCATCCGGATCTAGACGACGCCAAGAAGTTCGCGGAAGCCGTGCAGAAGAAGCATCCTGGCAAGCTGATGGCCTACAACTGCTCGCCGTCCTTCAACTGGAAGGCCAAGCTCGACGACGCCACCATCGCCAAGTTCCAGCGCGAGCTGGGCGCCATGGGCTACAAGTTCCAGTTCGTGACCCTGGCCGGTTTCCACAGCCTGAACAACTCGATGTTCGAGCTGGCGGACGGTTATCGCGATCGCGGCATGGCGGCCTATTCCGAGCTGCAACAGCGCGAGTTCGCCAACGAGGCCATCGGCTACACCGCCACGCGTCACCAGCGCGAAGTCGGCACCGGCTATTTCGACCAGGTCGCTACGGTCATCTCCAACGGCACGTCCTCGACGACGGCGCTGAAGGACTCGACCGAGACCGCCCAGTTCACCCACGCGGCTTAACCCGGAAAGGAACCCGCAAATGGAACCGCTGACCCGAACCGAAGCCATCATCGACTTCTGCCTGGCGCCCCTGGCGCTCGACTCCGGCACGGAGGCCGAACGTGAGGTGCGTCGTCGTCTGACGCACGTGCTGAGGACCTATCAATCCAAGACCGCGACGCCCGTCGCCGTGGACTTCTCGTCCATGCCGTCACAAGTCATCAACGAAGCGGCGCACGGTTACGAATAGGCCGATGGCCCAAGAAAAAGGCCCGCTCCGATCGCTCGGAGCGGGCCTTGCTCTGTTCGAAGTGTCGCTTAGCGCGTCGTCGGGCCGGTGTTCAGCGATTGGGTGGTCGCAACCGCCGGGGTCGGAACAGGCGTCGCTTGCGGGACGGTGACCGAGATGGGCGTGCGCGCTGGCGCGGCGCCGGTTTCCTGAGGATCGCCGACGACGATGGTGGTGATCTGCGTCGCCTCGGTGGTGCAGGTCGCCAGGTCGCGGGTGATGTGACGGCCCAGGCAGAAAATGTCCTCGTAGCTGGGGCGCGAGGCGGCCAGGCACTGGAACAGCATCAGCTTGGACATATCCATGCAGAACTCGCTGTTCGGCTCGTGCGTCAGGGCCTCGGTATTGACCCGGGCCTCGTCGCCGCCGGCGCCGAGCGCGCCCAGAGCCGCGATGGCCAGAGAGCGGACGACGGCGGGGGTGTAGGGCGGGCCCTTGCGCGAAGGCTCCAGTCCCAGACCCGTGCCGCTGTTGGCGGCGGCGAACAGGCGGCTCGATTCCTCTGGCGACGGCAGCATCTTCACGGCCGACAGGGTCTTTGCACTTTCCAGTCGCACTTCGCGGTTCGGGATGGGCGTGATGGCCCAGCGGCGGCGGGGATCGCTGCGGCCCTGGATGGTGTAGGCGTCCTGCTCGATCGCCTCGGCGATGGCGCGCATGGCGATGGCGTCCTTGCCGACGGTCGCCGAGATCAGGCCAGCGGCCGCATCGGCGCCGGGCAGGGTGGCGGCGTAGGCCGGATCGGCGACGATCTGGGCGACCATGCGCTGACGTTGCGCCGGATCGATCGCATACTGCTGTACGCCGGCGACGAACTCGGGCGACTGCAGGGCGATGATGGCGCCGTATGCGATCAGCCCGCGCGACAACTGGTCGGCGTCATAGGCCGAACCCTTGCGCAGGGCGGCCTGGATCGATTCCGCATCGGGGAAGCCGCCCGGCTGGATCGTCTGGGCTTCACGCAGGAAGGCGACGTAGATTGAGGCGGCGTCCGCCACGCCTTGGTTTAGGGACACGGGGGGCGGCTTGCGGGCGGCAAGTTCCGCCGCCAGACGCTGGGCTTCCAGCTCGGCCTTTGAGGGTCCGCTCTCGCAACTGGCGAGCAGGACAGCGGCGGCGAGGGCGGCGGCCGACAGACCGCGGCTCAGTAGGGCCGTTTTCATGGAGACTTCCTCAGGCGAATACGCGCGCAAAAAGCGCCAATACTGTTGGCGCTTATAAGGCGGGCCTTATGGTTATCCGAAGGTTAATCGAACAGTTTCGATACCGATTCTTCGTTCGCGATCCGTCGGATAGCCTCTCCGACCAGCGGAGCCACGGAAACCGCTCGGATTTTCGGGCAGTTCAAAACTTCGTGGGGTTGCTCGATGGAGTTGGTGATCACCAGCTCCTTCAGCGGGCCGTCGGTGATGCGCTGGACGGCGGGGCCGGACAGGACGCCGTGGCTGATGTAGGCCGAAACCTCCGTCGCGCCCTGGTCGATCAGAGCCTTGGCGGCGTTGACCAGGGTGCCGCCCGAATCGACGATGTCGTCGAACAGGATGCAGCGGCGGCCCTGCACGTCGCCGATGATGTTCATGACCTCGCTCTCGCCCGCCTTGGGCCGGCGCTTGTCGACGATGGCGAGATCGGCATCCAGGCGGCTGGCCAGCGAACGCGCGCGCACCACGCCGCCGACGTCGGGCGAGACGATCATCAGGTCGTCACCGCGGGCGTAGTTTTCCTTGATGTCCTGAGCCAAAACGGGGGTCGCGACCAGATTGTCGGTCGGAATGTCGAAGAAGCCCTGGATCTGACCAGCGTGCAGATCCATCGTCAGGACGCGGTCGGCGCCGGCGCGGGTGATCAGATTGGCCACCAGTTTGGCAGAGATCGGCGTGCGGCCGCCGGTCTTACGGTCCTGCCGCGCATAGCCGAAATAGGGGATGACGGCCGTGATCCGTTTCGCCGAGGCCCGCACCAGGGCGTCAGTGATGATCAGCAGCTCCATCAGGTTGTCGTTGGCCGGATAGGAGGTCGACTGCAGGATGAAAACGTCCTCGCCGCGGACGTTTTCCTCGATGATGGCGAAGACCTCGTTGTCGGCGAACCGCTTGACCTGGGCCTTGGTCAGGGGCGCATCCAGGTGGTCGGCGATCGCCTGGGACAGTGCGCGGTTGGAGTTGCCTGAGAGCAGCTTCATCGGCCGGTCATCCTTTCGCCGTCATCCGCCCCCCATGAACGGCGGTCGGTTGGCGCGCTCTTTACCAGTGGAGCCGGGCAGGGCAAGTCGTATGCTGAGTTTTCCTCGGCATGGCGCGGCTCGGTTGCGGGTGCTAGAGGTCGCCGCGTTGGTTTCCGGGGTACGGCTTCAGGGCCGTCCTTCACACGTCATGGGGTCGTCCTTGTCCGCTTCTAAGTTCCGTTCCGGCATGGTGCTGATGGCCGCGGCGCTCGCCGCAGTGACGATTTCAGGCTGCTCGGGCACCAAGCGTCCCAAGCTGGCCTATGAGGAACGCCCGGTCGAGGCGCTCTACAACACCGGCTATGATCGGCTGCAGCAGCGCCGCTGGTCCGACGCCGTCGATTATTTCCAGGAAGTCGAACGCCAGCATCCGTATTCCGATTGGGCGCGTCGTTCGATCCTGATGCAGATCTACGCCTACTATCAGAACAACGCCTATGCCGACGCCATCGCGGCGGCGGACCGGTTCATCCAGCTGTTCCCGGGGAATCCGTCGGCGTCCTACGCCTTCTACATGAAGGCCGTCTGCAACTTCGAGCAGATCACCGACGTCGGTCGTGACCAGGGTTACGCCACCGCCGCCCTGGCCGGTCTGAAGGATGTCTCGCGCCGCTATCCGGGCACGCCCTATGCATCGGACGCCGCCGTCAAGATCGACATGGTCAACGACCAGCTGGCCGGCAAGGAAATGAACATCGGCCGCTACTATCAGCGCGCCAACCAGCCACTGGCGGCGCTGAACCGCTACAAGGCCGTGATCGCCAACCCGGACTTCCAGCGCACCTCGCACACGCCCGAAGCCCTGTATCGTCTGGTCGAGGTCAACCTCCAGCTGGGTCTGAAGGAAGAGGCGACGCGCAACGGCGCAGTGCTGGGCTACAACTATCCGGGCAGCCCCTGGTACGCCGAGGCCTATGCGCTGCTGACCGAAAATGGTCAGACGCCGGACAAGGCGCCCGAGGGCAAGCGCGAGAGCTGGCTGCAGCGGATCATTCCGGGCTGATCACGCGACGGCTTGTGCAATCTGGCGGGGATCGGGATTCTGTCGGTCATGATTCGTTCCGCCGGCGCCTGACGCGATGCTGACCGCCCTTTCCATTCGTGACGTCGTCCTGGTGGACGTGCTCGATCTCGAGGTCGAGAATGGCCTGACCGTGCTGACCGGCGAAACCGGAGCCGGCAAGTCGATCATTCTGGACGCGCTCGGCCTGGCGCTCGGCAGGCGCGGCGATGCAGGCCTGGTGCGCAATGGCGCCAAACAGGCGGTTGCCACAGCTGTCTTCTCCGCCCCTGACGATCCCGATCTGCTGGCCCTGATCGCCGACAAGGGATTCGATGTGCAGCCGGGGGAGGATTTGATCCTGCGACGGGTGCTGGGCGCCGACGGTCGCAGCCGGGCCTATGTCAATGATCAGCCGGCCGGTGTGACGGCCGTGCGCGAGATCGGCGCGGCCTTGGTCGAGGTGCATGGACAGCATGAGACGGTGGGCCTGCTGGATTGGCGAACGCACCGCGCGTCGTTGGACGCCTATGGCGGACTGCAGCCTCAGTTGTCGGCGGTCGCGTCGGCCTCCGCCAAGCTGAAGGCCGCCGAGGCGAAGCTGGCCGAGCTGAAGGCGCAGGCGGCGGACGCCGATGCGCGGCGTGAAGAGATCAGCCTGAACCTCTCCGAACTGGATGCGCTGGATCCTCGCGCCGACGAAGAGACGGAACTGGCAGGCGAACGCGCCCTGCTGGGCGCCGCCGAGAAGGCCATCGCGGATCTGGGCGACGCGCGCACCCAACTAGGCGGCGACAAGCTGAGCCAGAAGCTGGGCGCGGCGTTAAGGGCCGTCGAACATGCGCGCCAGAGGGCAGGGCAAGCGGGCGCCGAGGGCGATCATCCGGTCATTGTCAAACTGTCGGCCGCCGTGGAGGCGATCGACCGCACCATGGTCGAGGCGGCGGAAGCCCTCGCCGCCGTGGACGCCGCCGCCGACGCCTTCGACTATGAGCCCGGCCGTCTGGACAAGGCCGAGGAGCGATTGTTCGCCCTGCGCGCCGCCGCCCGCAAGCTGCACACCACCGTCGACGCCCTGCCGACCCTGCGTATTCGCCTGCGCGAGCAGCTGCGGCTGATCGAGGATGGCGAGGAGGCGCTGACCAATGCCGGGCGCGAGGCGGCGGAGGCGGCGGAAGCTTATGATCTGGCGGCCACCTTCCTGACTTCGGCGCGGGAAGCCGCCGCCGAGCGTCTGACCGCCGCCGTCATGGCGGAGCTGGGCCCGCTGAAGCTGGAGCGCGCGCGGTTCCGCGTCGCGCTGGAGCCGATCGAGGGCCGGCGCGGGCCGGACGGTGTCGAGACGGTGCGCTTCCAGATCGCGACCAACGCCGGAACCGACTTCGGCCCGCTGGACGCCATCGCCTCGGGCGGCGAACTGGCGCGTTTCGCCCTGGCGATGAAGGCGGCCCTCGCCAGCCGCGAGGACATGCGTCAGCCCGTGATGATCTTCGACGAGGTCGATCAGGGCGTCGGCGGCGCGGTCGCCGAGGCCGTCGGTTCACGCTTGAAACGCCTGTCGAACGGCGCCCAGGTCCTGGTCGTGACCCACAGCCCCCAGGTCGCCGCGCGCGGCCATGCCCATTGGAAGGTGATGAAGGCCGACCGCGACGGCCTGACCACCACCACCGTCGTCGCCCTGGACGATCAGCGCCGTCAGGAGGAGATAGCGCGCATGCTGTCCGGGGCCGAGATCACCGATGAAGCCCGGGCGGCGGCGCGGGCCCTGATCGGCTGACTGAACTTTTTAGACGCCCAGGATCCAGCCTTCTTCCTGTTCGACCTGGGCGATCAGTTCCGGCGTGGCGTCCTCGGGCGGGGCGAAGGCCTTGGCGAGGTCGCCGACCTCGTCCATGCGGGCGAGGGTTTCGGCCGTTGAGCGGACCTGGGCCTGGTCCTTGAATTCACCGGGTTGAAGCTTGGTCTCGTGCATCGAAGGCCAGACCTCGACAACCAGTGCCGACAAGGGTTCCACGTCATCGGGCGTCAGCGCGCGCCAGCCGGTGCCGAAGGGCCACACGGCGCCTGACGGGCCGAGGCTTTCCAGGAGCCGCCGCACAGCCGGGATGCCGACCAGGGTCTGGCCGCCCACGGCGCCGGCGCCGTGCATCTGCCACACGCTCTTGGGCTGAAGCCGGCCCTTGCGAGCCGCGTTTTCGGTGGCGCGGAACTCAGGAATGTCGGCGCCGGAGCCTGCGGGCGGTTTGGTCGTGGTCAACCAGCGCTGGGCCTGTTTGGCCGGCGCGCCCCACAGAGGCCAGGCCTCGTCGGTCATCAGCCGGTTCATCTTGGCCGCGACCTGATAGCGGTTGTTGGTGTTGTCGGCCTTATCCACGACGTTCGAGGCGATGAATTTCCACATGGCTTGCCACGGGGTTCCGTCCAACTTCAGCCGCGCGGCCGTGCCGACGGGATAACCGAAGTTGAAGTCCAGGCCGACCAGCACCCGGTCGCCGCGCTTTCTGTGGTCCGCCAGGATTGAGGCCAGCAGGGCTTCGCCCTCGGCCCGGGTCGCGACATTGTGCGTCTCGGTATAGAGGCGGAAACGCACGTCGCGCTTGGCCACGCCGATCCACAGCGAGGTGTCGCCGAGCTTCTTGGTTTCGGCGGCGGTCCAGTCAGCGACGATATAGGCGTCGAAAAGGCGGGCCAAGGCGGCCTCCCTGATAAAGGCGTGTCGGTTAGGAGTGAGCCGGGCTTCTAACGCCGCATCGCGGCGACTGAAAGGCCCATGCGGCGTCTCAGCCCTTCAGCAGGGCCTCCAGATGCGACAACCAGCGGCGGCCGAGACGAAGCGCCTCGCCCGGCGAGCCGGTCTGGACGGGCAGGGCGGCGTCCCACAGGGCCAGTTCGAACTCCGGGTGGCGGGCGTCGGCGAACATCAGGCGCAGCACGACCTGTTCGGCGTCGGGGGCCAGGACGTCCAGCGACTTGCGCGCCTCGCCCCGGCGAATGCGGGCGACGACGTGGCCGTCGACGATGATTTCGCCCCCCTCGACCTCATCGAAGGCATAGACCAGGCCATGGGCGCCGTTGGCCCACAGCACGACCACCTGTTCGACGTCGAAGTTCAGGGCGCAGGCGCGACCTTCGCCCGGCGACAAGGCCTCGACCTCTGGCGCGGCGCCCAGGGTCTTGAGCATGGCGCGGTGCAGGCGGCGTGGCGGCTCCATCCACCACGACAACGCCAGAGCCAGGGTCGTCAGCAGGGCCGCCGCGAGGGCGATCAGCAAAACCACCCGCAAGACGTCGGCCATGGTCGTCAGGCCTCCAGATCGAGATCGACAACCACGGGAACGTGGTCGCTGGGTTTTTCCATGTCCCGGGCGTCGCGATGGGTCTCGATCCCCCGGAACCGGTCGGCGGCCTGGGGCGACAACAGGGCGAAGTCGATACGGATGCCATGGTCACGCTGCCAGGCGCCGGCCTGATAGTCCCAGAAAGTGTAGGCGCCAGCGGGTTCGCCGCCGATCTCGTGCGCGTCGGCCAGGCCCAGGTGCTTCAGCGCTCGGAAAGCCTGACGGCTCTGAGGCTGGAACAGGGCGTCGTCGGTCCAGGCGGCCGGGTTCTTGGCGTCCTCGGCCTCGGGGATGACGTTGTAGTCGCCGCACAGGGCCAGCGGCTCCTCAAACGCCAGCAGATCCTGGGCATGGCGATTCAACCGATCAAACCAGGCCAGCTTGTAATCGAACTTCACGGTCCCGATCGGATTGCCGTTCGGCAGATAGAGGGCGCCCACGCGAATGGGCCGGGGCGCCTCGACCAGCGCCTCGATGTAGCGCGCCTGTTCGTCAGTCTCGTCGCCAGGCAGGCTGCGCCGGATGTCGGACAATGGGTATTTCGACAGCAGGGCGACGCCGTTGTAGCTCTTCTGCCCGTGGGTCTCGACATTGTAACCCAGGCTCTCGAAGGCCTCGCGCGGGAACTTCTCGTCCACGCATTTGATCTCCTGGAAACAGGCGACGTCGGGGGTGGCCTGCTCCAGCCACGCCAGCACGGTGGGCAGGCGGGCGTTGACGGAGTTCACGTTCCAGGTGGCGATGCGCATGACGGCGACGCTAGGCTGCGTCTCGGTTTTGGAAAAGAGGGCGCAAAAGAAAAGGGCCGCCGGATCGCTCCGACGGCCCTTCGATCAGTCTTTTGGCTGGCTTAGAGGCGACCGCCGGCGGGTGCCGCAGCAGTGGCCGGAGCCGTCGTCAGCTTGCAGCCGCCGCCGATCCGCTGGGCCGTGACGCAAGGGTAGATTTGCTGAACCGCGTTTTCGGCGTTCACGCGGGCGATGACGCCATCGGCCCCTTCACACTTGGCTTCATAGAACATGCCGTTTGCGTTCTGCCCCATCAGACGGGCTTCGACGACGTTGCAGGATGCGGCTTCCGAGCCAGCGAGGAGCGTTTTCACGTAGTTGGCGTTTTCGGCCGTGGTCGTGAATTCGCAGGCGCCGTTCTCGGCCAGGACCTGAAGGCACGGCGTCTTGCTCCAAACGCCGGCGTCTTGCCTGATCCAGAAGCCCGGACCGTCGGAACACCCGATTTCGTAGACGACAACACCGCCGTTTGACTGTCCCAGCACCTTGGTCTGATCGACCGCACAAGGAACGCCGGCCTGTTGGGCGTACTCGCGCAAGAACTTGTCGGTGTCCGTGTTGGCGGCGATCGTGCATTGCAGGCCGACATCGGCGGCGGGATCGCGTTCCCGTGCCACGCGCGCCGAATAGGCGAGTGCAATGCAGCTGGTCGCGGACGGTGGTGTCTTCGATTCGATGATGAAGCCAGGACCCGTGGCGCAGGCTACCTCATACACCGACGTCTTGTCGGCGGTTTGCCCAAGCAGCTTGGCTTCACTGACCTGACAGTTGGCGCTGGCCAAGGTGGCTTGTTGCTGCGCGGCCGCCAAAATCTCTTCTGCCGTGGGCGGTGCCGGTTGACGCTCGCGTCGCGGTTGGTTGTTGCTGGGGCGCTGAACACGCGACGGTGTCACCCGTTCGCTGGGGGCTTCGATCCCGTTTCGAGATCCTGCAGGCCCATACCCCGTTGACGGCGTCGTTTGCGCAAAGGCAGACACGGAAATCGCGCTGAAAACGAGCGCTGTCGCTGCGGCGAATATTCGAGCTTTCATATCGACACCCAGATTTCTCACTACCGACTACGTGACGTCGTATTGGCACGCGGTCAAGGCGAGTGTGGACGGCGGCGAGGGACGCGGGCTAAGTATCTGCGCGTTTCGATTGGAGACTGACTTGGCTGATGGAACGGCGTCGGCGACGGCCGCGAAGGATGGGCGGGGCCTGACCTATCCGTTCGACGCCGTGCCCGGCGCGGGCGAGGCGATCGAGGTCGCGCCCGGCGTGCTGTGGCTGAGGTTCGCCCTCCCGTTTCAGCTGGACCATGTGAATGTCTATGCGATCCGGGACGGCGACGGCTGGGTCGTTGTCGATACGGGACTAAAGACCGCGGCGACCATCGCAGCGTGGGAGACGGCGTTGGATGCGGCGCTAGGCGGCAGGCCCGTGACGCGATTGATCTGCACCCATATGCATCCCGACCATATCGGCTTGGCGGGCTGGCTATGTGAGCGGTCGGGCGCGCCGTTGCTGATGTCGCGACTGGAGTATGTGACCGCCAGGATGCTGATGGCCGAGGAGGCGGGTGATGCGCCTGCGGACGGCGAGCGCCACTATCGTGCGGCCGGGTGGAACGATGAGCAGATCGCGCGCTGGCGGGCGGAATACGGCGGGTTCGGCAAGGGCGTGGCGACAATGCCGCGCAGCTATCTGCGACTGTCCGACGGCGACATCGTTCAGATCGACGGCGACGATTGGACGGTGGTCGTCGGGTCAGGCCACAGCCCGGAACATGTCTGCCTGTGGCGGCGGTCGGACGACGTCTTCATCGCCGGAGATCAGATCCTGCCTCGCATTTCGTCTAATGTTTCGGTCTGGTCGACAGAGCCTGAAGCCGATCCGCTGGGCGACTGGATGGACTCGCTGGATAAGCTGAGGGGGATGTTGCCGGAGGGCGCTTTCGTCCTGCCGGCGCATGGCGAGCCCTTCTACGGCGTTCATGCGCGGCTCGACGCTCTAAAGCGGGGGCATGAGGTGGCGCTGAAACGGCTTGAGCGGACGTTGCGTCAACCGTCTAGGGTGATCGACAGCTTCTCCGCCGTCTTCGGTCGAGCGGTCGGGGACGGGGTGCTGGGCATGGCCACGGGCGAGGCCCAGGCGCACCTGAACTATCTGGAAAAACGCGGCCGCGCGACGCGGAAGCGGGACGAGAGCGGCGTCGACTGGTGGAGCGCCGTCGCACAGGACGAGGAAACGACGTGAGCGAACATATCCGCAGCGAACTGGCCGACGGCGTCCTGACCGTCACCCTGGACCGGGCCGACAAGAAGAACGCCATCACCCAGGCCATGTATTCGGCCTTGGCCGAGGCGACGGAGCGGGCGCGGACCGACGATGCGGTGCGGGTGCTGCTGCTGCGCGCGGAGGGCGACAGCTTCTCGGCCGGCAACGACATTCAGGACTTCATCGCCCTGGGCTCGCAAGGGGCGGGGCCGGGCGACATGCCTGTGTTTCGTTTCCTGAAGGCGTTGGCGGATCTGGACAAGCCGGCTGTGGCTGCCGTGAAGGGACGCGCGGTCGGGATCGGCCTAACCATGCTGCTGCACTGCGATCTGGTGGTGGTGGCCGAAGATGCGCTGCTGTCCGTGCCCTTCGTCAATCTGGCCCTGGCGCCGGAGGCGGCGTCCAGCCTGTTGTTGCCGGCCGTGATCGGTCATCAGCGGGCCTTCGAACTGTTTGCGCTGGGCGAGCCGCTGGATGGCCGGACGGCCCTGGCCTGGGGCATCGCCAATTGCGCAGTCCCGGCCGATCAGGTCGAGGCGACGGCGGCGGACCTGGCGGCCAAAGTGGCGGCCCGCGCGCCCAACTCGATCCGCAAGACCAAACGGCTGATGCGTGACGCAGAAGGTCTATGGGCGCTGATGCAGCGGGAGGGTGAAGCCTTCGGCTCTCAGATGAAGAGCCCCGAAGCGATGGAGGCCTTCATGGCCTTTACGCAGAAGCGGGCGCCGGACTTTTCGAAGGCGGGTTAAGCGGTCGTCGCAAGGCCTTGCCTTGATTTGGCGCAGCTTTGCTTCTAGGTGCGCGCGCCAATGTCGCACGCCCTTTCCATACCTCCGGCCGTAAGCCGTGTCGAAGCCGAGACTGCGACCGACGCCGAAGGCGTGGATGCAATGGTCATGGCGGCCTTCGGGCCGGGACGGTTTGCCAAGACGGCCGAGCGTCTGCGTGAAGGCTCGCAGCCAAGCGCGGGCTTTGTCGTGAAGCGCGACGGGGACGTGGTGGGCTCGGTGCGGCTATGGCCGGTCGTGGTTGGAGACACCCCGGCGCTCTTTTTGGGACCGATCGCGGTGGACGCCGGTCGCCGGAGCGACGGACTGGGCGCCGAACTGGTTCAGGCATGCGTGGATCAGGCACGGACGCTGGACGTCGGCGGCGTGCTGCTGGTCGGGGACGCGGCCTATTTCGAGCGGTTCGGATTCGCCCCTGCGCCTGAGGCGATCCTGCCCGGACCTGTGGATCGTCGTCGTGTTCTGTGGCTGGGGACCGGCGTGGATCAGGTTTCGGGCTCGGTTCGCATCGGCTGACCCTTTCCCGCCCGGTTCGCGGGGCTTAAGTCAGGGGGATGGATAATCCCAAGTCAGGACTGAACGCTGTCGCCGAGGCGGCCAAACAGGCGCCCGGCAAGGGGTTGCCGCCGGTCCACCTCTGGCATCCCGAGCATTGCGGCGACATCGATATCGTCATCCGGGCGGACGGCGTCTGGATGCACGAAGGCTCGCCCATTGGCCGCAGGGAACTGGTGCGGCTGTTCTCGACGGTGCTGAGGAAGGAGCCGGACGGCTATCACCTGGTCACGCCGGTCGAAAAGCTGAAGATCACCGTCGAGGATTTGCCGTTCCGGGCTGTCGCGATGCGTCGGGAGGGCGACGCCCTGATTTTCACCACCGATGTCGGCGACGAGGTGAGGGCCAGCGAAGCGGATCCCATCGTCGTCGAAACCGATCCGACGACGGGCGAGCCGGCGCCGCGCATTCATGTGCGCCACGATCTGTGGGCGCGCATCGCGCGGTCGGTCTTCTATGAAATGGTCGAGATGGCCCAAGAGGTCGATGGACGATTGGTCGTTCGGTCAGGCGGCCAAGTCTTCTCGCTGGGCGCGGTGACGTGAGCCTGGAGACCTTAAGGGCGCGGCTGGTCGATCGGCTGGCGCCGGTCGAGACGTGGCGGCCTGAACTGGTCGCGGCGCGGTCAGACTTCGACCTAAATCCGCAGGCGACACGGACGGCCAAGGAGCTTCGGCCGGCGGCGGTGCTGATCCCCATCGTGGCGCGGCCCGAGGGGGCGACCGTGCTGCTGACGCGGCGCGCGGACACCCTGGCGCGGCACACGGGGCAGATCGCCTTCCCAGGCGGTCGGCTGGATCCTGGCGAGACCGCAGTTCAGGCGGCGCTGCGTGAGGCGGACGAGGAGGTGGCGCTGGACCCGGCGGCGGTCGAGGTGCTGGGCCTGTCGGACGCCTATGAGACGGGGACCGGATTTCTGGTCACCCCGGTTATCGGCTGGCTGCGCGAGGCGCCGGTCACGACGCCGTCGCCGGACGAGGTCGCCGAGGTGTTCGAAACGCCGTGGGACTTTCTGATGGACGCCGCCAACCACCGTCGCGACTTTTACGATCTGGATGAAGGCTTGCGGCGCTGGTTCTGGGCCATGCCCTGGGGCGAGCGCTACATCTGGGGCGTGACGGCGGGGATTCTGAAGGCGTTGCACGTGCGGCTGTATGGCGACGAGGCTGTGCCAGAGGCGGCGGCCGATGAGGATGCGGCATGAGCGTCTCTGTGAAGGGACAGCCCTGGCTGGAAAGCCAGGCGACGCGGGCGGTGATGCGGGCGCTGGAAGCGGCGGGCGGTGCGGGCTGCGCACGGTTCGTGGGCGGCTGCGTGAGGAATAGTCTGCTGTGGCAGCCCGTCGACGACATCGACATCGCCACGCGCCTGCGGCCTGAAGAGACCATCGCAGCGCTGAAGGCGGCGGGGTTGAAGGCCGTGCCGACCGGCGTCGAGCACGGCACGGTGACGGGCGTGTCGGAGCGGCGTCCCTATGAGATCACGACCCTGCGTCGTGATGTGGAGACGGACGGGCGCCGCGCGGTGGTCGCCTTCACCGAGGACTGGGCCGAGGATGCGGCGCGGCGGGATTTCCGACTGAACGCCCTTTACGCCGATGCGGCAGGGACGGTGTACGATCCAACCGGCGGCGGGTTGGAGGATGCGGCGGCGGGACGCATCGTTTTCGTCGGACAGGCGGAGACGCGCATCCGCGAGGACTACTTACGCATCCTGCGCTTCTTCCGGTTCTACGCCTGGTACGGGCGGGGTGAGCCGGACGCGGTCGGATTGGCGGCGTGCGCGGCGCTGAAGGGCGGCATGGCGCAGCTGTCGGCCGAGCGGGTGTCCAAGGAGGTGTTGAAACTGCTGGCGGCGCCCGATCCGCGTGCGGCGGTGCGGGCGATGGCCGAGACCGGCGTGCTGGCTCAAGCGCTGCCGCAGGCGCAACCGCTAGCGCTGTTCGAGGCGATGTGTGACCTGACCGACGATCCGGTGATGCGGGTGTCGGCCTTGCTTCCGGCCGATGCGGGGGCTGTGACGGAGATCGCGGGTGGTCTGAGATTGTCGAACGCGGTGCGAGATCGGCTGGCGGCGGCGGTGGCGGACGGGCCTGCCGTTTCGCCGACGATGAGCGACGCCGAGGCGCGGGCGGCGATCTACAGGTTGGGACGCAGGGTGTTCGAGGATCGGCTGATGCGCGCCGAGGCGGCCGGACGGGGCGATGGCGCGCGGCTGCGGGCGCTGGCCGCCGACTGGTCGCCGCCCAAGATGCCGGTCGGGGGCCACGATCTGGCGCTTCTGGGCCTGAAGCCGGGGCCGGAGACTGGGCGGGTGTTGAAGGCGTTCGAGGACGGTTGGGTCGCTGACGATTTCCCTGCCGAGGGGCATGAGGCGCGGCTGAAGACCCTTATCGCGGCGGCTGAGCGCGGGTGAACTCGGTGACGACGGGGCGGTGGTCGGATCCCGTCGGCTCGCCCAGGTGGCGCGTGATCAGGGCCAGATCCGGCGAGCGATAGACCTGGTCGATGGTGATGCCGGCGAAGGCGGGAATCTGGCTGGGCCAGGTGCCGGGCCAGCCGGGCGCGGGGATCAGGCCCAAGTCGGACTGAATCTGTTTGCCGATCCGGGCGCTGGAGACGCTGTTGAAATCTCCGGCGGCGATGACGGGATGGTCTGGCGCGGCCTTCATGCGCTCGGCCAAGGCCATGACCTGGGTGATCTGGCCCCACTGATATTGATAAGGCCAGGGTCGGGTCAGGTGGACGCCAAAGACGTTGATCGGGCCGATGGGCGTCTGAACCGTTGCCCCCACGGCGCTGAGGCCGTCGGGACGCTCGGGCAGGCGTTGCAGGATCGGATACCGCGAGGCGATGATCGAGCGCGCGTGGTCGCCGGCGCGCGCCTGGCCGATCAGAACACGATGGGGATAGTCCGGCAGCAACTGGTCCAGCCGCGAGGCCGGGGCCTGCCCCAACTCGACCAGCACCAGGATGTCGGCGTCGGCGGCCGCGATGGACCGGCGCATGGCAGCGACATCAGTGTTGAACACATACAGATTGGCCGAATAGACCCGGACGATCGGCTGGTCAGGCACGGGCACGCCCTTCGTCGGCGTCCATTGCGGCCAGACCGACAGGGCCAGCACCACGCACGCCAGTCCACCGACGATCGAGGCCGGCCATAGGCGAAAGAGCAGACACGCCACGGTCACGCCGACGGCCGCCAGCAATACCGGCGATGTGAACTGCGCCAGGATATCCACCCAGCGATGGCCGATGCCGCTGAGCGCCGCTACGCCGAAAGCCGCCAAGCCCAGCAGCAGGGCGCTCGCCGTCACATTCGCCGCCAGCTTGATCAGGGTCATCGAAGACGTATCTCTCGGATTGAACAGGAAGCCTCGCCCAGCGTTAAGGCGACGCGTTGGAGGGCGACATGGCCAGACGGTCGATCCGGGATATCGAGAACATCTGGTCCAATGTCGAGGGCGTCAAGAAACTGTCGGACCGGGTCATCGGCATCGGCCCGTTCGGCATGGGGCTGGACGCCATGCTGACCTGGGTGCCGGTCGTCGGCACGGCATACACGGTCGGGACGGGCGGCTGGCTGATGCTTCAGGCCGTGCGGGCCAAGGCGACGCCGGCGACGCTGGCGCGCATGGGGGCCTATATGGCCATCGACACCGCCACTGGGACGGTGCCGATCGCAGGCGACATCGTCGATACCTTCTTTCCCGGACAGCTGATGGCGGCGCGGGCGCTGCAAAAACATATCGAAAGCACCCACTGGGTCGAGGACACCGAGGCCAATGCGCGCGCCACCGGCAACCACGAGATGCACGAGGCCCGCGTGCAAAACGACAAGACGCTGAAGCGGATCATCTATCTGCAAGATTGAGATGCGCTGGCTGAGGCGGCCTAGCCATCGTTTTCTCCGCAATTAAGCCGTCTGAAATCAAGGACCTGATTCAAATCACCGACCGTCTCCCGGCCTGAGGAAGGGCTGCGCCCAGACTGATCTCCACGACAACGGAGAGAAGAATGAGCGACGATTTCAGCGCGCGTCTGAACCTGCCCTATCTGGCGGCGGGGCAGATGCAGAAACATGTGACCCTTAATACGGCCCTGACCCGGCTGGACGCCCTGTTGCAGACGGCGGTGATCAGTCGCACGACGGCGATCCAGCCGGCCGATGCGTCGGATGGCGATCTTTATATCCTGCCGCAAGAGGCCGAAGGCGCAGCCTGGGCCGGGCGGCCGGTCGGAATCCTGATGCGGTTCGAGGGCGGCGGCTGGACCGCCGTGGCGACGTCGGACGGCATGATCGCCGGCGTTTTGGACGAAGGCGTCGTGGTGGTTCGGGCCGAGGGGGGCTGGGTCGCGCTGGGACAGCGACTGGGCAAGGCGCAGGGCCTGACGCGGCTGGGTCTCGGGACGTCCGCCGACGAAGCCAATCCCCTGGCGGCCAAGATCAACGCCGCCCTGTTCACGGCGCGCGGCGAGGAGGAAGGCGGCGACGGCGACCTTCGCCTGACCCTGAACAAAGCGACGGCGGGCGATGTCCTGTCGCTGCTGTTTCAGAGCGGATACGCCGCTCGCGCAGAGTTGGGCCTGATCGGCGACGACGATCTGAGCCTCAAGGTCTGCGATGACGCTGGGACATGGCGGTCGGTGTGGCGCGTGGATCGCGCGACGGGGCGTATCGCCTTTGACCAGGGGGCGGTCCGGCGTGAGACGACGCTGTTCACCAGCGATGACGACTATGCCCTGCCGGCCTGGGCGTGCTGGGTCGAGGCGACCTGCGTGGGCGGCGGCGGCGGCGGCGGGGGGGGGCGCAGGGCTGGCGGGTGCGGCTGGTGCGTCGCGTCTCGGCGGCGGCGGAGGCGGCGCCGGCGGGCTGAGCCTCGCGCGATGGTCGGCGGACGATCTGGAGGGCGTCCTGTCGGTCAAGGTCGGCGCCGGCGGGATCAGTGGCGTTTCGGGCGGCGATAGCGAGGTCGCGACAGGCGACATGGTCCTGTTACGCGCGACGGGCGGCGCCGCAGGCGGCTCTGGCGTGGGTGGAGCAGGCGGTATCGGCCAACGGTTCGCCAACCCCGGCGGAAGCTCTTCGACGACCGCGACGGCGACGATGGGCTCAGAAACCCTTTGCTCGGACGGGCCGGGCGGCGGCGGGGCAGGGGGCGGTCTGAGTGCAGCGGATGTCGCCTATGCCGGAGGCGCGGGCGGCGTCGGCGGTTGGTCGGGCCTTCGTGCGGCCGGCGGTGTTGCGGGCGCTGCGGGACAGGCCTCGCCCAAGCCGCTGTTGTCGATTGTGGGCGGCGGGGGCGGGGGCGGCGATGCTTCGGCGAGTGGAGCCGGTTCTCCCGGCGGCGCTGGTGCTCACTTCGGGGCCGGGGGCGGGGGAGGCGGCGCTGGTCTGACCTTCGGCGGCCAGGGCGGTTCGGGCGCTTCGGGCGCGGTTCTGATCACGGTTGTCGGATGAGCCGGCGCGGACATCCGGCCGAGCCGGTCGAGGTGCTGGAGGCGGAGGCCTGGGAAGCGCCCGACGGCCTCAGCGACGGGGAATGGCGCGCCCAGTCCGGCTGGGACGGCCGTTGCGCCGTCGAAACCTATGACGAGGAGGATGAACGATGACCCGACACAGGCAGGGCGCGATCCCCTTGGCGGAGGGGCGCTGGCTATTTCGTCGCCTCAACGCCTTCGCCGTCAGCGCGGGGCTGTGGGTGCTGTTGATGCGCACGGTCGGGCGGATAACGCCTGAGATGTTGCCCAGGATCACGGACGGGCTGGTGGGCTTGCTGGCCTTGATCCTGGTGCTCTATCTGGTGGCGCCGACCGCGCAACAGTTGATCACCCTGATCGCCACCGCGCGGCTGCGGATCAGCGGAGGCCGACCATGAGCTTTCGTCTGTCCAGCCGGTCGCGTGCGCGGCTGGTCGGCGTGCATCTGGCCCTGACTGCGGTGGTCGAGGCGGCCATCACACGCACGCCGGTGGACTTCATGATCACCGAGGGACTGCGCACGGCCGAACGTCAGGCCGCCCTGATCAAGGCCGGGGCCAACCGCACGACGCGCTCGCGGCATCTGACGGGCCACGCCGTCGATGTCGCCGCCCTGGTCGAAGGCCAGGTGCGATGGGACTGGCCGCTGTATGGCCGGATCACCCAGGCGTTCAAGGCGGCGGCGCTGGATCTGAAGACGCCGCTGATCTGGGGCGGCGACTGGAAGTCGCTGCGAAACGGGCCGCATTTCGAGCTGGATCGAAAGGCCTTTCCATGAGCGCGGGATCGATACTGCGGGCGCTGACGCCGCTCGGCTGGTTGGCGGCCGCTGCTGCAGCGTTGGCGCTGGGATTCGTCCTGTTGGGCGGGCTCGGCTTTCGCTGGGATCCGCTGAACCTGCAGCACAGGCGTCTGGAGGCCTCCCGCACTCAGGCGCGGGATGCGACCGCCGTGGCGGCCGCTCAAGCCCAGGCCAGACGCATCGAAACCGAGGGCGTGGCGGCTCAGGCCCGGCGCGTCGATCACTATCACCACACCACGGGGGCGGCGGACCGGGCGACCACGGCCGCCGTCGCCCAGGCCTGGAGCGCCGACGATGCCGATCAACCCTTGGACAACCGCCGCGCTGATCGCCTGCGCGACCATGACGGCGAACTGTGCCGCATCGCCCCCAATCTCGACGGTTGCGCCGGCGCGACTGGTCTTGCCGGAGGCGGCGACACGTCCGTGCGCGCTGGCGACCCTGCCGGCTGAACCCACGACCGGCGATCTGGACGCGGCCTATCTGCTGCGCGGCGCCCAGATCGTCGCTTGCGACGGGGCGCGGCGGCTCGCGGTCGAGACCTTGTTGGCCGAACGCGCGATGCAGGACGCGCAGGTGCGACGCCGCGACTGACGCCCTGCAAAAACGACTCGGCAACTTCTGCCGCCTGGTGTGCAGGCTTGCCGGGTCGCTTCGCAAACCGTCGAGATAAGTTCAATGAAATCAGTGTCGGCGTGCGGCCGGCATGGCTTGTTGGACTGGCCTCGCCCTTGCTCTCCTGAAGACCGAGCAAAACGCTCCTGACGCTAAAATGGCGTCGCACATCACACGAAGTGAACAGGAAAGCCAAAATGGCTACGAGCATCAATACGAACTACGGCGCCATGGTCGCGCTGCAAAACCTCAATGCGACCAACGCTATGTTGGAGCGCACGCAAAACCGTGTCTCGACGGGACTGAACGTCGCATCGGCGAAAGACAATGGCGCAATATTCGCCATCGCTACTAACCAGCGCGCCGAATTAGGCGCTCTAAATGCGGTGCGGCAATCGCTGCAGCGCGGCCAGTCGATCGTGGACGTGGCCTTGGCGGCTGGCGATACTGTCGTCGAAGCGTTGACCGAGATGAAGGCTCTGGCTGTCGCCATCGAAGCCGGCGGCTCGACCGCCACCACTGATGCTCTTCAAAACGACTATGATGCGTTGCAGGTAGAGATCGACAATGCGCTGGCGGGCGCTAACTTCGATGGCGTAAACCTGTGGACCGACGGCGCCGAGACGGGTGTGCTGACCGACACCTCAGGCACCACCTACGACGTCGGCTTCGCTGCTGCGATCGATCCGACGCCTGCGACGGCCACGGCGGCCGGCGTTCAGTCGACTCTCGAAGCCTTCACCGCAAACCTGGCCACAATCGGCACCCAGTCCAAGTCGCTGGAGCGTCAGATCACTTTCAACAGCAAGATTCAGGACGCAGTCGAGGCCGGCATCGGCAATCTGGTGGACGCCGACCTGGCCAAGGAAAGCGCTCGCCTGACCGCGCTGCAAACCAAGCAACAGCTTGGTGTTCAGGCCCTGTCGGTCGCCAACTCCTCCAGCCAAATCTTGTTGAGCCTCTTCCGCAGCTAGCGGCCCAGGTTTCCAAAACCACGGTTCTGAAAGGCAGTCGGACTCTGGTCCGGCTGCCATTTTGCTTGTCCGGCATATCGTGCCGGGCATTTTTTGCCGGGTGCTCGGCATTTTTTGCTTTGGCTAGGCGAATGCTGCCGTGCGGCTTAACCTAAGCGAAAATATAATGCTGCAAAAACAAACATATAGAAGGTTCGTTTGGTTCGCCGTTAACGGTTGAGGTGGCCCGGCATTTGCTTCCTTGGATGTGGGCAAAATGCTCTCGGTCGCCAAAACGGCGTCGAACATCACGAAGTGAAAAGGACAGCCAAAATGGCTAACAGCATCAACACGAACTATGGCGCCAACGTTGCGCTGCAAAGCTTGAACGCCACCAACAAGGCGCTCTCCACCACCCAGAACCGAATCTCGACGGGTATGGCTGTCTCGTCCGCCAAGGACAGCGGCGCCATTTTCGCGATCGCCACCAACCAGCGCGCTGAAATGAGCGCCTTGGGTTCGGTCAAGCAGTCGCTGCAACGCGGTCAATCGATTGTGGATGTGGCTCTGGCCGCCGGTGACACCGTCATCGACGCCCTGACTGAAATGAAGTCGCTGGCCGTTGCTATCGAGGCCGGCGGTTCGACAGCCACGACGACCGCTCTGCAAGCCGATTTCGATGCTCTGCAGGTGGAAATCGACAACGCCCTCGCCGGCGCCAACTTCGATGGCCAGAATCTGTGGACGGCCTCGGTCGATGTCATCACCGACACGTCCGCGACCGCTCTGACCATCGGCGTGGCCGCTCCGTCGGACGCGACCCCTGCAGGCGCCACGGCTGCAGACGTTCAGACCGCCATTGAGGCCTTTACGGCTGACTTGGCCACCCTGGGCACCCAGTCCAAGTCGCTGGAACGCTCGACGACCTTTACAAGCAAGATGGCGGACGCCTTGGAAGCCGGTATCGGCAACCTGGTCGATGCCGATCTGGCCAAGGAAAGCGCCAAGCTGACCGCCCTGCAAACCAAGCAGCAGCTGGGCGTGCAAGCATTGTCGATCGCTAACTCGTCGAGCCAAATCCTGCTCGGCCTGTTCCGATAAGGCCTTGAGCCGGGGCGGTTATCGGCCGCCCCGGCCTCTTCTTTGATATTCAGAAGGGCGCGGATTGGTCCGCGCGGCAGATATGACCCAAAATGCCGCGAGTGTCTCTACTGTAAGCCGATCCCCAGAAAACGCTGTGACTGCCTCAGGTCTGGCTCCCGCTGGAACACCAGCAAACGACACCGAAGACGCCAGCCGCTTTCGACTGACCATCGAGGCCGTGGGTGACAACCGCTTCGTCTACAAGGTTCTGGACCGGGTGACGGGGGAGGTGATCCGCCAGTTGCCGCGCGAGGATGTCGAGAAGTTGAACAGCGACCCGACCTATCGTGGAGGTCGTCTGGTCGATACCGCCGTCTGACAACCGGCGAGGGCTCAAACTTTTCAACGCCGCCGGCTCGCTGGACGGCGCAATCATGGTTTCCGGCGCGTTAACCATGTGATTACGACTCATGGTTAACCCTGTAGCCCACAGAACGTCCGGGGGCTTGAAGCCATGACCACCAGCATCCACACCAACACCTCGGCGATGATCGCCTTGCAGAATCTAAACCGCACCAACGACCAGTTGGCGGCGACGCAGAGCCGGGTGAACACGGGGCTGAAGGTTCAGGGCGCGCGCGACAACGCCGCGGTCTGGGCGGTGGCTCAGGGGCAGCGTGCCGACCGGGGATCGCTCGAAGCCGTCACCACAAGCCTGAACCGCGCGACGTCCATCGCAGACGTGTCGCTGGCGGCCGGCGAGCAGATCTCGGACATCCTGCTCGAGTTGAAGCAGAAGGCGACCGCAGCGGCGGACCCGAGCGCCAGCGATGCGACTCGCAAATCGTATGACCAGGAGTTTCAATCGCTTCTGTTGTCGATCCAGTCTTTTGCAGACAACGCCATTTTTGATGGTGAGAACATTCTCGCAGGGCGTACGGACGGCGCGACACCTCCTGCGCCGCTCGGGGACTTGAACTTTATCGCTAGTGCGGACGGCCAGGAGAATATCCAGCTGAAGCGTCAAAACCTGACACTTTCAGGCTTGGGGCTTGCGGCCGACGCTTCGGCTACGCCCGCTGTTGACGCGCCAAGCTTATTGGTTGAGGCCGATGCAAAAGCCGCGCTGAACCGGATCAACAACGCCATCGCAACCTCGAGTTCCCGTCTTTCCGAACTGGGCGCCCAGTCTAAGCAGATTGAGCGCCACACCACCTATGTCGGCAAGCTGTCGGACGCGCTGGAGGCCGGCATCGGCAATCTGGTCGACGCGGACCTGGCTAAGGAAAGCGCCCGCCTTCAGGCCTTGCAGGTCCAGCAGCAACTCGGCGTTCAGGCCCTGTCGATCGCCAACCAGGCGCCGCAAGTCATCCTGTCGCTGTTCAAGGGCTGATCCGACAGCTTAACGGTTCCTTATCGACGCCCGCCGCACGATAGGGTCGGAGCCGTCTGAATGATCAACAACAGCTATCTGCTGGGTCTTTTTGGAACGACGACGGGGACGTCGTCGTCAGGCGCCGCCACGACCGCCAGCCCGGCCGTCAAAACCAAGAAGACCCAACCGACGGCCCCCTGGTCGTCCACGGCGACACCGGCGAAGGCTAGCGACCTGGTCCGTGCGGCCCTGGGCGGCCGTCGCCTGATCGACGAGGGCAATGTCAGCCTGGATCTGGCCGGCGCTTCCACCGACTACCGCAAGATGTTCGCCCTGTATCAGGGCCTGAACACGCTGGGCGCTTTGGCCGACCGTGCTGGCGTCATGGGGCTGAGCGCGTCGGAAGCGGCCTTGGTGTCCAAGCGCTTCGGCGAAGGCCTGGCCGAATTATCGACCTATCTGAGCACCGCCAGTTTCGAAGACATGCGGTTGGTGCAGGGCGTGGCCCAGACCTCGGTCAAGAGCACCTTTGCGCTGGAACGGGCGCCGACCAGTTTCGTCACCGCCCCCATCCACGACGGCGACCCCACCGCCTCGGTTAAGGCGTTCGAGGGAGACGTGAAGTTCTCCGTGACCGTCAAGACGGCGGCCGGGGAGCAGGCGATCGCCATGGACTTGTCTGAGATGGCGACCGATCGGTCGTTGGCCAATGTTACCGCCTATATGAACGGCAAGCTGGAGGACGCGGGCGTCGCGACTCGCATCAGCGCTCAGTTGATCCCCGCCGAGCCGAAGACGGTCAAAAGCGGGACCAAGACCATCACCCTGCCGGCCGGACCGGATCAGTGGGCGTTGAAGGTCAATGGCGGGACCGGCGAAGCCATCAGCTTCCAGGCCGTCGACACCTCCGACGCTGTCTATGTGACGCAAGGGGTCGGCAAGACCGGCACGGCGGGCCAACTGCTGAAGTTCCAGGCCGACGGCGGCGCGGCGCCGGCCGCCCAGCAGGGCGTCGACGATCCGTTCTGGGGCGAGGGCAGGGTGGGGCACGCCGATCTGCCCGACGGGGTCGCCGCGGTTAAGGCCAGCGCCGTGGCGCCGGATGGCTCCGTTTGGGTCGTCGCCGAACTGACGGCGGGCGACGCCAGTCAACCGATCAAGGGCGCGCGCGATGTCGCCCTGATGAAATACGATTCCGCCGGCAATCTGATGCAGACCAAGCTGCTCGGCGCCGCCTCCAGCGCCAACGGCTTCTCCATTGCCATCGATGATGACGGCCGGGTCGCCCTGGCCGGATCCGTGACCGGGGCGCTTGAGCCCGGCAAGAGCGGCGACAACGCGTCCGTGGCCGACAGTTTCGTCTCTGTCTTCGACAGTTCAGGCCAGGAACTGTGGACCCAGCGTCGCGGGGCTAAGGCGGCCGATGAGGCGACCGAAGTTCGCTTCGGCGCCGACGGCATGGTCTATGTCGCCGGTCGCTCGAAATCGGCCATGCCGGGCAATGCGGCCCTGGGCGGCTGGGATTCCTATCTTCAGGCTTTCCAGGAAAAGCCGATAAAGATCAACGGCCCGGACGTGGGCGTGAACGTCGCGACCGTGCAGTTCGGCACCAGCGGCGACGATTCCGTTCAGGCCATGACGGTGTCAGGAAACGACCTCTATACGGCCGGCGTCGAGAACGGGAAGGCGGTCGTGCGCCGCTTCACCCTGGACGCCGACGGCGTGCCGAGCCTGGCTTCAACGCGTGACCTTGGCTACGCCAGCGGCGCGATCGCCGGCATATCGGTTGAGAACGGCAAGGTCGTGGTGACCGGCCATACTGAAAACACCGACCTCGATATCTCTACGGTGACCAACGCCCATGCCGGCGGCAGCGATGTCTTCATCGCCACCTTGTCGGCGGACCTTCAGGCCTCGGCGAGCGACCAACTGACCTATTTCGGCGGGGCGGGCGCGGACACCGCTGCCGACGTCGCCATCAAGGACGGCAAGGTCTGGATCACCGGCACGAACCGGGCGGAAGGCGCCGGCAAGGACGACCCCACGTCCGGCTATCTGGCCCAGATCGATCTCGCCACGGGCCAGGTCCAATCGAACCGAACCTGGCGTGCGGACGGCGATCAGGCCAAGCCGACCAGCCTGAGCATCGCAGCGGGCGGGGCCAGCGTGCTCGACCGCCTCGGCCTGCCTCAGGGCCAGATCATGCAAGCGGATTCCAAGCTGCTGACCGTCGCCACCTCAGCCCGCGCCGGCGATCAGTTTTCGATCAGCCCTGCGGCCGGCGGCCGCGCCGTCACCGTGACTATCGACGCCAAGGACACGCTGGAAAGCCTGGCCAAGAAGATCAACGCCGCCTCTGGCCGCCAGTTGGAAGCCAAGGTCATCACCGACCTGAAGGCCAAACCCATCGTCCAGCGCCTGGAAATCAAGACGGCGGCCAATAAGGACGGCGCGGTCATCTCCGCCGGAGCGATCGGCAAGGACGCCCTGGGCGCGCTGGGCCTGACGCCTGGCTTCGTCGGTCCGGTGAAGCCGGACAAGGACGCGATCAAGACCTATGGGCTGAACCTGTCGAACAAGCTGAACCTGAACGATCCCGCCGCGATCAAGGCGGCGATCGAATCGCTGGCCCAGGCGATGACGGCGGTCCGGTCCTCCTACCGCTCCCTCGCGCCCTCGACCGGCGGCATAACCAACACCCAGACCGGCAACGGCTCCTCGACCGCCTATCAGCAGACGCAACTGGCGAACTATCAGGCCGCGCTCAGCCGCCTGACGGCCTGATAGGGGTAGTGACGGGGTCAAGGCGGTTGACGCCCGAGGCCGGGTCGGAGTTATTGACCTCCTCATCCGCGAAAGCCCGTTCATGGCCCTTCCGAAAGACAACCGCGTCATCCTGTTGGTCGGCGCCGGCGTAGCGATCGTCATCGCCGTCGTGCTCGCCCTGATCTTTGCGGGCGGCGGCGACAAGACGACGGAAGCGCCGCCGGCGTCCAAGGGCGGGCTGGTGGTCAACCTGGCCGAGGCGCCCACGCTGGAGCCGACGCGGGAACTGCGCTGCTTCGTCGATGGTCAGTTCGTCGGCATGGCGACCTTGGCGGTCTGCGCCCAGCGCAATGGCCTGGCGACGGACGCTCTAGACGTGGGGCTGGACGCCACAGGCGCCTTGGCCGCCGCCCCGACCGCCGCCTTCGCCCCGCCGCCCGAACTGCCCGCGGTCGAGATGGCCCAGACCCCGCCGCCGGCCTCCGTCGAACAGACGCCTGCGCCGCGCCCCACACCCGTGGCCAGCGGCAGCCCCTGCCTGCGCCACACCGGCTCCGATTGGCGCACCCTGTCGCCAAGCATGAGCTTGAACGCGTGCGTTCAAGCGCTTTACGCCGGAACCTGCGTCGGGCCGGGCGACGCCCAATACGGCCGCTGGGGCGATACGACCCTGCGTCTGGTGCCCCGCCGGGTGGAACAGTCGAATGACAACAACCGTTTCAGGACCCTGACCGAGCAGGATCGCAACTGCCAATTCACGGGAATGAACTGATGCGTTTCGTCGCCCTCGCCGCCATCGCCGGGACTGCTCTGCTGGGCGCCTGCTCAAACGAACCCAAGTACGAGTTCGCCGAGGGCGCCTGCTACTTCGTGGCGACGCCGGACAATGCGCCGCCGCGCCTGCAGAAAATTGCCGACAACCAGCCCCAGCTCGAACAATGCGCCGCGCGGCTGGAGGAGATGCGCCTTCGCTTCCTACGCATGGGCGGTTCGAACCAGGAAATCGCCGGCGCCTATCAGGGCCGCTTCATCTTCGTCGACCGCGAAGGGGTCAAGATCGGCAAGAGCCTGACCGGCAGCCGCTTCTTCGCCATGGCCCGCACCGGCGACGGCCGTCTGGCCATCCCCGGCGCCATCCAGCGCGACGAGACGGGTCGTCCCATCGCCATCGCCGCCGACCCCGCTGCGGAGTAGGATTTGCGTGACCAGAACGAAAGTGGAACATTCGGTTAATGCTTATCCACTGATTTAGCGGGTTTGCTGTCGAAAGGGCTGGCGATGAGCCGTCGCCCCGGTCAGACATCGGACTGAATTGACGGGGCGGGCGAAGTCGTCGCCGCCTCACACAAGAAGGAAGTTTCCATGGCGGGCAGCGTCAATAAGGTCATTCTGGTCGGCAATCTGGGTCGCGACCCCGAGATCCGCTCCATGCCCAATGGCGACCGCATCGCCAACCTCTCCATCGCCACCTCGGAGACCTGGCGCGACAAGTCCTCAGGCGAGCGCAAGGAAAAGACCGAGTGGCACCGGGTCGTCATCTTCAACGACAACATCGTCAAGGTGGTCGAGAACTATGTGAAGAAGGGTTCGACCGTCTATATCGAGGGCGCGCTCCAGACCCGCAAATGGACCGACCAGCAGGGCGTCGAAAAGTATTCGACCGAGATCGTCGTCAGCCGCTTCAAGGGTGAATTGACCATGCTGGGCGGCCGCTCGGAAGGCGGCTCGTCGGGCGGTGGTTACGGCGGCGGCGGTGGTCGCGGCGATGACGACTATTCCTCGGGCTTCTCCACCGGCGGCGCCAACAAGCCGAGCGGCCCCAAGGAAAGCTACGATCTGAACGACGACATCCCGTTCTAAGACTGAGTGCCTGGCTTGGCGATCGGTGCGAGCGGTCGCCAAGCCGGATTTCTGAGCGGAAACCTGAGGTCATTCAAAGTGAGCCGACGCGGCAGCCGCGCCGTGCCATAGGGCGGTCATGACCGACGTTCGTTCCGAAGTTGCGCCTGCGCCCGCGCCCCTATCCAAGAGGCCTCACGCCCTGACAGGGCTGGAGATCGCCGCCATTGTGGCGATCATCGTGGTGTGGGGCGTCAACAACGCCGGGGCCAAGCTGGCGACGCAGGAGTTGTCGCCGCTGCTGGTCGGCGCCATCCGGTTCGGCATCGCCACTGCCTGTCTGATCGCCTTCGTGCGGCCGCCGTTCCCGGACTGGAAGAGCCTGATGCTGATCGTCATCATCGGCGGGCCGATCCAGTACGGCCTGGCCTACACCGCCTACTGGCTGGCGACAGACGTCAGCCCGGTGACCGTGGCCAACCAGTTGTGGATCCCCTTCACCACCCTGTTCGCCTTCCTGATCCTGGGCGAGCGGCTGTCCAAGGCGGCCTTGGTCGGCATGGGCGTGGCCTTTGTCGGCGTGGCTTGGATGACGCTGGACGCCCATGCGCTGCAGGACTGGAAGGCCATTCTGGTCGCCATCGCGGCCGGCGCCGCCTGGGGCGTGACCACGGTGGTCGCGCGTCGCACCACCTCCATCCCGCCACTGAAGATGCAGGGTCTGCTGGCGCTGGGGGCCTTTCCCGTCATGGCCTTCGGCTCGGCGGTGTTCGAGCATGGCCAGTGGGAGGCGGTGAAGCGCGCCACGCCCATGGTCTGGGCCTCATTGCTGTGGGCGGGCGTCGTATCGTCCGTGCTGGCGACGACCCTGCTGTTTTGGTTGGTCCAGCGGCGCGAGGCGGGGCGGGTGACGCCCTATCTCCTGGTCACGCCGGTGGTGTCGATGTTCATCGGCTGGAGCTTCATGGGCGACATCCTGACGCCGCAGATTCTGACGGGATCGGCCATCACCATGGGCGGGGTGGCCCTGGTGGCCCTGGCCGAACGGGGCTTGCGTGCGGGGGCCGCCAAGGCTTGATCTGTTCCTGATCGTATCAGGAGCCCGTCATGCACCACGCCCCCCTCGACGCCGACCACGTTTCCCGCCGCTGGCTGGGCAAGGCGAAGCACGATCTTCCGGCGAACGAAGCCGTCGTCGTTCAGAGCACCGCCGATCGTCGCCCTGTGTCCGAAGACATCAACGAGACCTTCGACGACCGCCAAACCTTTGGAGAGCGGCTGGCCGATCGGGTTGCGGCGTTCGGCGGTTCGTGGCCGTTCATCATCGCGTTCGGCGTCTTCCTGGCGATCTGGACCGGGCTGAACCTGCTGCTGCGCAAGGAAGCTTTCGACCCCTATCCCTTCATCTTCCTGAACCTGGTCTTGTCGATGCTGGCGGCGATCCAGGCGCCGGTCATCATGATGAGCCAGAACCGCCAGGCGTCAAAGGATCGGCTGGACGCGGGCAATGACTATCAGGTCAATCTGAAGGCCGAGATCGAGATAATGGCCCTGCTGGAAAAGGTCGAACACCTGACCGCACGGCAAGAGGAGCAGACCGAACTGATCCGCCATCTGCTCGCGCAAAAAGAGACCCGCTGAACGCTGTCCAGCGGGCCACTTTCCGTTTCGGAGAGAAGATCAGCTAGCGCTGAGCGCCGCGCAGGCCACCCGGTCGCCCGCGCCGCCGATGGGCTGGGTCGAATGGTCGTCTGGGTTGGCGTGGATGATGATGGCCGAGCCGTCGCCGTCCCACAGCCATTGGCCGGGGCCTTCGGACGAGATCCGGGCGCGGGTCGTGAACAGTTCGGTGTTCACCTTGCCGTCCGCACCGGCCCAGACGTTGGGCAGGTCGCCGTCGTCCGGCCCGGAAGCGTTCAGCAGGCCGTGCGGAGCCTTGGGCTCGCCGTGGTTGATGTGGGCCCCGGACGAGGTGAAGGGCGCGGCGCATTCGCCGGTCGCATGGATGTGGATGCCGTGCCAGCCGGGCGTCAGGCCCGAAGCCTCAATCTTCATCAGCAGGCCGGTCGGCCCCTGACGCAGGTCGACGCGGCCGATATTGGCGCCCGAGGCGTTGATCAGAACGGCCTGTCCCGTCGCGCCGACGGGCGCGCGTTCGACGGCCGCCTGGGGCGCGTTTCCGGTCGCGGCGCAGGCGGTGGTCAGGGCCAAGGGGGAGGCCAGGAGAAGGGCGGCGGCGAGGCGGGTGGCGCGCATGTCGAAAGTCCTTTCAGAGACGGGCTTTCACGGCGACGTCGCTTTGCCACCGAGGCCCTGGAATGCTAGAAATCGTCACAGCGGATCACGTTCCGATTCCGGCCGCATAAAGCCACGCTTCATTGACCGACGACAGCTACGAAAACGCCGCATCTCCGATCGTTCCGGGAGGCGGCGGCTCCGACATTTCCACGATCACGATCGAGGACGAACTGAAGCGTTCGTACCTCGACTACGCCATGAGCGTGATCGTCTCGCGCGCGCTTCCTGACGCCCGGGACGGGCTGAAACCGGTTCACCGTCGCATCCTGTATTCGATGCACGATCTGAACATGACGCCTGAGCGCAGCTATTCGAAATGCGCTCGTGTGGTCGGTGACGTGCTGGGCCGGTTCCACCCCCATGGCGACGCCTCGGTCTATATGGCCCTTGTGCGGATGGCGCAGCCGTTCTCGATGGGGCTGATGCTGGTCGACGGCCAGGGCAACTTCGGTTCGGTCGACGGCGATATGCCCGCCTCGATGCGTTACACCGAAGCCCGGATGGCCCCGGCCGCCGTCGCCCTGATGGCCGACATCGACAAGGACACGGTCGATTTCCAGCCGAACTACGACGAGAAGGAGCTGGAGCCGGTCGTTCTGCCGAGCCGGATTCCCAATCTGCTGGTCAACGGCGCGGGCGGCATCGCCGTCGGCATGGCGACCAACATTCCGCCGCACAATCTGGGCGAGGTCGTCGATGCGGCCCTGGCCCTGCTGGATGATCCGAACGTCACCGACGACGCCCTGCTGGACATCGTGCCCGGCCCGGACTTCCCGACCGGCGGCGAGATCATGGGCCGTACCGCGCCGCGCAACGCCCTGCGCGACGGTCGTGGCTCGGTCGTCGTGCGCGGCCGCGCCTCGGTGGAGGAGATCCGCAAGGACCGCGAGGCCATCGTCGTCACCGAACTGCCCTATCAGGTCAACAAACAGACCCTGATCGAACGCATCGCCGAAATGGTGCGCGAGAAGCGGCTGGAAGGTATTTCCGACGTTCGCGACGAATCCGACCGCCAAGGCATGCGGATCGTGATCGAGCTGAAGCGCGACGCGTCCGGCGACGTGATCCTGAACCAGCTGTGGCGCTATACAGCCATGCAGAGCTCGTTCGGCGTCAACATGCTGGCGCTGAACCACGGCCGACCCGAGCAGATGGGCCTGCGCCAACTGCTGCAGATCTTCCTCGACTTCCGCGAGGAAGTCGTCGTTCGCCGCGTCAAGTTCGAGCTGAACAAGGCCCGCGACCGTGGCCACGTCCTGGTCGGTCTGGCCGTCGCCGTGGCCAATATCGACGAGGTGATCCACATCATCCGCTCCTCGGCCGATCCGACCGAGGCGCGCGAGCGGCTGCAGGCCAAGGCCTGGCCCGTGGGCGACATGATGGCCCTGGTCGAGCTGATCGCCGACCCGCGCACTGTCATCGTCGAGGGCGACAAGATCCGTCTGACCGACGAACAGGCCCGGGCCATCCTGGCTCTGACCCTGTCGCGCCTGACGGGGCTCGGCCGCGACGACATCTTCGGCGAGGCGCACGGCCTGGCCGACACTATCCAGGGCCACCTGACCATTCTGTCGGACCGCAAGAACGTCCTGGCCATCATCCGCGATGACCTGATCGACGTGAAGGACCGGTTCGCCGTTCCGCGCCGTACCCTGATCGGGGAAGGCGACGGCGAGATGGAGGACGAGGACCTGATCCCGCGCGAGGACATGGTCGTCACCGTCACCCACGGCGGCTACGTCAAGCGCGTGGCCTTGAACGCCTATCGGACCCAGCATCGCGGCGGCAAGGGCCGCAGCGGCATGTCGATGAAGGACGAGGACGCCATCACAGGCGTGTTCAGCGCCTCGACCCACACGCCGGTCCTGTTCTTCGCCACCAACGGCAAGGCCTACAAGCTCAAGACCTGGCGCCTGCCGCTGGGCAATCCGCAATCGCGGGGCAAGGCCTTCGTCAATCTGCTGCCCATCGAGCCGGGCGACAGCATCATGAACGTTCTGCCTCTGCCTGAGGACGAGACGACCTGGGGCGACTACGACATCATGTTCGCCACCAGCTCGGGCGACGTGCGGCGCAACAAGCTGTCGGACTTCGCCACCGTGAACCGCGCCGGCAAGATCGCCATGAAGCTGGAAGGCTCTGACCGCATGGTCGGCGTCGGCCTGTGCACGGCGGACGACGACGTGCTGCTGACCACGGCGCTGGGCCGCGCGATCCGGTTCAAGGCCGACGACGTGCGCGTGTTCAAGGGGCGGGATTCGACCGGCGTCCGGGGCGTGAGGCTGCAGGACGGCGACGAGGTCATCTCCATGGCCATCCTGGGCCGTGTGGACGCGACGCCGGAAGAACGCGCCGCCTACGTCAAACACGCCAACGCGATGCGCAAGGCCTTGGCCGGCGCGGAAGCGGAAGAGGATGCCGCAGCCCCAGTCGAGGCCGAAGACGAGGTCGCGGATGCGGCTCTGACGGTCGAGCGGATCGCCGAACTGGGCGCCGCCGAACAGTTCATCCTGACGGTCACTGAAACCGGCTTCGGCAAACGATCCTCGGCCTACGAATACCGCCGCACCGGTCGTGGCGGTCAGGGTCTGACGGCCCACGGCCTGGGCGGTCGCGCCGGCACGCGTCTGGCGGCGGCCTTCCCGGTCGAGGAGACGGACGACCTTCTGCTGGTCACCTCGGGCGGTCAGATGATCCGCACGCGCATCGATCAGGTCCGCATCGTCGGCCGCTCCAGCCAGGGCGTCACCATCTTCCGCACCGGCAAGGACGAGAAGGTCGTCTCGGTTGAACGTCTGCCGGAAAGCGGCGGCGCAGATGATGCCGATGTCGGCGGAGAAGACGGCGGCGAGGTCTGATCCGCCTCCGCCCAGCGGGAGAGGGGAGGGTCGTTTGAGCGCGACGTTTCTGATCGACGGCCTTCCCGCCACGCCTGACGACCTGGCGCACCAGGCCTTGGTCAACTACGGCGCCTACACCTCCTTCCGCGTCGAGGACGGCGCCGCGCGCGGCCTCGACCTCCACCTCGCGCGTCTGGAGCAGGCCGCCGTCGAACTGTTCGGCGAAAGCCCCGGCGAGGCAGAGTTTCGGCGTCTGATGGCGCTGGCCGTCGCCGGTCATGATGCCTGCTGGCTGCGCGTCAACCTGTTCTCGCCCGACATCGGCCATCGCAACCCGACCTATGTCGGCCGACCGAAGGTGATGACCAGTGTCTCCCCTGCGCCACCGCCGCTGGCGAACCGGGTGCGGATTACCGCTATGCCCTATGAGCGCGAGGCGCCGCATCTGAAGCATCTCGCCACCTTCGGCCTGATTCGCGCGCGCCGCGCCGCGCGCGCCGCCGGGTTTGACGACGCCCTGTTTGTGGATGGTGAAGGGCGGGTGTCAGAGGGCACGCTGTGGAACATCGGCTTCGTCCAAGGCGACCGGATCGTCTGGCCCCAGGCCCCGATGCTGGCGGGCGTGACCCAGGCCATGATCACGCGCGGGCTGCCCGAGGTCGGGCTGACCAGTGAAACGCGACCGATCCGTCTCGATGAGATCGGCGCCTTCGACGGCGCTTTCCTGTGCAACAGCGCCACGCCCGTCTGTCCGATCACCGCCATCGACGATGTCGCCTTCGCCAATGATCCGGTCCTGCTCGCCAAGGTCGAAGCGGCCGGGAGCGCCCAGGCGCCCCAGCCCATCGCGGATCGTGACGATGACGATGGCGTCAGCCGGCTAGGCCGCTGATTTCGCACCTGCTAAACGACGCTGACGCCACGCGACAGGCCGGGGAGACACGCATGCGCATCGGACTTTATCCGGGCACCTTCGACCCGGTGACGAACGGGCATACCGACATCATCAAGCGCGCGCTGAAGCTGGTGGACCGACTGGTCATCGGCGTGGCCCAGAACGATGACAAGGGGCCGCTGTTCTCCACCGCCGAACGGGTCGAGATGCTGAAGGCCGAGATGGCGCCCCTCGGCGGCGACATCGTGGTCCAGCCGTTTTCGACACTGCTGATGCATTTCGCCGAAGAGCTGGACGCCAGCGTCATCATCCGGGGTCTGCGCGCCGTCGCCGACTTTGAATACGAGTTCCAGATGACGGCCATGAACCAGCGCCTCAATCAGGACATCGAGACCGTATTCCTGATGGCCGATCCGCGCCATCAGGCCATCGCCTCGCGGCTCGTCAAAGAGATCGCCCGGCTGGACGGCGCGATCGACAGTTTCGTCAGCCCCGCCATCGCCGAGCGCGTGCGGGCCAAGGTCAAGAACGGTTAGGGTAGACAAGACCATGCGTAAGGCCATCATCGCAGCGACCCTCGCGGCTCTTTTCGCGGCTGGAGCAGCCCAGGCCCCCGCTGTGGCGCAAACGGCGCCGG